>CAVCVB010000007.1:0-38067 GCA_963605395.1 Firmicutes bacterium CAG:194
AGGTCCATGGCCATGCTCCTGACCGGGGTGGTCGCCAACATGGTGCTGGACCCCTTGCTCATCTACGGCCTGGGCGGAGGGCTGGCAGGCGCAGGAACGGCCACTGCCATTTCTTCCGCGGTGCCGCTCGCCGTCGCCCATTGGTGGTACAGGCATGGGGTGCTGGTTGTCATCCCTCGCGCAGAGTACATGAGGCCCACCAGGGACGGGTTCAAAGCAATCATGTCCGTGGGAGGCCCCCGCTCGGCGGAGGGCGTGCTGAACGACACGATGACCATGCTGAACGGCGCGCTGATCATAGGCATCGGGGGCACGGTCTCGATCATGCTCTACAATGTCACATGGAACTTCATCAACTTCTCCCAGGTCCTGTCCAGGTCCACGGGGATGGCGCTGGTCTCCGTCTCTTCAGCGGCGCTCGGGCAGGGAGATGTGGCGAAAGCGAGGGCAGGGTACCGTTATGCCCTCATGCTCGTGATAGGGGGGATGGGCCTCATCGCCGCGGTGCTGTTCATCTTCGCGGAGTGGGCGGTGGTCCCGTTCACCTACGCTCCGTCGATGGCCGAGTACCATGATGATTTCGTCCAGGTCCTGAGGATATACGCCGTGCTGATCCCGTTCGCAGGGATAATAGATGTGGGGTCGTCCATGCTGCAGTCCTTCCGGAAATCCCCTGTGTCTGCCCTGCTAGCCCTGCTCCGGAACTGCATGGTGGTCCTTCTGATGTTCTTCTACGGCCCGGTCGCATCGATTCCGATCTTCTGGATACCTGTCATCGCCGCGGCAGTCACTAGCCTGATGGCGCTTGTCATCGTCAACTCCGTGTTCTCGGAACGGGCCCGGACGGAGCCTTGCAAAGCCCCGTGACGGGGCCCCGCAGCACCCTTCTCCGAGGAACCTCCGGCGGACGGTGTTCCGGCTGGATCCTGTTCACATCTCACAGCCCTCGCCATGGCTGTGATGCTCGTGGCATCCTTATATCAGCACATATTCATCCTCCTCCGGAGGGACCGGCATGGACGAGTTCACGAAGGGGGAGTGCAGAATCGTTCTTCTGGCATGCTGCATCGGAGGCTTCATAACCCCTCTGATAAGCACTATGATGAACCTGTCCCTGCTGAACATCGGCAACGAGTTCGGTGTCGGGTCCCATCAGCAGGCCTATGTGAACACCGCGTTCCTGCTGTCTTCCGTGGTCTTCATGGTCCCCATGGCGAAGGTCGGGGACATCTACGGGAAGAAGAAGGTGTTCCTGTTCGGGAACATCGTGCTCGCGGCCGTGTGCCTCGTAGCGCCGTTCTCGCCGTCGTTCCCGTTCCTGATCCTGTGCAGGATAGTGATGGGGCTCGGATCCGCTTCCCTGGTGACCACGGCCATAGCGCTGATAACGGACGTGTTCCCGACCAACGAGAGGGGAGGGGCCATAGGGCTCCAGACCATGTGCGTCTACATCGGGCTGGCGGCAGGGCCTCCTCTCGGAGGGCTGCTCAACGACGCCTTTGGATGGCACAGCCTGTTCTTCGTGATAATCCCGATCGCAGCCCTGGCGATGCTCCTGATGTCCCGCTTCAAGCACGAGATAGTGGCGGACCCCGGAGCGGCCATGGACTGGAAGTGCTCGGTGCTGTACGGGATGGCCATCGCGCTCACCATGGGCGGCGTCATCAACATGCCCCAGGCGTGGGCGTTCGCCATGGTCGCAGCAGGGCTGGTGCTCCTGGCCCTGTTCGTCCGCTCCCAGTCGGGAAAGGAGGACCCCCTGCTGAAGGTGAGCCTGTTCAGGCACAGGGTGTTCGCCGGATCCTGCATAACCGCGTTCCTGAACTACGCCTCGTCGTACTCCATATCGTTCTTCATGGCCCTGTACCTGCAGAGCATAGGCGGGCTGACGGCCACGGAGGCGGGGCTGCTGATGCTCATCCAGCCCGGGATCCAGGCCGTGGGCACGCCGTACTTCGGCAGGATGTCCGACAGGATAGCCGAGAAGAGGCTGCTCCCCACGCTGGGGATGCTGATCTCCGCATGCGGGATAGCCATGATCCTGTTCTACGGGAAGACCGCGGACTTCACGCTCATAACAGCGACGATGGTCGTCGTCGGGCTCGGGTTCTCCATGTTCGCCGCGCCGAACACGTCCATAATCATGGGCTCGGTGGACCGCACCGAGACCGGCGAGGCATCCGCGATGGTCGCTGTCATGAGGCAGACCGGGATGATGGTCAGCATGGGGGTCGCCATGCTGTTCATATCGGTGATCATGGGGAGCATGGACAACCTGTCCCCCGAGACCTACGACTCCTTCCTGGAGGTCATGAGGTGGTCGTTCGTCCTGTGCGTCATCATGTGCCTCGTCGGGGCCTGCATGTCCGTCATGAGGGGGTCGGGGGACGAACCGGGCAGGTCCGTCCGATAAGCCATATAAACATCTACAAGGTTCATGCGGAACATGTCGAAAACGGCAGACGACAACTTCGAGTTCCAGAAGGTCATCGTCGTACTGGGCTTCTCCCTGATGGCGATAAAGTTCGTGGCCTACGGGCTCACGGGATCGGTCGCCATCCTGACGGATGCCACCGAGTCCATCGTCAACGTCGTCGCCGCATGCATCGGGATGTATGCGCTCTATCTTTCCGCGCAGCCCCCGGACCGCTCCCACCCATTCGGGCACGGGAAGATCGAGATCATATCGTCCGCCATCGAGGGGACGATGATCATCATCGCCGGCGGCCTGATCATCCTGGAATCCATCAGCTCGTTCCTGAACCCCGGCGAGATCCAGCAGCTGGACATCGGTCTGGTCCTGGTGGCGCTGGCGGCCGTCGCCAACTACGTGGTCGGCAGGATGGCCATAAGGAAGGGCCGCAAGAACCGCTCTCCCGCGCTGGAAGCCAGCGGGAAGCACCTGTGCTCGGACACGTACTCCTCCATCGGGATCCTGATCGGGCTGGCCGTCGTCTACGTGGCGCAGTCCATGGGACACGACATGAGGTGGCTGGACTCCAGCATCGCCGTGGTGTTCGGCATCATAATCATGGTCACCGGGATAGGCGTGCTCAAGAAGTCCGCCGAGGACACCATGGACCACGCGGACGAATCCCTTCTCAGCGACGTGTCCGCACTCATCTGCGAGTACAGGCACGACGACTGGATCGACGTGTTCAACCTCCGCCTGATCAAGTACGGCCCCAAGATCTACATCGACATGAAGATCGTCCTGCCCAGGTCCATGACCATCGAGCAGGAGGACATGGAGCTCCGCGAGGTCAACGAGGCCGTAAGAGCGAAGTTCGGCGACAACGTGGAGATGTCCATCACGGCCGTGCCCTGCAGGGACTTCGACTGCGCCCACTGCGAGAGGAACTGCTTCGAGAGGGGGGCCGAGTTCGTGTCCCTCATGGACTGGAACTCCAGGATGCTCTGCTACGGCAAGCCCCATTGCTGCGGAGAGCTGATCGAGATCGACGAGGGCCGCTGAGCATCCAATACTGATATTATCCATGCCGTGGATTACGGCACGATGGCTCAGATTGAAGTTCCCAAGGAGGTCGTCGACGCAGGCGTCTCCGATTGGTTCCAGGCCCTGAACGATCCCGACAAGGTCAAGGTCCGCAGGTATCTCCAGGGCATCGACACGTCGTCGGTCCAGGCCTTCGTCACCGAGCTCATGCGCAGGTGCACCGAGGACCACAACTACAAGCTCTCCGTGTCAGTCGGGGGCTTCGCCAGGCAGACGGATCTGGACGACTACAGCAGGTTCCTCGTGAACGAGGCGTACATCGAGGGCCTCTTCGGGGCCGAGCGCTTCGACGAGGCCAAGGAGGCATGCTGCGAGAACCTGGACCTGTACCCCTCTGTGAAGGACAGGTTCATAGCCGACAACGGCGGCTCCCTCCCCAAGCTGGTGTCCTGCCGCAACAGGCTGGTGGACATCGCCATCGGCGTGGAGTCCCAGTACGACTCCGCCGACGAGATCCTCTCCGCGTTCGTGGAGCTGGGGCTCCTGGACGAGGAGGAGAAGGCCTACAGGATGCAGAGCATCAAGATCCACAGGATGCAGAAGACCTTCGACAACGTCTTCAACTACCGTCCGAAGCAATGACGTCTTTCCAGGGGACCATCGGGATCACGTCTATCGCCGGCTCTTCGTAAGGGTGGACGTCCCTGATGGCCCTAACCGCCGCGGCCAGGTCCTTCTCGGCCACGGCGAACTCCAGCCTGAACTCCTCGGCAGCCTCGATCCTTCCGGGCGTGCCTATGAACGGGTCCGATCCTTCCAGGGGCCTCCATGTGCCCGTGATCGGCCAGTACGAGAACACGCGGTCGTATCCGGGATAGAGCGGCTCTATGCGCTCGGTGATGCGGTCCATCATCTCCTCGAGCCACTCCCTCGGCACGGACGTGGCGACCTTATAGGCTCTTGGCTCCATTTCCGGGGCCTCCGCGGGCGTCCACCTCGGATATGATCCTGTCGATCCCGGCCAGGCGGTCGGGGATGCCGGCGGCCATCTTCGCAGCGCCTTTCTTCAGGAACGACACGCTGACGACCGTCGCGATGAAGGACAGAGGGGGGATGACATACAGCATGCCTGCGAAGATCCCTGTGGCCTTCTTCAGGTCGTTGACGCTGTTGATCTTCTCGATGAGATGGTTGTCGGGGTCGTTCTTGAGCTTCCCGAGAAGCGATCTGTAGAGGAGCTTCTGCCCTCCCAGCACGACGTCCACGCTCCACTGGACCTGTCCGAACACGGGGGCGGGCTCTCCGCAGGCCTTGGTGGTCTTGGACAGCACGGCCTTCCTGAAGTCGTCGGCAGTGGTGCCGGGGAACTCGGTCCAGTTGTATCCTGCGGTGTAGACGGAGTGCGCATCGCTCCCGGAGATGTCGGCCCACCTTCCGGGGTAGCGGTCCATGACGAGCTTGGCGAACATGTTGCTGTAGGCGTCCGGATGCCCTCCGTTGATGGTCTCGAACCCGTCCAGGTCGAGGTCCAGGATCTTCTCCTGGAGCCCGGGGACGTGGAAGCTGAACGGATGCGGGGCGATGGTCAGCCCTCCCTGCTCGCGTATGATGTCCACTGTCTCCTCCACGGACAGCATGTCGGGGACCCTCTCGTTGAGGAAAAGCCCGATGATCTCGCCGTCCTTGGTGGTGACCTCCTCTCCGACGATCACTTCTATGTCGTCGAACTGCTTGGCGTACTTCTCGGCGATGAACGCGCCGGCGGTCTCGTCATGGTCGGTTATGCAGAGCACGTCCATGCCGTTAGCCCTGGCCTTATCTACCTGCGTAGCGGGCTGGGCTACGGACTCCGGGAACTTCATCACGCTGAGCTTGTTGAATCCCGAGTACACTGTGTGGACATGGGTGTCTGCCTTTCCCATGGCGGGGCATTCTTGATTAGGTTATTGAAGGTTTCGGAATCCCTAACGGTCAGAACAATGTGGGCGGGGGGCGAGCCCCCTTGGTTTCACTCCCTGTCCTTGCGGTCAAGGTCGTTGCCGTCGTCATCGAGGGTCCTGCCTTCGACTCCGCGGATGTCGTCGATGCTGTGGTCCACTCCTTTCTGGACCACTTCGCCCTTCGCCGCATAGTATGCGACCGCGAGGAAGGCATACGCCACATACGCTATGATGCATACGAGCACCAGCACGACCACCGCGATCGCTATGACGTTCACAACGCTCTCGAGGAAGCCGGGCTGCGTGAAGGCCCAAGCCAGAGCCGCGATGATCGCGACCACCAGCACAGCTATCACGAGCAGGCCGACGGCGGACTTCCCGGTGCCCTTCCTCTCTGTGTACATCCCCTTGTCTTCCATTGATATCGCCTCTCAGCTCGAGCTCTGCGGCATGTACGGGTACAGCGACATGGCCAGGTCTCCCAGGGTCATGGACTGCAGCACCACCCTTCCGGGACCGGTGAGGGTGGTGACGAACAGCCCTTCGCCGCTGAACAGCGCGTTCTTCAGGCCGCCTACCGAGGTTATGTCGTAGCTCACGGTGTCCTGCCAGGCCACTGCGTGGGACGTGGAGACCTTGAGCACCTCTCCGGGCGCCAGGTCCTTGACCACGAAGTCCCCGCATCCGCAGATGAACACGATCCCGGTGCCGGAGACCTTCTGGAGGATCAGCCCCTCTCCGCCGAACAGGGCGGAGGAGAGCTTCTTCTGCATCGCGAGCTCCAGCTCCACATCGTCGTCGGATGCCAGGTAGCCGGTCTTCTGGAGGAACCAGGACCCTTTCGACGTGTCGATGTCCATGATCTTCCCGGGCGCCGGGTGGGCGAGGCCGACCACTCCGCGGCCCTCGGACCTGTACTGGACGAGGAACAGGGACGCTCCGGTCAGGGACCTCTTGATGCTCCCCCAGACGCCCTGCTTGGCTTTCGCTTCCATCGTGACGTTGCCTGTCATGTAAGACATGGCACCGGCCACGGAGTTCAGGATCTCCCCCTGCTCGATCTCCACGTTGAGCATCTGCAGGTTGTCGCCCGTGATGGTGTATTTCATGCATGAAGGACCGCATACGGAACATGATAAATGTGGCGGTCCGGACCTCGCGGATCGCGTTCCATCTCATGCGATAAGGAAAAGACGGGCAGGGGCAGGGAGGTCCCCTGCGCCCCGCTCATGCGTAATAGTATTCGCCCTTGGACTTCTGCTCGCGGTCCAGCCTGGACCCGGTCTTGTTGATCCTGGGCCTGTGGGTGTCGGCATCCCTGCGGAAGGTGATGTCCACTGCGGAGAGGAACCTGTTCATCCCGTCCCTCATGTCGAAGGGCCCATCTCCCACACCGTGGTGGCCGGGGTCGCCTCCGAAGACCATCATGGAGTCGGAGACCATGTCGAGGAAGTAGATGTCGTGGTCGACGATCATGGCGCTGCGGCCGGTCTTCTCCATCATGCGCCTGATGGTCTTGGCCGCGTTCATCCTCTGGTTGGAGTCCAGGTACGCCGAGGGCTCGTCGAACAGGTAGATGTCGGCCTCGGTGGCGAGGCACAGGGTTATGGCTACGCGCTGCAGCTCTCCTCCGGACAGGTTCCCGACCTTCTTGTCCATCAGGTACTTGATCCCGAGGGGCTCGATGACCTCTCCGTTGAAGAACCCGGAGGTGACGGTCTCGTAGGCCTTGGCGTAGAGCAGGTCCTGCACGGTGCCGTCGTAGTCCCCCGTGATGTACTGGGGCTTGTAGGACACCTTGACCTTGCCGTCCATCTCCCCGGAGTCGGCCTCGATGACCCCTGCGAGGATCTTCACGAAGGTGGTCTTACCGGTGGCGTTGGGCCCGACGATACCGACGGACTCCCCGATCTTCACCGCTCCTCCGGAGATGTCCAGCTTGAACTCACCGAAGTCCTTGGTGAGGCTGGAGAACGAGATCAGGTCGGCGGTCTGCCAGTCGCCCCTGGGAGGGGACGCCTCGAACTCGATGGGCCTGTCCCTGAACCTTATGTTCTCCTCGGGCAGGTACCCGTCCAGGTAGACGTTGATGGCGGTCCTGACCTGCCTGGCCAGGGTGAACACTCCGTATGCCCCCTCGGTACCGTAGACGACGTTGACGTTGTCCGCAAGGAAATCGAGGATGGCCAGGTCGTGCTCGATGACCATGACCTGCTTCTCCTCGCTGAGCTGCTTGATGAGGCGGGCCATCTTGACCCTCTGGTAGATGTCCAGGTAGGACGTGGGCTCGTCGAAGAAGTAGACGTCGGCATCCTTCATCATGGTCGCGGCCATGGCGAGGCGCTGCAGCTCTCCTCCGGACAGCTTGGACAGCTCCCTGTCCAGGACCTCCTGGAGGTCGAAGAGCTCCGCGGCCTCGTCCACGGTCATGCGGTCCTGGACCTTGGACAGGAGGTCCCTCACGACCCCCTTGACGCTCAGAGGGAGCTTGTCGACGTACTGCGGCTTGATGGCTGTCCTGACCTTCCCGGCGTAGACGTTCTCCAGGTAGTCGTGGAGCTCGGTCCCGGCGAAGTGCTTGAGGACCTCCTCCTTGGAAGGGGGCTCGTCGTAGTGCCCCAGGTTGGGGACCTCTGTGCCGGACAGGATCTTGATCGCGGTGGTCTTACCGATACCGTTCGGACCGAGGATGCCTGTGACCAGCCCTTTCTTGGGGACGGGCAGCCTGTACAGGCGGAAGGAGTTCTCGCCGTACTGGTGGATCATCTCCTCCTTCAGCTCGTCGGCCAGGCCGATGATCTTCACGGCCTCGAACTGGCATTTGTTGACGCAGATGCCGCACCCCTGGCAGAGCGTCTCCGAGATTATGGGCTTGCCCCTCTCTCCGAATGTGACGCACTCCACGCCTGTCCTGTTGAGGGGACAGAACTTGGCGCACTCCTGGTTGCACTTCTTGTTCTGGCATCTGTCGTTCAGCACTGCCGCGATCCGCATGGTCGGTTCGCATCCGATACTTTGATTTAAAGAGTGCGGACGGGATACGCTCTGCGCCAAGGAGGCCGGACGCGCCATGGACGAGGGGACGACAGGGACCAGATTGCTCAGGGGGAACCAGAGGAAGGCGGTCCTGGCCCTCGCCGGGCCCATAGCCGTGGCCCTCCTGGTCCAGCAGGCCAACAACATCGTGGACAGCCTCTGGGTCAGCGGCCTCGGAGCGGGGCCGTTGGCGGCTATCGGGGCGATATACCCCGTGTACTGCGTCCTCATAGGCATCGGGAACGGCCTCGGGGTCGGGGCTTCCGCCGCCATCGCCAAGAGCATAGGGTTCGGGAAGAAGGACGATGCCGTGGGCTCGGCGGCGCAGGCCCTGATGATAACTGCCGTCGTGTCCGTCGCCGCCACCATAATCCTGATGCCGACAGCGGGGCCTCTCGCAGAGGTCATCGGAGCAGGCGATGTGGAGGACGACTGCCTAGCATACGCCCATCCGATCTACCTGTGCTCGTTCCTGATAATCCTGAGCGGGGTCCTGTCCGGGATGCTCCGCGGAGAGGGGAACGCCAAGCGCTCCATGGCGATCCAGGTGGCCGGAGCCGTGACGAACATCATCCTGGACCCGGTGCTCATCTACGGCCTGGACATGGGCGTCGCCGGAGCCGCATGGGCCACCTGCATCGCGTTCGCTGTCTCATGCGCCATAGGCCTGCACTGGTACATCACGGGGAAGGGCATGTTCGTCCGCTTGGAGAAGAAGGACTTCAGGCCCGACCGCAGGCTGCAGAGGATGATCCTGTCCGTGGGCACGCCCGAGGCCATCGAGCTGTCCGTGATGAACTTCTTCAACCTGGTGCTGTACACCTTCGTCACCACGTGCGGCGGAACAGAAGCATTGTCCATCTACGCCACATCGTGGAGGGTCGCCTACGTCCTGATGGTCCCCGCCCAGGCCGTGGGAGGCGCGATGGTGGCGGCATGCTCCAGCGAGTACGCCATGGGCCGCAACGACATGGTCCGGGACGCGTTCCGCTTCTCTTTGAAGGTGTCCATACTGACCATGGCCTGCCTCGCGGTCATCCTGATCGCGGCCGCTGGGCCGATCGCGACGGTCTTCACCCATGCCGACGACATGGGCCATCTCACGGGCGAGATGACAGACCTGCTCCGCGTGATGGCGGTGTTCCTGCCGGTCATGTCCATGGTATACACGGGGTCCTCGTTGATGCAGGCCCTCGACAGCGCCAAGGGCGCGATGTTCAACAGCCTGGGGAGGAACCTCCTCCTGGTGGCTCTGTTCGCTTCCGCAACCGCCCTCGCCGGGACGCTGGACTCGCTCTGGCTGGCTCTTGCCGTCGGAGAGGTAACCGGAGGGCTCATGATGGCGGCCCATGCGCTGACCGTTCTGAAGTACAAGTGCCCCGTGGATCCTTCCAAGGCGGCGGGATGAGAGCGTCATGGATGCACGTACTGCCCGTGCTTCTCCGTCTTCTTCCCGTACTGGATGGCGAACTTGGGGCAGCGGTGCAGGCACGAGAGGCACATGATGCACCTTTCCTCGGTCCAGACGGGCCTCTTGTCGCGGATCTCTATCACGGATGCAGGGCAGCGCTTGGCGCAGAGGCCGCACCCTATGCAGGAGTCCCCGACACGGAAGTTCTCGGTCAGCCTCATGGACTCGTAGCCCTTGTAGACGGACCTCGTCAGGAACGCGGGGGTCCTGCGCTTCACGAAGTCCCCGCAGCGGCGGTCGCGGACGATCGACACCAGCCCGTTGATCTCCTCATCCGCCTTCTCGTTGATGCGAGCCACCTTCTCCTTGTCGCTCAGGTCGAAGATGGGCGTCCAGGTGTCCGGCATCCTGATGCAGGCCCTGGCGGAGACCGATAGTCCGTTCCCGGCCAGGATCTCCTCCGCCTGCTTGTCTGTCCTCCCCGGCGTGGTGCCGTAGGTGGCCGCGAACCACAGGTACTCGGGCTGCCGGTCGAACCTCAGCTCCGCAAGGAAATCGCGGACGATGGACGGGAGGCCCCAGGAGTACGTGGGGGTGACGATGCCCACAGCGCCAGATCCGTCGAAGGGCCCCGTCGGGCGGTCCGCTATCGGGACGACGGCATCGCCGGTGGTCTCCGCCACGCGGCGCGCCACGTGCTCGGAGTTCCCTGTGGCTGAGAAGTAGAATATCATGGGCCTGCCTCTGTGTATGGTGCGTCCCAGTCCGCCGTCCTTTATATGGGCTGCTGTCGATCCCTCGGGCGGTTGCGGAAGGACCGCCTCCCCGAACGATTCTATTAATAACACGCGCGCGATGGGCGGGACGGTACAAATGGCAAAAGTCTGCATAAACATCGCTTGGCCCTACGCCAACGGGACGATCCACCTGGGCCATGTGGCCGGCTCGCTCCTCCCCCCTGACATATTCAGCAGGTACAACCGCCTCATCGGAAACGAGGTGCTCATGGTCGGAGGCTCCGACCAGCACGGCACTCCCATCACCGTGTCCGCGGAGAAGTGCGGGATGACGCCGGAGGCGTATGCGGAGAAGTATCACGAGATCAACAAGAAGGCCATCGAGGACCTCTCCATCGAGTACAGCCTCTTCAACAAGACTCACTGCCCCACCCACTTCGAGGTGGTCCAGAAGATCTTCAACGACCTCCTGGCCAAGGGCTACATCTACACGAAGGAGACAGACCAGTACTATTGCCCCAAGTGCGCCAGGTTCCTCCCGGACAGGTACGTGGAGGGCGTCTGCCCCAAGTGCGGGGCGGAGAAGACCCGCAGCGACCAGTGCGACGCATGCGGAACGACCTTCGAGCCCGGGGACCTCCTCAAGCCCTACTGCACCCTGTGCGGCGGCGTCCCGGAGATCAGGCCCACCGAGCACTTCTTCCTCAAGCTCAGCGCCTTCAGGGACCAGCTCCTCGAGTACGTGTCCTCCAAGGACTACTGGAGGGCCAACGTCAAGGCCTTCACCAAGAACTGGCTGGAGGAGGGCCTCTACGACAGGGCCATCACCAGGGACATGGCCTGGGGAGTGCCCATACCCAAGGAGGGATGGGACGACAAGGTCATCTACGTCTGGTTCGAGGCCGTCATCGGCTATCTGAGCGCGTCCGTGGAGTACTCCAGGATGGTCGGGAAGCCCGACCTCTGGAAGGACTACTGGCTGGACCCCGAGGTCAAGCACTACTACTTCATCGGGAAGGACAACATCCCGTTCCATTCGATCATCTGGCCCGCCATCCTCATGGGCCTGGGAGGATACGACCTCCCCTACGACATCCCCGCGAACGAGTACCTCATGATCGGGGGCGGGAAGCTCTCCAAGAGCCGCGGAGGCGCCATCGACGTGCCCAGCGTCCTCGCCGAGTACGACGCCGACCAGATCAGGTACTACCTGTCGGTGAACATGCCCGACACCCACGATTCCGACTTCTCCTGGGAGGACTTCCAGGCCAAGGTCAACAACGAGCTCGTGGCCGCGCTGGGCAACTACTACCACAGGTGCATCAGCTTCACCAAGAAGAATTATGGTACCGTGCCCGAGCAGGACGACGGGCCGGAGTTCGACGAGGTCACCGCGGAGATCGAGAAGGCCCTGGCCGAGTACAGGGAATGCCTCTCCAAGTGCGATTTCAAGAAGGGGATCAAAGCGGTCATGGACCTGGCCCGCTTCGGGAACAGGTACATCGACTCCGTGAAGCCCTGGGCCCTCATCAAGGAGGACAAGGTCCGCTGCGGGAAGGCCCTCAACAACAACCTCAGGATCGTGAAGGCCCTGGCGGTCATGGCCTGGCCGTTCATGCCCAAGTCCTCGGAGAAGGTCTGGGGATTCCTGGGATACGACAGCAGCCTGGAGTCCGCCGGGCTCGATGCGGCCACCGTCCCCGTTCCCGCGGGCCAGGAGCTCAGGGAGCCCGTGCCTGTGTACAGGAAGGTGGAGCTGAAGCCCGCCGAGGGAGCCGAGGAGAAGAAGGAGCAGAAGCAGGAGAAGAAGGAGTCCAAGCCAGCCGAGGCCCCCACTGGGCCGTTCGCCATGTTCAGGCGCATGGACCTCCGCGTGGGGACCGTCGTGTCCGTGGAGGACCATCCCGACGCCGAGAAGCTGTTCGTCCTCAAGGTGGACTGCGGCGAGGGAGAGCCCAGGCAGCTGGTCACCAACCTCAAGTGGCGCTACTCCGCCGACGAGATGATGGGCAGGAGGCTCATCGTCATCTCCAACCTGAAGCCCGCCAAGTTCCGCGGGGTCCAGTCCATGGGCATGCTCACCGCCGCCGACGACGAGTGCATGGGAGGGGACACCGTCCATCTCCTGGCGCCGTCCTGCGATGTCCCGAACGGCACAAGGCTGGACTGCGGCGTCGAGGGGACCAGCAGCCGCATCGAGACCAAGCACGTGGAGCAGATCGTCATGAAGACCGTCCACGTGAAGGACGGGAAGGCCATGGGCGTCGACATGCCCGCAGGCGCGCCTTCCGTCGTCATCGCCGTCATCGACGGGGACGACGTCATGATCCTCGGCGACGGCAAGGGATGCTACGCTACCATCGACGGGGACATCCAGGACGGTGCGAACGTATTATGAAGGCCGATCTGCACGTCCACACGTGCTACTCCAACGACGGCAGGACCACGATGGAGGAGCTGGTCGAGTACGCCGAGAGGTTCGGGATAGGCTGCATAGCCGTCACCGACCACAACAGCTTCGAGGCGTACGGGCAGCTCAAGGACAACGGGCGTGTGATCATAATCCCCGCGGAGGAGGTCTCCTCCGCGGAGGGCCACATAGTCGCGCTGGGGATCGACAGGCTCATCCCCCGCGACAAGTCCATCCAGGAGACCATAGACCTCATCCACGAGGCCGGAGGGTACGCCTTCGCGGCGCATCCCTACCGCTGGTGGTCCGGACTGGGGGAGAAGAACACCCTGGCCTACCCGTTCGACGGGATAGAGGCGAGGAACGGGCGCTCCACTCCCAGCGGCAACAGGAGGTCGCAGAGGCTGGCCGCCCGCATCGGGAAGCCCATCAGCGCCGGCAGCGACGCGCACACCCCGCGTCACATCGGCGAGGGGTACGTGGAGGTCCCGGACGATCTCAGGACCTGGCAGGAGGTCGTCGAGTACATCATGAGCGGGAAGGTCACAGCCTCCAGCAGCGACAGGCACATCAAGGCCACCCTGAAGTACGGGTTCAAGTCCATCGGGGAATGGATCCTCCGCGGATGCAAGAGGATGTGAGATCGGTCTGCTCAGGAACGGGCGGCGATGAACTCTTCGATGTCCAGTACGGAGTTCTCCAGCGACTGCCACTGCATCGCTGGAAGCTCCAGGAACTTGAAAACGCCGTATTTGTTGAAGAGCTCCACTGTGTCCGGTGCAGACATCCCGTGCTTCTGACGGAATTCCTCGATGCAGTAGATCTTGAACTTCATGGTGCTCCAATCGTTCATGGTGCCTCCGGCCAGACAAGGTGCCCGTCCAGCTCGTCATCGTACAGTCCGGAAAGGGCTGTCACGCTGTAATGCCACACTTTCGTCTTCTCGATGCTGAGGCAACGGTAGACCTCGGAGCACATGAAATTGCAGATAGCTTCGTCTTCTGACCAGCCTTTGGATTCCATGGCGTGCTTTACAACATCCGCAGTCAGCGTCCTCTTGATGTATTCGAACATCTTCGGCTCTATCATCCTCTCATTTCCTTTGCTAGATGGATACGAGATGCTTCTCTTTGTAGATTTTTGCTCAGAAGTCCAGGAACGGCACGAGGTTGCAGCATCTGCATGCGATGCAGAGCGTCTTGAACGTGCCGGAATCGAGCCCCTGCTCGGATTCTATGGTCTTCAGCATCATCCCGAGGCGCATGAGCCTATCGGCATCCATAGGCGGGACGTCTCCCAGCTCCGATCTTGCCCTCTCGGCATCCTTCGACGGTATCTTCTTGTGCTTGAGGTCCGAGACCACTCCGCGAGAGGCCATGCTCCTCATGCACCCCTCGATCTCCTCATCGGTCTCCCCCAGGCCGGCATAGAGGCTGGTGGCCACGCGCCCTTTCCCGAACACATCGACGGCATCCTCGAGGCAGCGGACGATCCCGTCCATGTCCTGGCCCTCGTTGAGGAATTCGAATATGCGGGGCACCGTCGAGCCGATGTTCAGCTTCAGCTCGTCCACGCCGGCATCCTTGAGCTTCACAAGGTCGTCTTTCGGACAGGGCCTGTACCTGAGGCCTATGGGGACATCCGGCCAGGCCTCGCGGATCATGCGCACCGATGCGATGCAGTGCTCCAGATCCGCATCCTTCGCCGTGCCCGCGGATATCCCGCGGACGGTTCCTGTGTCCATGATCCTCTGCAGGCCGTCCATCATATCGGCGTCGGGCACGGCAGGGTCCAGCTTGACGTTGGCCTGGAACGGGGAATGGCAGTGCCTCCTGACAAGCCCGATGTCCTCGGCCAGCAAGGCGCCGTCCTTCGATAGCGAGAATCCAGCGCCGTCGGGGGCGAGCTCGAACTCCCCTTCGGTCTCGGAGTACTTCTTGGAGATGCGGGACCTTCCGAAGGAAAGGATGAAAGACCCTGTGCCGTCCCTTTTGGGCTCGGCATCCGGATGGGAGAACCCTGCAGGGACCTTCACATCCCCTCCGAGGATGAGGATAGATTTCAGCCGGAGCTCGTCGGGGACATCGTCCGTCGTCATGCTATGATCTTTCTCTCCGCTCATGTTGCGCCATCTCCTATTGGGTTGGATGGTTCATCCATGAGATAACGCTATCTGAAGATGTCAGAAAGGCTCGACCGGTGCAGGCTCGAGGAGATCCTCCATCCTGCAGCGAAGGGCGCGCGACAGCGCTCTCAGCGCTTCTCCGGAGGCCCTGTTGACGCTCTTGGCTCCGGTCTCGTACTGCTGGAGCGTGCGCAGGTTGATCCCGGACTCCTCGGAGAGCCTCTTCTGCGTCATCCCCGACGCGATGCGCCTGGACTGGAGGTTCGTCCTCACGTCCTTTGAGCGCACGACACGGTCGATGGTCTCGACCGCCTTCCATTCCGACGCTTCGTGCAGGGCCGGGTACATCTTGAGGAGATCTTCAACGGAGATCCTCGACATGATGTCCCTGAAGCTCCTGCAGGATGCCCATTGATACAGTGCGAGGATCCATCCGCACCAGCGGTACGGCGTCGGCGGCGCATAGCCGAGGGGAGGCGCATCTGCATCGAAGCCCATCTTTTCCAGGGTCCTGGCGGCCAGCTCGGTCCCGCCCATCCCGCCGATTATGCGGGGATTCCCGTTGCCGAAGAGCTCGGCGAATCCGCTGGAGACGAACAGCTGCATGAAGCGGTCCGCGTCCATCCCGCATGCGAAGACGGCATGCTCGATCGCTTCTCCGAGGCCGAGCATGGCATCGTCCAGGTACAGCTCGCCGTAGGCGCGGGTCATCGGCTTTCACCTCCTCCCGGACAAGGTCGCGTATGAACAGGCCGTCCAGTGGATGCTCGGCGCGCATCATTGCGAAGCCGGATCTCGCATTCAGGTCCCTGTCTTCGAACTTTTGATGGTATATCTTCGCATCTGCGGTCTCGCACCCCTCGAATTCGATGGAATCGAATGCCCTTTCGCTCTTCAGGACCACTTGCTCCCCCAGGCCGCCGAGTGCCATCGCGCGTGACAGGAGCTCGAGGGATATCTCATTGGCCAGGAACGCCCTTGTGAAGGAATAGTACGAGTCGTCGGCTCTGTGACCTATGATGATGTCGTATCCGGAAATATCCATGCTGAAGTTCCTTTTGAGCCATTCGATCCCCGCATCCATCACTGGCGTTCCGGGGCGGATGCCTCTGTTCTCGATAAGGATCTCCAGCCAATGGAGCGTTGTGAACCCCTCTGAGTCCAGACGGAGGATGTCTAGGCCGGAAGCGTCCAGAAGATACGAGTTGATGGTGCCGTCGCTGCCATCGGAGCAGGCCCATTCGCCGGCCAGCTCATGGTCTTCCGTGCAGTAGAACCCTTCTCCGTAGTCGTTGCGGACGTTCCCGTATCCGAACACGGGCTTCTCCACAGGTCCGATGGAACCGTGGTACAGCCTGATCTGCTCCATACAACATGTACTTCTTTGGAAGTACAATACTCTGTCGGACCTGTTTCACCGAGACTGCACGGGAAGGGATAGGATGATAATGTCGCGGGCAATCGCTATCGCCGAAGCAGGACATCGATCGACATGGAACCAAAGAACGTGCTCCAGATAACCCTCCGCCAGGACTTCAGGAGATGGCTGGAGGAGAACCACTCCACCGAGCGCGAGTGCTGGATCGCCCTCAAGAGAGGGGCCCCGGCCGAAGGCTGCCTGTGGTACCTCGATGCCGTGGAGGAGGCCCTGTGCTTCGGATGGATCGACACCACCACGAAGTCGGTGGATGGAGTGACATTGCAGAGGTTCACGCCCCGCGCGAAGCGGAGCAGATGGTCCGAGCTCAACAAGGAGCGCTGCCGCAGGCTGGAGAGGCTCGGGCTTATGACCGATGCGGGAAGGGCCGTGCTGCCGGACATGTCGGAGCAGGGGTTCGTCATATGCGACGAGGTCATGCTCATGTTCTCCGGGGACCCGGTGGCGTGGGAGAGGTTCTCGTCGTTCCCCGGGCTCTACCAGAGGGTCCGCATAGACACAGTCCAGAGGGACATGAGGGACCGGGAAGCATTCGAGAGGAGGATGAGGAAGCTCATCGACTGCTCCCGCGATGGCGTCATGTTCGGGGAATGGAACGATGGCGGAAGGCTGCTGGAGCGATGAGGTCGACAGCTGAGCCTGTTGCATGGTTCAGCTGAACCTAGGCCCGTCTTCCGGGACCGGGTCCATGTCCTTTATGAATGCGCATGCGAACAGGGGATAATGCTCCACGCCGTCCTCGTCCACGCGGATGTTGCCGGGCTCGAGCATGATCCTTCTGGCGATATCGAACAAGCTGCCGACCTTCTGCAGAGACGGAGCCGTCCTGTCCTTTCCGGACTTCACCTCGATGACCGCCACGCCGTCCCAGAACTCCAGGACGAAGTCGAGCTCCATGCGTCCCGCGCCCTTGTTCTTGCTATAGTATCTTGGCTCCAGGCCTGCTTTCGCCATCTCGGATGCGACGACGTTCTCTGCCACCGCGCCCATGCGGTACGAGTTGTCTCCGTTGTAGATTGCTTTCTTGGCCTTGTCTCCGTACATGCCCAGCAGCATCCCCGTGTCGGACATGTACACCTTGAACGAATCGCGCCTGACGTATCTCCTTAGCGGGAGCGCAGGCTGGTCCACGCCGTAGCAGAACACTCCGTATCCGGCGGCCTTGATCCATAGCAGGTTCTCCATGTAGATCTCGGACGATCTGCGGGGCTTGTCGCTCTTGATGCGCGAGTACATGAACTTCTTGTTCGACTCCGCCAGCTGATCGGGAATGCTCTCGAAGCAGTCAGCGGTCTTCAGCCGGTTGTCCCCTTCGTTGTAGCGGTTGATGTCGCGTATGCATGCGAGAGCGACCTCGTTCAGAGCCTTGCCCGCGGGACGGAAGTCGTTGGTGGAGACGTAAGCCTCCACAGCTTCCGGCATCCCTCCGACTATCATGTACTCTTTGAAGAGCATCGAGGCCCTCTCGTACAGGACGCTCTCGATCTCTTTCTTCTCGCGGACGCAGGAACGCAGCTCCTCCACCGCAGCCTTCGGCATCCCCATGGCCCAGAGGAACTCTTCGAAGTCCACCGGATGCATGATCAGCGTTTCCTGGTATCCTATCGGTATCAGGGGCTCCGCGCCTTCCCGGTCCTGGGGGATACTGACGCCCAGGAGCGATCCCGAAGCGATGACGTCTATCTTCCCGTAGATGGTGAGCTGCTTCAGGGCGCTGTACGCACGCTCGCATTCCTGTATCTCGTCCAGGAACAGGAGGGTGGAGCCTTCGACGATCGAATCCTCGCCGAAGTTGATGACGAGCTTCTTGATCAGCTCCTCTGCAGTGTTGTCGCCGTTGAAGATGTCCTTGTGCTCGGGCGAGTCCTCGAAGTTGATGTGGATGTAATGGTCGTACTCCGCTTTGGCGAAGCTGTCGATGATGAATGTCTTGCCGACCTGCCTCTGGCCGGTCACGACGAGGCATTTGTGCTTCCGGTTCTTCCACTCGAGGAGGGACTTGTAGATCTTCCGCTCGATCACGGTCAGAACATGATTTCGGGACTATTTGTATCTGTCTACAAAAAGTCCCAAGGACAAATTGTAAAATTAAACAAAAAGTCCCAAGGAAAAAATGTAATAAATTGCATAAAGTCCCAAGGACAAATTGTAGAATTCTGCAAGAAGTCCCAAGAACTACGGGCTCACGAGCCGGTGGCCGTTTCACGGTGTCTTTCCATGTATCCGTACTCCGGCCCCTTCTTCACCGTGAGGAACGCCGCGACCGCGAAGGTGACCGCCTCTGTCAGCGGGACGGCGAACCAGACCCCGTCCTGGCCAAGGAGGATCGGCATGAGCACGATCAGGGGCGCCAGCAGGATGATCCCCCTGATGAAGGATATCAGCGCAGAGAGCAGGCCGTTGGACAGCGATGTGAACAGGGACGACGCATAGGCGTTGAACCCCATCATCAGGAACGCGAAGGCGAAGATCCTCGCACCGTATTCGGCGATCTCCCTAACATGTCCGGAATCGCCTGCGAAGGCGCCGACGATGGCGCCGGCCAGGAACTCCATGAGCACGAACGTGACCGCCGACTGCACTACGACCAGCTTCAGGCTGGTGGAGAACAGCACCTTCATCTGCTTCCTGTCCTCCGCTCCTTGGCTGTAGGACATCAGAGGGGCCACGCCCACGGAGTACCCGAGGATGACGGCCAGGGCTATGAACTCGACGTACATCAGTATCGTTATGGCCGAGACCCCGTCCGGTCCGAAGTACTTCATCATGACGAGGTTGAACAGCAGCGTGGTCACAGCGCTGGAAAGCTCGGAGACCATCTCGGACGCTCCGTTGGAGCAGGTCTTGGCAAGCATCCTGCCGTTCAGGGACGGGCGTACGAACCTTATCGGAGAATCCTTCTCGATCACGAAGTACGCTGCCCCGATGAGAACGGCCATGAGCGCTCCGATCCCGGAAGCCAGCGCGGCGCCTTTCATGCCCATGCCGAGCGGCCCCATGAACAGGATGTCCAGGACGATGTTGGCGAGCCCCGCCGTAAGGGAGCAGGCCAGCGACAGGCCGGGCCTGCCGGCCACGATGAGGAACTGCATTATGAGGTACTGGAGGACGAATGCAGGGGCGAAGGCGGCGAACACGACCAGGTAGTCGTTGGCGAACCCGTGGAGTGTGCTGTCGGCTCCCATGAGGTCCACGAGCACCGGCGAGTATGAGGTGATGAACGCCGCTGTCGCCACAGCCACTGCGAGGGCCGCCGCGGCGATCCCGGAGAAAGCCCTGCTGGCCTCCTCACGCCTGCCTTCTCCCAGCTTCGTCGCCACATATGCGGATCCGCCCGTGGAGAACATGAACCCGAAGGCTGTGAAAAGGGCGGAAACGGGCATCACGATGTTGAGCCCGGCCAGGGCATCGGTGCCGATCATGTTGGATATCAGGGCGCCGTCGGCGATGGAGTAGGTGGATATGCTGATCATCACGATCATCGTCGGCACGGCGAAGCGCATGATCTGCCTCGGAGTCCTGACCTCCCCCAGATTCTTCCCTGTCATCGGGGGCCCATCGATCCGGATGTATTAGCCTGTCGGTCATCATGTGCGGGACGGGGCGAAGCATCATCTATACAGCTCTCCATTCCGTCCTCATGGACTGCAGGGAAGCCATCGACGGGCGCAGGAGCATCAGGAAGTACAAGGACGGGAAGGTCCCGGAAGAGGACATCGTCCGCATGCTGGAATCGGCCATGAAGGCGCCCAGCGCAAGGAACTCCAGGCCGTGGAGCTTCGTGGTCGTCACCGATCCCGATACCCGGACTCGCCTGGCGGGAGTGTCCGCGAGCATGGGGATGAACGCTCAGGCGTATGCATCGGTCCTCGTATGCGGAAGAGACGATTTATCGGAGTTCTGGCAGCAGGACTGCGGAGCGGCGATAGAGAACCTCCTGCTGGAAGCGCACTCCATGGGGTACGGCACATGCTGGTGCGGAGTGTACCCGATACAGGACCGCATGGACGCGGTCCGCGAGATCATAGGCCCCACCGACGGGATCCCGATGGCGCTGATCGCCCTCGGAGTGCCGAACGAGGCGCCGGCGTGCAGGGGGTCCTATGAGCCGGAGAAGGTCAGGTTCGTCTGACAGTCTTGCTCATCGGAATCCATCGATACCCATCACAGGGAATATAAGAGAACAATTAGGGATAAGAAAGGAATAACAGAACCTTCGATACGGCTCTGATATCTATGGATCTGTATCATCCGGTCCCGATGCTCTCCTTCACGTACTCCAGGAATGTCTCCGACAGCTTGGACAGCCTCGCCCCGTGACGTGTGATCACGCCGATGTGGCGGTGCACAGGCGGGTCCAACGGGCGGACCTCTATGTCATAGGGCATCCTCTTGAGGATCAGGCTCGGCAGAATCCCTATGCCCATCCCGCTCTCGACCATGGACATGACCGCATAATCGTCCCAGGTCACGAACCTGATGTCCGGCTTCAGCCCTGCATCGTCGAAGATCGAGCCGATGATCGCTTTCCCGCCTTTCTCCAGCAGCATGAACGGGAATCCGCACATCTGCTCAGGGGAGATCCTGTCGTTCTCGGCCAAGGGGTGGCCTTTCGGCAGGACGGCCATCATCTCGTCGTCCGCGATGGAGACGGAATCGAGCCCGTCCGATGCCGTCGGTATGCGGGTGAACGCCATGTCCACCCTCCCTTCCAGCACCCATTTGTCCAGCTCGTAGTAGTCTCCGGTAAGGAGCTCGTAGCTGACTTTGGGATGGTCCTCCTGGAACCTCCTTATGGCCGGAGGGAGCCAATGGGTTGCGACGCTGGAGAACGTCCCTATCCTCAGATGGCCGGCGCTTCCGCTGGAGAGCTCCGCCACACGAGAATCCAGGGCAGATGCGCCGATGCATATGTCCCTGGCATGCTGGAGCACCGATTCCCCTTCCGGGGTTATCGCGGCGCCTCCGCGCCCCCTGTCGAACAGCCGCAGTCCCCATTCCGACTCCAGGTCGGACAGCATCCTGCTGATGCTCGGCTGGCTTACGCCGAGAGCCTCCGCGGCCTTGGAGAAGCTTCCGCTGTCGGCCACGGCCACGAAGGCCCTCAGCTTGATCAGGCTGATGTCGGTCATCCCATCCGACCTTCGGCTAAATGTATTTGTTTTCCGTATAAAATATCTATTATACATTCTGATTATTGATTGGACTCATGTCCTCCGGGAGCTTGACCTACATAGTGTTCGTGCTGTCGCTGGTGCTCTTCGGCTCCAACGGCATAGTCGCCGACGGGATACAGCTGTCCAGCGCGCAGATAGTCCTCATGAGGACGCTCCTCGGGAGCCTGATGCTCGCGGCCGTCCTGTTCGTACTGAAGGACAGGAGGGCCTTCGGGGATTCCAGGCAGAGGCTGTACCTGGTGATATCCGGGGCGGCCATGGGGGTCAGCTGGATCCTGCTGTACGAGGCCTATCTCCTGTCCGGGGTGGGCCTGTCCTCTGTCCTGTACTACTGCGGGCCGGTGATCGTCATGGCCCTGTCCCCGTTCGTCTTCAGGGAGAGGCTTACAGCCGCGACGGCGATAGGGTTCGCAGCGGTCCTGGCAGGGTCTGTGATGCTGTGCGCCGAGCCCTCGTCCTCCGGGGATTTGATGGGCTATGTGCTCGCCGCAGGCTCGGCGGTCTGCCATGCGGTGATGATAATCTTCAGCAAGAAGGCGGACCGGGTTGGGGGATTGGAGAACTCCACCATGCAGCTGATCGTGAGCTTCCTGACCGTCCTGGCGTATCTGATCGTCATCTCCGACCTTCCGACGTCCATCGATGGAGATGATTGGCCGAGGCTGCTGGTCCTGGGGCTCGCCAACACAGGATTGGGATGCCTGCTGTACTTCTCCACGATAGTGAAGCTGAAGGCTCAGACCGTTGCGATATCCGGATACCTGGAGCCTCTGACCGCAGTGGTCTTGGCGATGCTGTTCCTCGGAGAGGACATGTCGTTCGTGCAGTGGGCAGGGGTGCTGCTGGTGATATCCGGCGCTATGTACTCGGAGATGAGAAGGAACGGGGCCGGAGGCCGTCAGGCCCCCGACAGTTGAAAAGGAGGGGCATCGCCCCGTTTGATGGGTTCAGGCAACCTTGCCGATCGCCACGTAGAGCACTGCCTTATCTTCTGAAGAGAAGGTGTACGTGGGCGAGGATCCCATGGAACCGGATCCGGTTCCGTTCTCGATGGCGAATGTCAGGGTGTACTTGACTCCTTCATAGGTGAAGGTAAACTCCGCACCGCCGTTGAAGTCCTCGATCGTCACGGCTTTGTAGCTCCAGTCAGTCGCTCCGGCGACGTTGATGGTCATCGTCGCTTCGCCGTAGAAATATGCGGAACCGAGGTTCGTGATGTTGAGCTCCGATGTCTTGCTTCCACTGCTGAAGATGACGTCGATCGCGGACACAACCTTGTCGGTGGGCAGCACGCCGTCGTTGTATGCGACAGGGGCCAGAACGCCCTTGTCTGCTCCGTCGGTCCATCTGGCGTAGAGAGTAGTGTCTTCGCTCATCTCGATGGTCTCGCCCACAGGGAAGATCATCGGGCTCTTGGCGCTGAATGACCATCCTGCGAAGGAGCTGCCTGAAGGCGCTGTGAACTTGCACTCTGGCATCGCATAGGTCCCGGTCACCCCGGTCACGGATGCCATCGTCCCGCTTCCGCCGTTGGCATCGAAGCTGACGGTGTAGCCGGACTTCTCAGAATCTTTGTCGCTGTCACCAGGCTTGAGCATGATGGCTGCCGCGGCCGCGATGATGATCACGACCACAGCGACGACTGCTAGGATCTTCTTGTCCATGCTGTGCAGTTCCTCATATCAGATATAATGGTTGCAGTTTTACCCTCCATATCCGACGAAACAGGGTATCGGCGCCCTTCCCCAGAGGTGCTGGACGTCTGGGTAACACCAATTCAGTGTTCTTATCATGCCCGGTATAACCTTCTAAAAACCTTCACAAATGCTATTTTAACCCGCATACGCATTCCTATATGGCGGGGATATGATGGCAGCCCGCGCAGGAACGATGAAGGCGACAGGGTTCGCCATCCTCGCCGCCGCCTTCTATGCCGTTTGCTCGCCGTTCTCCAAGATGCTCCTCGAGGATGCATCCCCCACGATGATGTCCGCGTTCCTCTACCTGGGGGCGGGCATAGGGCTGACGCTCTTCATGGCATTCAGGCGCGCCGCCACGCATCATCCAGTGGAGAACCCTCTCCGCAGGGAGGATCTGAGGTACACCGTGGCGATGGTGGTCCTGGACATAATCGCGCCGATACTGCTGATGTCCGGACTGGCCGTCACATCCGCGGCGACAACGTCACTTCTGAACAACTTCGAGATCGTCGCCACCACTATCATAGCCCTCGTGATCTTCAAGGAGAGGGTGTCGCCGATGCTGTGGGCCGCGATAATGTTCGTCACGGTGTCCAGCATCCTGCTGTCCGTGGACGACCTGGAGGGGTTCGTCCTGTCTCCCGGGGCGCTGCTGATCCTCGGCGCATGCGTGTGCTGGGGACTGGAGAACAACTGCACCAGGGCGATCTCCGAGAGGGACCCCATCCAGATAACGTCCGTCAAGGGCCTGTGCTCCGGGACGGGCGCGCTCATAGTGGCGTTGGCCATCGGCTCGCCCCTGCCTTCTCTGGAGCTTATAGGAATCATACTGGTCCTGGGCTTCGTCTCCTACGGGCTGAGCATCTCGTCGTACATCCGCGCCCAGAGGGACCTCGGCGCAGCACGCGTCAGCGCATACTACTCCCTGGCGCCGTTCATCGGAGTGGCCATATCCTTCGCCCTGTTCGACGAGGCCCTGACCGCATCGTTCGCATTGGCATTGCTGTTCATGCTCATCGGGACGGTCCTGACCACCATCGACGCGATGGGGTCGGAGAGCGCGGAAGAAGCCGCGGAAGCGGGCTCCTGACATCGTATTCTTCAGAGAAATGGGGGGTTTAAGGCGTTTGCCCGGAGAGGGGTGACCCTCTCCGATCAGACCATCAGGCTGGCGGCCCTGAGCTCGGCAGCGATCTTGTCGACGGCGCGGGTGACGTCCTCGGGGACCTTGGCGCCGGTGCAGACCATCTTGCCGGATCCGAACAGCAGCACGACGACCTTGGGGTCGTCCAGCCTGTAGACCAGGCCGGGGAACTGCTCGGGCTCGTATTCGACCTTCTCCAGTCCGAGTGTGATGGCCACGGTGTTCAGGTTGATCTCCTGCTCGAGGTCGGACGAAGCGACGATGTTCTGGACTTCGATCTTGGGCTCGATGGTGATCTTGACGTCGGCCTTCTCAAGGTCCTTGGCGACCTTGCTGATGGCTACCTTGACGTCATCGCGGCACTTGGCTCCGGTGCAAACGACCTTTCCGCTCCTGAAGATCAGAGTGGCGGTCTTGGGCTCCTTGAGCCTGTAGACGAGACCGGGGAACTGCTGAGGGTTGTACTCGGCGCCCTCCAGCGCAGCTTCAATCTTGTTCAGGTCCAGTTCCTGACCAAGGTATGTCGAGGCTACCACGTTCTCTATGTTCATTTTGGCCATCTTTTCACCGACAGGGGCTATTTATATAGTATTTATAAAGGTTTGGATGAATCCCGATAGTTTCTACCGAAATCGAGACTCCCGTCCACAGAATGCATGATTTAGAAGGATGGAGTCGAGGGAGGGGATCGAACCCCCGTCTGCGGATCTGCAGTCCGCCCCATAGCCACTGTGGTACCTCGACGCAGAAATCCCGATTGTTTGGTCATATAAAAGCATTGCTTGCTCCCAGACCTCCAGCCGTTCCGTCGGAATCGTTCACGCCATATAGTGGCTGGCGGATTGGCGTTCCATGCATTGCAAGGACGTGTCGATGCACGAGACGGACATCCCCTTGGACGAGGCTTCCATAGCGGAGCTCATGGACGGATGGGTGTCATACGTCCGCACCGAGGACCTCGTCCTGAAGAACGGCGACGACTACGCCGTGCTGGAGCTCAGGAAGAAAGGCGGGAACGGGCTGTTCAGGGAGCTGGACGGCTACAGGATCGTCTCGCTCCCGGAGGACACGGTGTTCCTGGACCTCCCGGACGCCGATGTGCTGAACACCCCTGCCATGGCGGAGGTGCAGGCGCAGCATCCCGGGAAGACGGTGATCGTCCGCGGCATGTTCTCACACATCAATTACATAAAGGACCTGGACCCGGTCCCGCTGATGGTGATCGACAGCGTCCCTCCGAGCCCTTCCAAGCTCGGGGTGCTGGTGTCCCGCGCACTGGCGTCCGGGTTCGTCGACCATCCCATCGTGCAGGCGGACAAGGTCATAGACATGGCCTCGAAGGTCCCGGAGGTGGAGACATCGAAGGTGATGTTCCCCTGCAGGGTCTCGAAGCTCTCTGCGGAGAAGCCGTACTGCTTCCTCGACGACGCTCCGGAGGATCCCGGGGACGTGACATTGATAGGATGCCACCTGTCCAAGAGGATATTCACTTCGCTCTACGGCCGCGACGTGCCGTTCATAAACGTCTGCCCCGCGGATCACGTGGAGCCCGGCGTCAAGACCATAGTGAAATGCTGCAAGGTCAAGGAAGGCCATGAGATAGAAGGGGACGTGGCCCGCGTCCCATGGGGGGCCACCGTTCCCGAAGTGGTGGATGCGATAAACGACCTGTTTCAGAGGTCGAAGAGCTGACGGCCCCTGTTCATCGCCTTGTAGCCTTCTTCCGCCCTGCCGGCTTTGCAGAGCAGCTCTCCGAGCTTGTACCATGAGTCCGCATCGTCCGGGTTGTTCTCCAGATGGAGCTGCATGTGGGCGATGGCCTCGTCCAGCTTCCCCTGGGATGCGAGGACGGTGCTGTGGGAGCGGCCGTTGGTCTCCTCGTCGCGGATGCGGATCATCTCCTTCCGCGCCTTGTTCATGAGGACGTCCAGGGAGCTCTCCGAGAGCCATGGGCACCTCCTGCCGATCATGTCCCTGAAGGCCGCAGCCTTCTCGGGGTCGATCTCGCAGTCGTTGCCTTTGAAGATGTTGCGGGGGACGTCCACGGTGTTGCTGCCGTGGACGACTGTGATGTGCCCTGCTTGCGCCATGGTCACCTGAAGCTGATGTTGCGCCCGCAGGCGTCCCTGTGGCATCTGCCGAACTCTGTGAGCTTCTCGATCTGCGCCGTGCGGAAGACCGGGCCGTCCTTGCACACGCGGGAATCGTCCATGACGCAGCATCCGCAGACCCCTGCGCCGCACTTCATGTACCTCTCCATGGACAGCTGGCATTCGACGCCCAGCTCTTGGCAGGCCTTGAACGTGAACCAGAGCATGACCTCGGGCCCGCAGGCCACGATGCAGTCGTACTTCTTGGCGGCGACCTTCTCCTTCATGAGCTGGACTGCGTTGCCGTGGAATCCCAGGCTGCCGTCGTCGGTGGCGATCCACACGTTCTCGGAGAACGAGCGGGCCCTGTCCGCCATGATGACATCCCTGGACGAGCGGGCGGCTATGATGGTGTCCGCTCCGGTGGCCGCCACGGCGGGCATGATGGACGCGGTCCCAACTCCGCCTCCGATGATCAGGATGTTCCTGTCGCTGAGGTCGTATCCGTTGCCGTAGGGCCCGCGGATCCTCATCCTGTCCCCGGCCTTCAGCTGGTGGATGGCCTTCGTGGCATCCCCTATGGCCTTGACCGTGACGCTCTTCTCGTCTCCGTCGATCCCCGATATGGACATGGGGATCTCGTCCACGCCGGGGACCCAGATCATTATGAACTGTCCCGGCTTGGCTTCGCCCTTCCAGTCGAAGCGGAAGGTCTTGGTGTCGTAGCACTCGTCCACGACCTCCTTGATTGTGACCACATCACTCATGTGCGACCCCCCTCATCGAGGCGATGGACCTGTAACCGTACTGCTCCATGAAATCGGACATCCCCTTGTTGATCTCCGAGAACACCTCGGGGCCCACGGTCCCGACGGCGCTGCCCACTTGGAAGGCGGACGCTCCGGCCATGATGTACTCGACGGCGTCCCTCCAGCCGGATATCCCTCCGACCCCTATCACGGGGATGTCGAGGACCGCTGTGAGGTCGTAGACCGCCCTCACTCCCACAGGCTTCACCGCGGACCCGGAGAGCCCTCCGAACCTGTTGCTCAGCAGGGGCTTCCCGAACTCGGGCACGATGACCATGGCCTTCAGGGTGTTGATCGCGACGACGGCATCGCCTCCAGCCTCCTGGACGGCCATCCCTATGCTGGGGAGGATGTGGGTGTTGGGGGTGAGCTTGGCCCAGACGGGGATTGACACCGCGGACTTCACGGCGGAGACTATGTCCTTCACCATGACCGGGTCCGTCCCGACCTCCATGCCGTAGCCCTTCGCGTGGGGGCAGGAGAGGTTCAGCTCCACGGCTGTGGCGCCGTAGTCCTCCATCTTGGCGGCCAGCGTCCTGAAGTCGTCAGGTCCGGCTCCGTAGATGGACCCTATTACCGGCCCTTTGGGGACAGCCGTTTCCATCTCCTCGCGGAAGAGCTCGATCCCGGGATTGGGGAGGCCCATCGCGTTGACGTACCCTCCTTCCACTTCGGTGAAGCACGGGTTGGCATGGCCCGCGTTGGGCTCCAGCCCGACCGATTTGGTGACGACAGCCCCCGCTCCGCATTCCATCATGCGGACCATCGAGGGCCCCGTCTCGTCCATTATGCCGGAAGCCACCATGCCGGGCTTCTCCAACGCTATCCTGCCGATCTCCGTCCTCAGCGACGCCATGTCCGATGTGATGACGGGGCTCTTAATAAAGACGCGTGTGTGCGCGTCCTTTAATATGGGGTGGAGGTTGGGAAGGGCATGGACGTCGACGCGGTGCGCAGGGACTTCCCCACGGTCAGGGCCGGGAAGGGGATATACATGGACAGCGCATGCCAGTCCCTGAGGCCGGACAGCGTCATCCAGGCCATCGTCGACTATTACGAGAACTACCCCGCATGCGGAGGCCGCAGCGTCCACGCGATGGGCACCAGGGTGTCCATGGCCATGGACGAGTGCAGGGAGAAGCTCGCATCCTTCTTCGGGACGGACGATCCCGACTGCTACATCTTCACCAAGAACTGCACCGAGGGGCTGAACACCGCCGCCTACGGGCTGGGGCTGAAGAAGGGGGACGCTGTCGTCACAACGGACACGGAGCACAACTCCAACCATGTGCCCTGGGTGTACCTGCGCGAGAACGTGGGGATCGAGAGGAGGATCGTGAAGTCCAGGAAGGACGGGTCCTTCGACCTGGAAGCGTTCATGAAGTCCATGGACAGGAAGGTGAAAGTGGTGTCCGTCCAGCATGCGAGCAACGTCACCGGATGCACCGTGCCCGTGAAGGCCGTGGCGGAGATCGCCCACGATTACGGCGCGACGGTCGTCATCGACGGCGCCCAGGCCGCTCCGCACATGCCCGTGGACCTGAAGAGCATCGACGCGGACGTCTACTGCATGTCCATCCACAAGATGCTCGGGCCCTCGGGAATGGGCGTCATGTACGGCAAGAAGGAGGTCCTGGAGAGGATGCGCCCGCTGGCCCTCGGAGGAGGGACGGTCGGACTGGCGACTTACGATTCTGTCAACCTCGCTCCCGTCCCGGACAGGTTCGAGGCCGGGCTGCACGATTATGCGGGGATCATCGGGACCAAGGCCGCTCTCGATTACCTTTCGAAGATCGGCATGGACCAGGTGGCAGCATGGGACCTGAAGCTCATGGAGCGCATAGTCTCCGGTCTGGAGGACGTCAAGGGGATCCATGTCGTCGGGCCCCAGGAGGCCAGGTCCAGGGGAGGAGTGTTCTCCTTCAACATCGAAGGCCTCGGAGCGCACGACATCGCCATGATGCTGGACAGCATGGCCGGCATAATGATCCGCTCGGGGATGCACTGCGCCCATCCGTTCTACGTTTCAAGGGGGATAGACGGCAGCGCCCGCGCTTCCACCTACATCTACAACTCCCTCGAGGAGATGGACATCTTCACCGACACCGTCAGGAAGATCGCCGAGACCTTCGGGAACTGATTTCTTCAACACGACCGAGCCGCTCCACGAGAGCTCGAACTCCAGACCGCAGGATGTCGCGGCCATGGATGCCCTCCCGTCAGGGGATGTCAGCGTGACCAGATGGCCCTTCACCGTCAGGACGTACCCGTCGGAAGGGAGCAGGTCGCTCCCTTCGACGGTCAGCTCCTGGGTCGCGGAGGACTCGAAGGCGTCCAGTATCCTGGCGATCCTGTCTGCGGAGCCGTCGTCCATGTCGGAGACGGTCCTGTCTCCGGCTCCGCCGACGACGGCCAGCGAAGCGCATAGCAGGGCCACTCCGCAGGTGCACAGGACCACGCGGGATATCGTGAACTCCATCATGTCCCGATCCTCACTCCGTAATCGCCGTCCTCGCTGGCCGCTGCGATGCTGATCGTCATGTCTCCTTCCAGCCACAGCTCGTCGTTCAGGACCGGTACCGAAGGCGAGTCGATGTACAGCTTGTCCACGACCTCTCCGTTCACCGCCATGCGGATGATGTACCTCTCAGGCCCGTCCCCTCCGACGACCAGCGCCTGTCCCGGCTCGATGGACAGGTCCGCGAATACCGCGGTGCCGCCCTCGTAGTACGCCTTGAGGACCGCATCCTTCAGGCCGATGGCGTCCTCCCTGATCCCGCTCACGGAGATCTCGTCGTCGGCCTTCTGCACCGAGTCCATCAGGACGGGCATCATCAGGCCGATGACAAGGAAGCACACCATCAGCTTCACGGGGATGCTCAGGACCCCCGATCGGTCCATGTTCACAGTATCACCGCGACCTTCGTGCTGGAGCTCTCCCCGTAGCCCGGCATCGATACGACCAACGTGATGAACCCCGTGGTCCCGTGGCCGGCGGGGTCTATCTTCAGACCGGAGAACGTCGCCTTGCCGTTCGGGCCTGTGACCGCATAGGCGGTCTCGCCTTCGGCATCTGTCACGTTAAGCCCTTTCAGAACAACGGTAGCCCCTTCCAGGTGCTCTCCGTCCTGGTCCCTGACGGTCACGGTGAAATCCCTCAGGACGCCGTCGTCCGAGATTACCGTGGACCCGTCGCTGCCTTCGACGGAGATCTCCCCTATGGAATGCGGTGTCTCTATGTTGCCCATCCATCCGAGGATGATCGCCGTCCCCATGGTGGCCACGAGTATGACTATCATCAGCTGCAGCGGAAGGCCTTCCAGGCCTCCGCTCCTGCCCATCTTATCGAACCTCATGATATCGGGCAGGTCTTGCATTGCGGGCTTATAAGCGGAACCCGGATGGTTACTGAACATCCGATTAAGTGCCGTTAATATATGGTTCCAGATGCCTTAACGTTGTTTCAGAGTCATTTCGGCCATATGCCTTGCATGGCCGCGGAAACGCTGGCCATCTCACAAAGGTCCGTTTCCACTGGGGCCGGTCAGCTCGATCCTCCTGAGGACCTGATGCTTCGCCCCTCCGGGGCCGAGCTCGCTCTTCATCACGAGTATCGCGTCGCAGACGAACTCGGAGACGTCCGCATCCCCGTATTTCGCGAAGAACAGACTCAGGTCGGCGGGCCCTCTGCAGCGCCCGACGGTGATGTGCGATTTGAAAGGCTTGCGGTCGTGGTCTATGTTGGCGGCGTCCAGCTCCTTCCCCAGATTGACGGCTATGGAGGACATGAGGTCTTGGGGCGACGCGCCGATCCAGGCCACCGTGGGCCTCTTCCTGTCCGGGAACGCGCCTGCGCCGGACGCTTTGACCGTGAACGGAGCGATCCCGGAGACGGAGCGCTCCACGCACTTGGCGATCCTGTCGACCTTGGAGCTGTCCACGTCCCCGATGAACTGGAGGGTGATGTGGATCTGGTCCGCCGGGGCGGCCCTGACGTTGTCCAGACGCTTCAGGTCGTCTGCTACCGCTTTGAACGAGGCCTTGTCCTTGACTGGTATGGACACGAAGACCCTGATCAGAGGCATCGGAACCTCTCCGGATGGTCCGCCTCGATCCTCTCGAGGAGGGCTTCGCATCCTTTCACGACCTGCGCGTATGTAGTGGCGAAGTCCCCTGTGTAGTACGGGTCGGCTATGTCCCCGCCGCCGCAGAAGTCCAGGAGCCTGGCGGTGGTGCAGGAGTTGCCGGAGGGGGCGGTCCTGCGGATGTACTCCAGGTTCATCCTGTCCATCCCGACGATGTAGTCGAAGTCCACGAAGTCGGGGGCGATGAGGCGCCTTCCGCGCTTGCCCTCGCAGGATATGCCGTGGATGCGGAGCTGCTCCGCCGTCCTCGGGTCGGGAGAATCCCCGATATGCTCCCCGCTGGTGGCCGCCGAGGCCACGATGAACCTGTCCGAGACGCCTTCCCTGCTGATGAGGTCCTTGAACACGAACTCGGCCATTGGGCTGCGGCATATGTTGCCGTAGCATACGAAGAGCACTCCTATCCTTGTCATGCCCGCCGTGAGATGCTCATCGGATAACTACCTGTTGGGAAGAAGAGCGGAGCTTGCGCGCTTTCCCCGTCACAGCCCGATACGGCCAGGCCCCCGAACAGTCTTTAAAGGATGAGCAGGATTCTGCAGCATGGACCAGAAGATCTCCAAACAGGACAGGATCGTCAACTTCATGCCCACTCTGGCATTGGCAATCCTCGCCGTTGCAGGAATCCTCATGGCCTTCGTCATGTGAAGGCCCTACAACCTCTTTCAGGAAAGAAAAGAAAACATGGGGAGGGGGTCCCTCCCCGTTTCAATTTTTGCTCAGTTCTTCTTCTGAGCCTGGATCAGCCTCTCGGCGGCCCCGTTGCCCAGGGAAGCCGATTTCTGCAGCCAATCCATTGCGACGGCCTTGTCCGCTTCCACTCCGACTCCGTCGAGGTAGCAGCGGCCGACGATGAACATGGCGTCCTTGTCTCCGGACTCGGCTGCCTTGAGGTAGCTGTCGAAGGGGGACTCCTCCGCCTTGTAGACGATCTTCTCGCCGGTGGCCTCCTCGACGATCTGCCTGGACAGGATGTGCCCGAGCTCGGCGGCGCGCCTGTACCATTTGAGCGCTGCGGCCTCGTCCTTCTCGGTCCCGATCCCGTTGGTCAGGCAGTACCCGGTGTAGTACTGGCAGATGGCGTTGTCGTTCTCGGCGCCCATGGCGAACCACTTGTAGGCCTCGGCGGGGTTCTTCTTCACGCCGTCGCCCTCGAAGTAGCTGTACGCGACGTGGTACTGGGATTTCCCGAACCCGTTCTCGGCCAGCTTGAGGTGCATCTCGAACGCCTTTCCGGAGTCCTTCTTGACCCCGCGGCCCTTGGAGTAGGCCTCGGCGATGGCGAACTGCGCCTTCATGTAGTTGTCCTCGGCGGACCTGTTCAGCCAGGCGAAGGCCTGGGTGTCGTCCCTCCTGACGCCCCTTCCCAGGGAGTAGGCGGTACCGACGTTGAAGCATCCGATGGAATTGCCGTTGGCGGCGGACATGAGGTAGTAGCGCAGTGCGGACTTGCTGTCCTTCCTGATGCCTGACCCTTTGGCGTAGTTGTCGCCGGTGACGAGCTGCGCGTAGCCGTCTCCCAGGTCTGCGGCCCTCTTGAACCACAGCGCGGAGTCCTGGCTGTTCTTCTTGACCTGCTTGCCCTTGGCGTACAGCTGTCCGAGCATGATCATGGCGTCGGTCTGGCCCAGGTAGGCGGCCTGGTGGAGCAGGTCGACCCCTTTGTCCTTGTTCTTGTCGACGCCTATGCCTCCGAGGTAGCATCTGGCGATCCCGTACAGGCCGTCCCTGCTGCCCCTGCCGGCTGCTGCGCAGTACCAGGCGTAGGCGTAGTTCTGGTCCCTCTCGGTCCCGATGCCGTCCATGTAGCACCTTCCCAGGTTGTACATGCCCTCGGGGGATCCCCTCTCGGCCATGGCCTGGTAGAGCGCGAAGGCTCCGGCCTGGTCCCTTGCGGTGCCGGTGCCGTACTCGTAGCATTCTCCGAGGGACACCGATGCGGGAGCGAACCCTTCGTCGGACAGCTTCTTGAGCATCTCGATTCCCTTTGCGCGGTCACGCCCGGTGCCGGTCCCGTTCAGGACGCAGAGAGCTTCCCTGTAGGCGGCATACTGGTGGCCCGATTCCGCCGCCTTCTTGTACAGCTTGTAGGCGGTGGCGGGGTCGAAATCCGTTCCGACGGCCAGCTCCTTGAGCCTTGCGAGGACGAACTCCGCATCGGGGTCGTCGTCGGTTGCTCTGGAGCTGAAATATTCGTATACTGAACCGTCGTCAGGCGTGTCGTGCGCTTGGTAACGGTCGATCAGGGCCTTGTGTGCGTCGAGATCATCCTTCAATGCCGAGCGGAAAAGCCACATGGCCCCCTCGGAAGCGTCCTCGGCGACGCCGTCGGCGATGCAGGTGCCCACCACGAACCCCGCCAGCGGGTGTCCCGCCTTGGCGGCGCGGAGGTACCATTCCATAGCCTTGGAATCGTCAGCTTCGACGCCCTCTCCGATCGCAAACCTCTGACCAAGCTCGAAGCAGGACTGCACGTCACCTGCTTCGGCTTTGGAAATCAACTGCTCTAAGGTTTCCATCGGACGGCGTTAAGCAGGTCCTGGGATTTAAAGGGATGTTGGTGGTTCTGCGGAGGTTGTAGCCTGTTCCGGATGTTCCAGGATGTTCTGTCCCATGGCTCCAATACGCCCCGTATGCGACGGGTGCACGGCCCGGGACGCCATGCCGCCCGCCCCTTGCAATCGCGGGGGGGAGGAGGCATCCCCGGCAATCGCTTTTCGGGGCATGCGCCCCGGAAGGGTGGTGAGATGAGCGCGAATGCCCGTGCCGGATCAGGCATCGGCCTGCTGGTAGGCCTTGACCTCCTCCAGCCCGAACGGGTCCTGGTCCGCCTTCTTCTCCACGGACAGCACGAGCAGGACGACGGCGACGGCCGAGAACACGGCCATGAGGGTCCAGAGCGTCGTGAAGTTCTCCAGGGTGTACGACCTGCCGATTATCATGCCGGAGATCGTGGTGCACACGCTGGCCCCCAGGAACAGGAATATGTTGGCCCCCGACACGGCGGTCCCGGAGATGGCGGTGGGGAACCACTCCCTGATCTGGGTGAACGTGAGGGTCATGAACCCTCCGAACAGCCCGAACAGGAAGCTGATGACAGACCAGAACGCGTAGCTGTCGATGCTGCCCGCGAAGGCGCAGATCACCACCCAGACGGCTGTGAACGCGGCGGTCCCCGCGATCATCGTCTTCCTCTTGGAACGTATGAGCCCGCGGGTGGTCATGGCACCGATGATGAGGGTGCTGGCGATCTTCCCGATCCCCAGCAGGGTCATCATCCACGAAGCGGAGAGGGCGAACTCGTAGACGTTGTTGAAGTACGTGACGGCCCAGGTCCCCTGGAATGTCATGATGCTCCCGTAGACGAGGAAGTACGCCAGGGCGCAGGTCCAGAACCTCCTGCCTCCCGAGAACACGATCTTCAGCCCCTTGAGGACGGGGATCCTCACGGAGGTGTCCTCCTTTATCGGGGTCCCGTGGAGCCGGTGCTCCACCTCCTCCACCGAAGGCAGCGACCTCTCCTTGGGATGGTCGCGGATGATGGCGAAGCAAAGGATCGCCAGAGCGAGGGTTATCACTCCGAGGATGAGGAAGACGCCCCTCCATCCGACCGCGTCGGCGAGGAGGTTGAGGGGCCCGCTGGCAGCAACGGCTCCGACGTTCCCGACGGCGATGACTATCCCTGTCAGGACGGCGAAGTCCTTCTGGGGGAACCAGACGGATATAATCTTCATGAGAGGGATGTACACGACGGCCATCCCTGCGGCGATCATGATCTTCCCGACGATCATCATCTCGAAGCTCTGGCCCATGAAGGTCAGGAAGGATCCGATCGAGGCCACTGTGAGGAAGACGGCGCAGGACTTCCTCGGGCCGATGCGGTCGGCCAGGAGCCCGCTGGGGATCTGCATGGCGGTGTAGGTCCAGAAGTACACCGAGCTGAGGATCCCCACGGATCCCCCGACCTCGGCGACGATGTCCGTCCCGACGATGCTGACGGACAATCTTTGGAAGTAGACGAAGAAGTAACCGGTCACGAGTATGGCGAAGGCCAGGATCGCATACGTCCTGAGCCTCTTGATGGATCTGGGGTCGGCATCCATGTGACGCTATGCTTAATATTCATTCTATATAAAGGAAATTTGAGGAAAGTGGTTTTATTATTCTGATATGAATATCAGAATATTCTCACGAGGACAGCGTCCTGCCCTTGGCGATGTCGATGCGCCTGTTGCGCACGTAGAGCGCCAGGCCGATCCCCACGAGCACGATGTCGAGGACGTAGAACACCACGACGTAGTTGATGTCGTCGCGCACGATCTTGTTCATGATCCCGAAGATGTACCCTGCCTCGATTATCACCATGAACCAGGGGCTGGTCCCCATGGCGGTGCGGGCCCTGTACGCGCGCATGATGTTGAACGGCCATGCGGCGGCGAAGCAGAGCATCATGGCGACCTCGAACACTCCGGTCGCCAGGATGTCAATCATCATGCCACCTTCACGATCTCGTAGTCGGTGCTGCCGAAGCCCATCTTCTCGGTGTGCTCGAAGGTGCTCTGCCATCTGGTGGACGGCTGGACGCATGTGAATATGTCGTCCGGCTTGCATCCGTGGCAGTTCCTGTCCAGGAGGGACCCGGGGATGATCGGCTGCTGCTGGACCAGGTCGATGCACGCCTTGTCGAGGGCGACGGGGTCGAAGGATGCGAGGATCCCCACGTTGGGGACCACGGGCATGTCGTTCTCCCCGTGGCAGTCGCAGAACGGGGACACGTCGCAGATCAGGCTGATGTGGAAGTGGGGCTTCCCCTTGACCGCTGCCATCGCGTATTCCACGATCTTGCAGTTCAGGACGTCTGCGGCCTCGTCGTACACGGGCTGGATGGCATCGAAGGGGCACACCGCGATGCATCTCCCGCATCCGGCGCAGCGGGACTGGTCTATGACGGCCTTCCCGGTATCGAAGGATATGGCATAGACCCCGCAGAACCCGGCGCACTTCTTGCAGTCCCTGCACTTGTCCGGCTCCACGCTCGGCTTCCCGGCGGCATGCATCTCGAGCTTCCCGCGGCGGGACCCGCATCCCATGGACAGGTTCTTCAGCGCTCCGCCGTACCCGGCCTGCTCGTGGCATTTGAAGTGGGTGAGGGTGATCAGCACATCGGAATCGGCTATCGCCCTGCCGATCTTGGCGTTCTTCACGTACTCTCCGTCGATGGGGATCTCCACGTCGTCCGTCCCTTTCAGGCCGTCGGCGATGATGATCTGGCAGCCAGTGGTCATAGGGCCGAACCCGTTCAGGTTCGCGGTGTCCATGTGCTCCACCGCGTTCTTCCTCTTCCCGGCGTACAGCGTGTTGCAGTCGGTGAGGAACGGGATGCCGTCGTTCTCCTTCACGATGTCGGCGATCACCTTGGCGTAGTTCGGCCTGAGGAAGGACAGGTTCCCGTACTCCCCGAAGTGGATCTTCAGGGCCACGAACTTCTTCTCCATGTCTATGTCGCAAATCCCCGCAGCACGGACGACGCGCTCGAGCTTCATCAGCAGGCTGTCGCCCGGCTTGCAGTGCATGTCCGTGAAGTAAACCTTTGAGCCCATGAGAGGTTCGATTGCCATCTCCGAGATATCTTTTTCCTCGGCGGCTTCCGGGCAGCGGGAAGCCCGGCATGACCCGTGAGAGACAATCGGAGACGCCTGTTATCTCTCACGGAACAACTCGCCGAGAACCGCAGGGTCGATTTGAAATACAGAAGGTCGATGCGATACATGCGGCTGGTCCGCGGTGATAAAGATGTATAGCATGAGTCCTTATTCAGGCCCCCTCCTCTCCGACGAGGAGTCCATCAGGAAATACAATGATGAGAAGCAGTGGGGACTGCATATAGCCATAGATCTCGGCGAGTGCGACCACCAGAAGATCTCCGATGGCGAGTACATCAAGAAGTTCGCCATCGATCTGGCTGAGCACATCAAGATGAAGAGGTACGGCGAGCCCATCGCCGTGAGGTTCGGAGCCGAGCCCAAGGTCGAGGGGTACTCCCTGATCCAGCTCATCGAGACCTCCTGCATCGCAGGCCACTTCGCCGAGGACACCGACAGGGCGTTCATCGACGTCTTCTCCTGCAAGGAGTTCCCTCCTGAATCCACTGCCGAGTACTGCAAGGACTACTTCGGAGCGAAGAAGATGCAGTACGCGACCCTCTTCAGGGACATCTGAAGGCTGAAACTATGCAGGGGAGCGATCCCCCGCGATATCCTGTTCTACGATTCTTCCAAGGCTGATTACAAACGCCTGAACGAACTTGTTTCGTTATTACAATAAGGATAATTATTCCTGAAACGGTTATATAACCGCTCAAGCGTCAAAGGGTCCAAGGAAGACGGTGAATCTTCATGGACAAGAAAGTAGCGATGACAGCGGCCATCGTGGTGGCCTTCCTGCTGTC
>CAVCVB010000008.1:0-37980 GCA_963605395.1 Firmicutes bacterium CAG:194
ATATCCTCATGAAACGGGGCCCGGCCATCCGGGCCCCACCTTAACCCGGGCCTCCGGCCCGGGCCATCTGTTCGATTACTCATTGGATGACATTACGAGGAAGGATCTCAGGTATAGCATCGAATCTGCCGATAAGATAGGAATGCCTTATGTCGGAGTCCTTCCTGACACCTTTGAAGTCCGAAAGGCTGTGGATCCTGGAGGAACCGTCCTTGCGGTCTTTGTCTGCGAACCACACCTGGTCCCGCCTCAGCACATCGATGTCCATCAGCTCGACGTTGTGCGTCACTGCTATCAGCTGAGCCTTGTTGGGGTTCCCATCGGCAGAGAACTGGTCGATTATCCAACGGACAAGGAGCGGGTGGAAATAAGAACCGAACTCGTCCACGATCAACGTCTTGCCGTTGACTAGCGCGTCGACCAACGGCCCCATCATGCCCATCATGCACCTGGTCCCTGCAGACTCTATCTCGATCGGGAAGAACGTGCCGTCATCACCTACATCATATTCGTCGAAATCGTGCTTGACCAGCATCTTGGTCCTCGTGATAGGCCTCTTGTCCTTGGCCAGCAACTCGTACAGGGCTGGCGGGATGCCCTTCCTGGTGTCTGATGGATCGACCTCCTCGCCCTGACGGATGAAATCGCTTATGCCGAAGTCCGCTATCTTTAGGCCGTCTAGCATCCTCTCTTTGCACTCAGGGTCCTGTTCAGCCATCTCGCACGAGGGCTCCATCAGCATATCAGCCCTCATGTTCAGAACGATCAGGTCCAGTATAGACGTGCGGACCCGTGCGCAGACCTCGTCGTTGTATTTCGATGCGACCGCAAGGTATGCAGAGCTAGTCGTCGTGAACTTGGCGAACCCGTCATTGCACCTCTTGTACTCGCCCGGACCGGTCCGCTGGAACACACAGGCACGGCGCCCGTGCGGATAATGATACAGAGACTCCTCCACTACGGAATCAGAGCTGTACGAAATCGAATAGTCATAGAGGATGCCGTCGACAATCATCCTGATCCTGAACTCGACCGGAGATCCTAGGGACTCCTTCCTGAGCCTGAACGGCTCGTACCATCCGTAACGATGCCCTGCGGCGAAAGCATCGCGCACCATCATCTTCAGAGCCATGAACGCCCTGACAAGATACGATTTGCCAGATGCGTTGGCACCGAATATGAACGCAGATCTGAGGATGTCTCCGCTGACCGATTCCACTCCGGAGAGCATCTCCGGATGCTCCTTGATGCTCGTGCCCTGCATGCTGAACGTCGTCTTGTCCCTGAACGGACCGAAATTGCATACCGAGAAGTCTACCAACATCTGCACGTCACCCTTTCATGAATTGCTATAATCTGTAATTTAATAGGCATATTTGAGATTATCTCACAAATATGACGATTAAAATGTTACAAATCGAGATTGCATGATATCTTTCGATAGATGTGGATCCACTGAGCCTCCGAACACTGTCGGCGTTGTTCTTCCGACCTTCCTTTGAATCCTTAAAGCCAGGAACGGCCCTTTGCCGCGGTGCCTCATGACCGTCTCCTGTAGACGGTGGCTCGAACTATCGCTTGCGCGAAATGCTCAGGAAAGAAGCAACAGGATTCAGCCGAACGAGATTGGAAGCCCCCGGCAGATTCACAACGCTGACAGCATAATAGGCGCTGCATCCAGTTTATATATCGGTGCTCCCATCGATAACATGGACCGAAACCGGCCACCGAAGTGGCCGTAAGAGGTTTCAATGGAGCAGTCCGACGAATCCGAGGATTGTCTGGACTACTTCAAGGACCAGGGCGATCTTTGCGAGAGGCCACCCCTGGTCCTTCCTTTCGTCGGTGATTCTTTCACCTCCTTGGAAGTCGCTCAGGCCGGTTGCCCACGCACGAGCCGGAGTCCTCGTTTGCGGACCCCCTTTCTGGCAGGTCGAACCAGAACCTGCTGGTATTTCAAGACCGCATGCAACTGTTCAAGAACATAAGTTTCTTAGACCGCACGGCCCGCGGAGAGCCCTGCGAACACCTATATCGGCAGACCCCTTACAGCGTCGCATGCTCGGAACCAAAGTCGTGATAGACGGAGAGAAATGCGACGGGTGCGGACTGTGCGTCAAAGCCTGCCACGAAGGAGCCCTCGAGCTCATCGACGGGAAGGCGGTCCTGGTCAACCCCAACATGTGCGACGGCCTGGGAGACTGCCTGCCGGCCTGCCCTCAGAACGCCATAACGTTCGAGAAGCCCGACGCAGGGCTGAACGTCATCGGCATGGCTCCGAGGGCATCGGAGTACCACTGGCCCATCCAGATCGCCCTGAGCCCCATCAGGTCGGAGTTCCTGAAGGGCACCGTCGTCATCGGCGCGGACTGCACAGCATTCGCATCCAGGGACCTGCACGACAAGGTCATCAAAGGGAGGCCGGTCCTCATCGGCTGCCCCAAGCTGGACCCCAAGGAGAACATGGCAAAGATCAACGCGATCGTCGCGCAGAACCCCATCGACAAGATCGTCGTCATCAGGATGGAGGTCCCCTGCTGCAGGGCGCTGTCCAACCTCGTGAAGTCCGCCGCCGGCGCGTGCGGAAGGGATGTCGCCGTGGAAGAAGTGGTCGTGTCCCGCAGCGGAGCCGTGCTCCCTGCGACGCAGTGATAAGAGGTGGGACAGATGGGGATCAACATAGGCATCTGCGAGACCGAGGCGCCCAGCGCGCCCTGCAAGGAGCTCCGCAAGAACATAGTCAAAGCGCATCTGGACGATCCGACGGGATTCGAGCAGTACATGGAGCACGACGTGAAGGTAGACCTGGACACCGCCAAAGGGGCGGTCGGGGACTGGGAGGCGTTCCTCAAGAGGAACCGCATGAACCCCGAAGTGGACGCCGTCTACATGGACAAGGTCAAGAACGACAAGGACAGGGAGGTCCTGGAACCGCTGTCCGAGCGCGTATGCACCGGATGGATAGCCATGGAAGGCGTTCCCGACGATGTCCGCGGGAAGATCCTCGCCAAGGCCGGCGATGAGAACATCCTCACCGGATGGGACGGCCTGAGCTTCGACGAGATGAACGAGATGTGCGCCAACTGCCCCCTGTCATGGGACAAGGGCCGCGGATGCATCGGGACCTTCGGGCCGGACAACAGCCTCCTGCCCGAGATCGCCGGAAGGCACGGCTGCCCCCTCGTCGCATCCGTCCCCGATGCGGCGAAGTCCGGGAAAAGGTTCACCTCCGAGGATGCGGAGCAGCTCCTGAAGGAGGCCGAGATCCTCAGATCGGCGCTTCCGGAAGAGGGCAAGATGATGGTCAGGCGCTATGCGGGGCCCGTCGAGCGCCTGGAAGCCGTGGCCAAGATCTCGATCTCCGAGGGCTGCGGGTTCTTCTTCTTCTGAAAAGGTTCACGGCAGAGGCTCGGGGCAGAGCGCCCCGGGCGTCTGGCCGGCTTTCTTTCCACGAGTTTCATCTGCGTTTTCCGATGCAGGAACTACGGAATCCGCAACATGTGGACGATTGGATGCATTATTCGTAGCGATTTATCCGTTTAACATCCATCCATCTTATTCCTTTAAATAGATTGAACGCGATTTTAATTTCAAGGAGGCAACCAAACATCAGTAAACGGCAAGTAGCTTGGATCTGCGGCGAGAGCGACAGATGCGCGAAGCGTTCGATCGCATCTGGTGTCGATTGCCTGTCGTGCTGACAGTCGCTCGCAAGACTCGACCGATGACCGCGACAAACCCCATTACACAATCACATTAACCAAACAGACGGCCTGGATTATGGGCCGTCGTCTTATCCTTCGATGCCGGCTCCCTTCCGTGGTTGCTCTTTATATCCTATAGGGCCTACGGACTTTCATGAAAGCGCTGAAAGACTATGTCACCGAGATCCCAGACTTCCCCAAGGAAGGGATCCTCTTCAGGGACATAACCACAGTCATCAACAACCCCGAAGGCTTCCACATGGCCGTGGACGGCCTGGTGGACCTCGTCAAGGACAAGGACTTCGACCTCGTCATCGGGACCGAGTCCAGGGGATTCGTCTTCGGAGCCCCCGTCGCATACGCCCTCGACAAGGGGTTCATCCTCGCCCGCAAGAAAGGGAAGCTCCCCAGAGAGACCATCAGCGAGTCCTACGACCTGGAGTACGGCCAGGCCACCCTCGAGATCCACAAGGATGCGATCCAGCCCGGACAGAAGGTCGTCCTCATCGACGACCTCATCGCCACCGGAGGGACCACCGAAGCGGTCGTCAAGATGGTCGAGCGCCTTGGCGGCGAAGTGGTGAAGATCGGCTTCGTCATGGAGCTCGCAGGCCTCAAGGGCAGGGAGAAGCTGAAAGGCTACGACGTCGAATCGCTCATCGTCTACGAGGGCGCTTGAAATCCATTCCGGCGGGGCCCTCCCGCCGGTTCCCCTCTAATCTTAAGCTTCTACAATATAGTAAACTATATTTCTGGCAAACTGCTAGTTCGTCACGATGGACCTGGACTGCGGCCTGCTGATAAAGAACATCGACAACTCGCTGATCAAGATGGCCAACGAATCGCTGGCAGAGGACGACATCACGTTCTCCCAGCTCCGCATCATGGCCTACATGTACGAGAGCGAGGGGCACAAAGCCCACATGAAGGACATGGAGAGGTTCTACGACGTGTCCCAGCCCACTATCACAGGCATCGTCAAGCGCCTGGAGCAGAAGGGCCTCGTGGAGTTCGAGCCCGATGAGCACGACCACAGGGTCAAGATCGCGGTGCTGACTGACATGGGCGTGGAAGTGACGGAGCGTCAGGAGAACTTCCGCTCCGGGATCCAGAAGGTCCTCCTCAGCCCGCTGGACAAGCGCGAGCGCCAGCAGTTCATGGACATGCTCGAGAAGATCTGGGCCAACATGAGGAAGGACGGCAGCATCTGAAGATGCCGTCGTCCGATCGAAAAAAGATGGAGAGGGGGATGTCCCCCATCACTCCGATTCCTTCTCCAGGATCAGCTTGTACCCTACAGGCATGACCTTGATGAACCTGGGCAGGTAAGACTCCCAGTCGTCCAGGATCTCGGCGGCCTTCCTGCTGCCGGTCTCCTTCAGGTGCGTCTCCAGGATGCCCTTGAGCTCGGACACGTCCGCTTCGCTCTCGACGAGGGTCAGCTCCACCATGTCCATGTTGCAGTGCCTGTCGAAGTCGCCCTCCTCGTCGAGGACATAGGCGATGCCGGCGGACATCCCTGCGGCGAAGTTCCTTCCGCACTTCCCGATGACCACCACGCGGCCTCCGGTCATGTACTCGCAGCAGTGGTCTCCCACTCCCTCCGCGACGGCGACGGCTCCGCTGTTGCGCACGCAGAACCTCTCTCCGACCGAGCCGGCGACATAGAGCTCTCCGGACGTGGCGCCGTACATGGCGGTGTTGCCCGCGATGGCGGCTCCGCAATCCATGGAATCGCTCGGGACCACCGTGATCCTCCCTCCGGAGAGGCCCTTCCCGACGTAGTCGTTGGCCAGGCCCTTCATCCTGAAGGTTATCCCCTTGCTGAGGAACGCTCCGAAGCTCTGCCCGGCGGCGCCGTTGAACGTCACGTCGATGGTGTCGTCCTTGAGACGGAGCCCGCGGCGGGCCACCTCTCCGGACAGCATGACTCCGACGGAACGGTCGATGTTGGTGATCCTGTAGACCTGCTCCGTCCTGGTTCCGGCCTCCAGGGACTGCATGCAGTCCTCGATGATGCGGCGGTCGAACACCCTGGCGAGGATGTCGGGCTGCCCGGTCGTGCGGACCTTGTCCCCGTCCATCTCGGCCAGCATGCGGGAGAAGTCCATGTGGGACGGCTTCCCCTGCACGGGCTTCTTGACCAGGAGCTCGGTGTGCCCGATCACTTCGTCCAGAGACCTGAATCCCATCTCGGAGAGCATCCTGCGGACATCCTCTGCGATGAACCTCCAGTAGCGGACGACCTGCTCGGGGCTGGAATCGAACCTCGCCCTCCTCTCGGGGTCCTGGGTGGCGATCCCCACGGGGCAGGTGTTGGTCTGGCATTTCCTGCACATGATGCAGCCCATGGCGACCATGGGCGCCGTGGCGAGGCCGAACTCCTCGGCTCCGAGGAGAGCGGCGACGACTATGTCCCTGGCGGTCTTGAGCTGCCCGTCCACCTGCACGCGGACCCTTCCGCGGAGGTTGTTGATCATCAGCGTCTGCTGGACCTCCGAGAGCCCGACCTCCCAGGGGGCTCCGGCGTAGCGTATGGAGGACAGCGGGCTCGCCCCGGTCCCTCCGTCGCTTCCGGATATGAGGATCATGTCCGCTCCGGCCTTGGCGACTCCTGCGGCGACGGTCCCCACCCCGGCCTCGGCCACGAGCTTGACGCTCACCCTGGCCTTGGGGTTGATGCACTTGAGGTCGAAGATCAGCTGCTTCAGGTCCTCGATCGAATAGATGTCGTGGTGCGGAGGCGGCGAGATGAGGGTTATCCCAGGGATCGTGTGCCTGGTGGCGGCGATGACGCTGTCCACCTTGAACCCCATGAGCTGCCCGCCCTCTCCGGGCTTGGCGCCCTGGGCGACCTTGATCTGCAGCTCGTCCGCGTTCACGAGGTACTCGGCAGTGACTCCGAACCTTCCGGACGCCACCTGCTTGACGGCGGACCTGAGGTTGCGGCCGTCGGGGCCGGGACGGAACCTCGCGGGGTCCTCCCCTCCCTCTCCGGTGTTGCTCTTGGACCCGATCGAGTTCATGGCCTCGGCCAGGGTCTCGTGGGCCTCCTTGCTGATGGCCCCGAAGGAGATCGCTCCGACCTCCATCCTCTTCATGATGGCCTCTGCGGGCTCCACCTCGTCCAGGGGGACGGGCGTTCCGCGCTTCACGTCCAGGAGGTCGCGGAGGAAGAACCTCCCGCTGTCCTCCATCTCGGCGAAGCGCCTGTACTCCGCCTCGTCGCCTGTCTTGACGGCGGACCTGAGGGCCTTGACGGAGTCGGGGCACCAGCTGTGCCTCTCACCGCCCTTCTTGTAGCTGTACTCGCCGCGGTCGCTGAGCCCGGTCTCTCCGGAGAAGGCGGCGCGGTGGACCCCGAGGTACTCCTCGGCGATGTCGTCCAGCCCTATGCCGCAGACGCTGGAGGCCGTGTTGCCGAAGTACTTGGCGGCGACTCCGCGATCCACTCCCACCGCCTCGAACAGCCTGGACCCGCGGTAGGACCTGATGGTCGCTATGCCCATCTTGGACATGATCTTGAGCAGCCCCTTGTCCACAGCCTTGAGGTAGTTGGACTCGGCGGTGTCGGCGTCCATCTTGATCTTCCCGGAGTCGACCATGTCCTGGACCACTGCGAACGCCAGGTAGGGGTTCACGGCGTTGGCGCCGTATCCGACCAGCAGCGCGAAGTGCTCCACCTCGCGGGGCTCCCCCGATTCCACGACCAGGGCGGTCTGGAGCCTCTTCTTGCACCTGACCAGGTGCTGATGCACGGCGGAGAGCGCCAGGAGCGAGGGCATGGCGGCCCTCTCCTTCGACGCTCCGCGGTCTGAGAGTATGATGTAGCCCGCACCGTCGTCCACGGCCTTCTCGGCCTCGGCGCAGAGCCTGTCCAGCTCCTTCTCCAGCGCTCCGGAGGACCCGTCTGCGGGGAAGGTGGTGTCCAATGTGACGGAGTCGAATCCCCTGTACCTGAGGTTCCTCAGGAGGTCCAGCTCCCTGTTGGTGATGACGGGGTGCCTGGCCTTGACGACCTTGCAGTGCCTCGGCGCGGGGTCCAGGATGTTCTGCTCCACGGCCCCGATGTATCCCATGGTGGACATGACCAGCTCCTCCCTGATCGGGTCGATCGGGGGGTTGGTGACCTGCGCGAACTGCTGGCGGAAGTAGCTGAAGAGCCTCTGGGGCTTCTCCGACATGATCGCCAGAGGGGCATCGTATCCCGTGGACCCTATGGCCTCCTTGCCGGTCTCGACCATAGGCTGCATGACCTTGTCCACGTCTTCAGAGGAGTACCCGAACTCGGCCAGCTTGACATCGAGATCGTCGACGGAGCGTCCGACCTGCCTTCCCGAGGACAGCTTGTCCAGGTCCAGGCGGTTCTTCTCCAGCCAGTCGCGGTAGGGGTATGCGTTGGCGAGCCTGCTCTTGATGTCCGTGTCCCTGATGATGCGCCCTGCGGAGGTGTCCACCATGAACATCTTGCCGGGCTTCAGGCGGCCGGTCTCCACGATCCTGACCTGGTCCAGGGGGATCACCCCTGCCTCGGAGGCCAGGATGACCATGCCGTCGTCGGTTATGCAGTACCTCGCCGGACGGAGCCCGTTCCTGTCCAGCATCCCGCCCGCGCAGGTGCCGTCGGTGAACAGCACGGCGGCGGGGCCGTCCCAGGGCTCCATGAGTATTGAATGGTATTCGTAATAGGCCTTCAGGCTGTCCGGGATCGGGTTCCTGTCGTTCCAGGACTCCGGGATCATTATGGACAGTGCGTTGGGCATGTCCTTTCCGGACATGGTGAGGAACTCGAACACGTTGTCCAGGGTGGCGCTGTCGCTCATGCCCTGCTGCATCACGGGGAAGATGTCCTCCACGTCCGGGATGAACTGGGACTGCATCATGCTCTCGCGTGCCTGCATCCAGGACCTGTTGGCCCTGATGGTGTTGATCTCCCCGTTGTGGCAGAGCATCCTGAAGGGCTGCGCCAGCTTCCATGCGGGAAGGGTGTTGGTGCTGAAACGGGAATGCACCATGGCGACCGCCGACGTGAAGTCGGGGTCGGACAGGTCGGGATAGTACTCCCTGAGCTGCCTGGGGGTGAGCATGCCCTTGTAGACCATGCACCTGGTGGACAGGCTGCAGATGTAGAACTCCCCGCAGCCGGGCTCGCCGGACTCCGCCACGGAGTTGCTGACGATCTTCCTGACCCTGTAGAGCTTGTGCTCCAGGACCTCGGGGCTGTCATAGGACGTGACGAAGACCTGGACGATCCTCGGCTCGCACTCCAGGGCCATGGGCCCGGGGGCGGAGCTGTCCACGGGGACCTCCCTCTCCGCGATCACGTAGAGGGAATGCTTGGCGCACACGGCCCTGAAGAGCCCCATGAACCTGTCTGCCGAGGGGGACCCCCTCGGAAGGAAGACGATCCCCGTCCCGTACCTTCCGGCCTCGGGAACGGGGATGCCCAGTTTGGTGATGAAAGCGTGCGGTATCTGGACCAGGATGCCTGCTCCGTCTCCGGTCTTGCCGTCGCCGTTCTCGGCGCCCCTGTGGGCCATGTTCTCCAGCAGCTCGAGCCCGTACTCCACGATGCGGTGGTCCTTGCGGCCGTCTATGTTGACGGCCATGCCGACTCCGCACGCGTCGTGCTCGTAGCTCGGATCGTACAGTCCTGTGTCCATGTTATGCACGCACCTTCCCTCTCCTTATCAGCGGATGAAGAGGAGCTCGCGGTACTTGGGGAGGGGCCACATCTCGTCGTCCACGATCATCTCGAGGGCGTCGACGTGGGTCCTGATCTGCTCGAGGTAAGGAGCGATGACGTCGTGGTACTTCACGGCCTTCTCCCTGGTGTCCTCAAGGGCGTTGAACCTGTCGCACTCCTCTTCCATCTTGACGGCCAGGGACCTGGCCTCGCTGGTGTGCAGGGCGATGTCCTTGATTATCTTGATCTCTCCGGCCGCCACCTGCTCGAACTCCTTCTTGTCGGAGAAGATGTCCTTCATCTTCGAGACGTTGTCGAGGAGGATGCTCTGGTACCTGGTGGACACGGGGAGGATGTGGTTCGCGGTGAGGTCGGCGAGGACCCTTGCCTCGATCTCGATCTTCTTGCTGTAGATCTCCCAGTTGATCTCGGCCCTGGCCTTCAGCTCCACGTCGGTGAGGACGCCGGTCTCCTGATAGAGGGCGATGGTCCTGTCGCTGACGAAGGCGTCGTAGCACACGGGGGCGGAGGTCTCGCAGTCCAGTCCGCGCTTCTTGGCCTCGGCCTTCCACTCGTCGGAGTACCCGTTGCCGTCGAAGCAGACCTTCTGGCAGGCCCTGTAGGTCTCCCTGGTCTCGTCCAGGACGGCCTGCATGACAGGGGTGCCTGCGGCGATCCTCTTGTCGACCGCCTCCTTGAACAGCACGAGCTGGCGGGCGGTGATGGTGTTCAGGACGGTGATGGCGGACGCGCAGTTCGCGGAGGACCCGACGGCCCTGAACTCGAACCTGTTCCCGGTGAACGCGAAGGGCGAGGTCCTGTTCCTGTCGGTGTTGTCCAGCAGGAGCTCGGGGACCTGGGGGATGCCCAGGCTGTACTTGCTCTTGCCTGCGATCTTGACCATGTCCTTGCTGTTCAGGAGCTCGTTGAAGGCTCCGGAGATCTGGGTCCCGAGGAAGGACGAGATGATCGCGGGGGGAGCCTCGTTGGCTCCGAGCCTGTGGGCGTTGGACGCGGTCATGACGCTGGCCTTCAGCAGGGCGTTGTTGTCGTAGACGGCCTTGAGCACGTTGGCCATGAACGTGAGGAACCTGAGGTTGTCCTTGTCGTTCTTGCCGGGGGACATCAGCCCGATGCCGGACTCGGTCCCAAGGGACCAGTTGCAGTGCTTCCCGGACCCGTTGATGCCTGCGAAGGGCTTCTCGTGGAGGATGACCTTGAACCCGTGCCTCTCGGCGACGGTCTTCATCAGGGCCATGAGCTCCAGGTTGTGGTCGATGGCCAGGTTGGCCTGCTCGTAGACAGGCGCGATCTCGAACTGGTTGGGCGCGACCTCGTTGTGCCTGGTCTTGATCGGGATCCCGAGCTTGTAGGCCTCGAACTCCAGGTCCTTCATGAACTCGATGACCCTTCCGGGGATGCATCCGAAGTAGTGGTCCTCCAGCTGCTGGTTCCTTGCCGAGTTGTGGCCCACCAGGGTCCTCTCGGCCATGATTATGTCGGGGCGCATGGCGTACAGCGACGCGTCCACGAGGAAGTACTCCTGCTCCCACCCGAGGTAGGAGTAGACGGGGTCCTCCTTGATCCCGAAGAACTTCAGGACCTCTGCGGCGGCCTTGGAGACGGCCGCCTCGGACTTGAGGAGAGGGGTCTTGAAGTCGAGGGCCTCTCCTGTATAGGATATGAAGACTGTGGGGATGCACAGGGTGTCCCCCATGACGAACGCGGGCGAGGAGGGGTCCCAAGCGGTGTATCCCCTGGCCTCGAAGGTGTTCCTGAGCCCTCCGCTGGGGAAGGACGACGCATCGGGCTCCTGCTGGCAGAGGAGCTTCCCGGTGAAGGCCTCCAGGCTCTCCCCCTTTCCGTAGGGGTCGGCGAAGGAGTCGTGCTTCTCGGCGGTGCCGCCGGTGAGGGGCTGGAACCAGTGGGTGTAGTGGGTGGCGCCCATGTCCATCGCCCAGCGCTTCATGCCTGCGGCGACCTGCTCGGCGACATCCCTGTTGAGTGTGACTCCCTGCTCGATCGACTCGTAGACCTTCTGCCTGGTGTCGGAGGAGAGGTACTTCCTCATGTTCTTCCTGTTGAACACGCAGCATCCGTAGTACTCGGAAGTGGCTTCCGCGGGGGGCACGGCCTTTATGGGCGGCCTTGCGAACGCCTCTTCGACAGCATCGAACCTAGTGTAGGACATGATTCCCCATTGTACAATTCTGACGTATAAATGTTTCGTCAGAAAATTGATGAAAACATCAGTAAACCCATCCAACATTAGACAAATATCTAATCAACATCCTCAGACAACGTTGATAATGCGCGGATGTACAGGATTCTGCGATGAAAACGCTGAATCGTCTGCTCCCGCCCGACACGGCATGTCCGCCCCCTGCCGTCCGGACGGATGCTACAGGATGCCCGCGGAGCGTCACAACAGGATTAATAAGCTAAGAACAGCCATGTTGTGGGCATAGGGATGAACCATGGCTTTCAAGCTGTTCAAGAGCGGAGACGACCTCTACGACGAGGGCAAGGAGCTCATCAAGAGGGGAGAGTACGCCAAAGCCCGCGATTATCTGCAGAAATCCATCGCCAAGGACGGGGGCAAGGACGATGCCGCCGCCGTCAAAGTGGCGATGATCGACCTGCGGGAGAGGCTGACCAACATCGGCGCCTACAGGAACCTCCAGGACAAGCTCTCCAGGCTGAGCGTCCCGGAGTTCGAGTTCGGGCTCCTGATGATCAACAGGGACGACCTGATGACCGAGTGCGACCTCACCGCGAGGAAGATCGAGCTGCTCTCCGTCGGAGGGGACTCCGAATCTCTCAAGAGGAAGAGCGCCGCCCTGCAGGATCTCGCCCAGGAGTTCCAGGCCAGGATCGGCGAGAGGAACCTGATCGTGCTGGAGCTGTTCAAGAACGACACCTCCGTCACCGGGAACACCGAGTTCTACAACCTCATGGCCGTGTCCTACGAGACCCTGGCGGACTCCGTGGTGTGGAGCGACCCGTCCCAAGCGGCGGAATACGAGCAGATCGCCATGGGTTACCGCCAGCAGAACGGCCAGAGCGGGGACTCCAACAAGCAGAAGATGGAGGCCTACTCCAGGACCTGCACCTGCTGGCTGTGCGGGAGGATCGCCACCGGGGAGGGGATACACTTCTACTCCGCCCCCGCGGACGTCTCGCCCGCCCTGGACAAGGGGGACAAGCCCGCCGCCAGGTCTAAGCCCGGCGACTACAAGCACATCTACATCTGCCGCGCATGCTACTCGGCCGTATCGAACCGTTCGGACGAGATATCGAAAGGTTATTATGAGCAGGCGATGGGAGAGATGCGCGCGATGGAGGCCAGGCTCCAAGCGGAGATCGCGGCCCTCCAGACTCAGATATCGTTCGCGAGGATGAACAGGTAACATGGACCAGATGGTAGAGCTGCGCTGCAAGTACTGCGGCGCACCGTTGGACAGGAAGGACATAGAGTCCGAGTCGGCCTACGTGACGTGCCCCTGCTGCGGGACGAGCCAGCAGCGCGTGGACGCCAAGGCCTACATGGACCAGATGATGTCCGAGATCAAATCGTGGATCGGCAAGGCCATACCCGGAGGGTTCTCCCTCAGCCAGACCGAGAACGTGGACCCCATCGCAAGGCACAACATCTACGTCAACAACGTCAAGCCGCTGCTGGACGTGGAGCTCAGGGAGTACAGGTTCGCGCTGAACTCGGTCATATCCTCGCCGCTGATCGTCCTCCCCTTCGCCAAAGGGGAGCCGGCCACCTCCAAGCACACCTCGTCGCAGGCGTTCGAGTTCAACGCCAAGCTGAAGAGCCTGGAGCCTCTGGCCGTGGACGGGGAGAACAAGACGGACGTGACGGACGGGGAGAACCTAGCCACCGCCTACGCCATGATAATAAGCAACTCGATGCTCCTGAAGGACACCACGCCGGGCAGGTTCGCCCTGATGTCCAAGAACTTCAAGGAGTCCGCCGACTCCGTCAGGAGATGCAGGGGCTACGGCCCGCTGGCCTCCCGCCTGGACGCGCTCTCGGAGGTGTGCACCGCATCGGACATGGTCCTCAACGGCGACGCCCTCGGGTGCACCATGAAAGCCGAAAGGGCCGTGGAGATGCTGGAATCCGCCAAGAAGGAGGTCCTCGCCGACCCCAAGATGGCGGTGATGCTCAGGGCCGTGGACCTGGAGATCGCGCAGTGCAAGACCCTCAGGAACACGGTGGACCTGGTCAACAACGGCGCCACCAAGGACCCGCTCAAGATGCTGGAGCTCATAAACCGGCTCGGCAGCATCCACTACCCCGACAACCCTGCCTGGAACAGGCTCCTGGACAAGAAGGAGAGGGATTTCGAGCTGTTCAAGAACGTGGAGGAGATCGTCAGCGCCCGCAACGGCGGAGCGCTCCCCATATGCCCGGGATCCGGGCAGGTGCTGTTCCCGTTCTGGGACGTGGACCTGAAGTACAGCTTCACCACCGGCTCGCTCTTCTCCAAGAAAGCCGTGGAGGTCAGAGAGGATCTGCTGGTCCCCGCCACGTTCACGGTCTCGAGGAGAGCGCTGGACGACCCCCGCTACGGGCTGACGGACATATTCTCCAACGCGCCGGAGAGCACGATGATGTCCAGGTTCAAGGGGCAGGAGGACAGCATCAGCGGCGGAGCCGGGATAGGAAGGCTGGCAGACGCCGCCGCCATGAACTCCCCCGGCTCGAGGGAGATAGTCATACCCCTGAGCACCAAGACCGAGGCCTCCAGGCTGGTCGAGTGCTACCTCGCGCAGTGCGCGAAAACACATTCTAAGCTCAAACTGAGCAGCCCGACGGTGAAGAGGCTGATCTACGTGCCCTGCGACAAGGGCATGAACGGGATCGTCCTCCCCCGTGAGTTCTCCAGGCTGGTCCCGGGGATGATGTCCGACACGGACCTCTCGGCTGTTCTGAAGATATAAGAGGGATGGAAATGGAAAACGGATCTAACGGATTGAAACCGAGGACGTGGAGCGCGATCTCCCTGGGAGCGCTCCTCATCGCGGTGGCGCTGGGCCTCATCCTCTACTGGTGCACCGGAGACGCCCTGAACACGCTCGGGGCCATACTCCTGGTGTTCGGAGTCTATGTGGCGATGGCGAGCTTCGCGAGGAAAGGGGGCGAGGACAACTTCGGGCCCTCCAACGCAGACGCCTCCCTGGCCGCGGGAGCGGTCGTGGCCGGCATCGGTGTCGCATGCTTCGTGTACAGCCTGACCAATGCCGTGCTGGTCACCATCGCGGTCATAATCATAGTGCTGGCAGTCGTCGGCATGATAATGGCGGTCAAGAACAAGGATGCGTGATTAGAATGGGAATGGAAGACACTGTCAAAGAGAAGATGAAGAGCGACATGTCCCTCACTGAGAGGATCGCGCTCTACATCCCCTTCTACAGGGGATACAGGGAGAAGAACCTCCGCAGGGAGGAGGACAGGGCCGTCAGGAACGAGCTGTCCCGCGCCCTGCAGGGAACGAAAGCGGACCTGGCGTCCATCCAGAGGGCGCTGGTGTCCCAGCCCGACCTCATGATGGATGTGGAGAGGCTCAGGACCAAGGTCGACAGGTACGACATCGATGTGAAGAAGGCCGTCAACGGGTACTCCTCGTTCCACACCGCCGTCAAGATCCTGGAGAAGGACCTGGACGCCCTCGTGGCATGGGACGCTCAGCTGATAGACGACATACAGGCCCTCAGGGCCGAGACGTCCGGCCTGCTGGACGCGGTGGACGGCGGCGAGGAGGCCAGGAAAGGCATCAGGAGCCTGGAGCGCACCGTCGACGACATGATGGAGGCCTACCTCCAAAGGGAGGCCGTGATGAAGGGCTTCAAGGGAGAAGGAGAGTGATTTGAATGGGAAAGACCAACGTAGTCACATGGGACGCCCAGGGCCCGGACGACATCATATACGCATACGAGCACGACGACCTGAGGACGCTGACATCCGTCACCGTCCCCGAGCATGCCGTGGCCGTGTTCGTCAGGGACGGACAGCTCACCGGGGTCCTGGAGCCCGGAAGGCACATGATCACCAGCAGCAACATCCCCTGGCTGACCAAGCTGTACAACCTGGCCCTCGGGTTCAAGGAGACCCCTTTCAAGGTGCAGATCATCTACATCTCGCTGAAGATGTTCAACGGGAAATGGGGAATCCGCGCCATGATCAAGGCCGCTCCAGGATACGAGGTGCCCATAACCCTCATGTCCAACGGAGACTACCAGTTCCGCGTCACCGACGTGCCCGTGTTCTTCACGCAGGTCATCGGAGGGCTGCAGCACTACACCACCGGCGATGTGAACTCCTTCATGAAAGGGTTCATCAACGAGCAGGTCACCCAGCAGCTGTCCAAGCAGTACTACATGGACGTGCTGAACAACATCGAGAAGGCCTCCACCACGACCAAGGTCCTGGTGGAGCAGTACTTCCAGCAGAGAGGAATCGAGCTCCTGTCCCTGAAGATCGCAGAGGTCAGGACCACCGAGGAGGACCAGAAGAAGGTCTTCGAGTACCTCCAGTTCAGCAGCGCCAACGGAGAGGCGTTCAAGAGGTACGAGGTCATGGACAGGATGGCGGACGCCATCGGCAACTCCGAGGGAGGAGCGGCCATGGGAACCGGCATGCTCCTGTTCCCCCAGATGTACCAGCAGCTCCAGCAGCAGCCCCTCCAGGGAGTGCAGGCCCAGCAGCAGGCGCAGCAGGCCCCTCAGACCATGTGCCCGTACTGCGGGAGCCCGAACAGCTACCCCTACAGGTTCTGCAACAACTGCGGGAAGCCCTCGCCCCAGATGCAGCAGCAACAGCAGGCCCAGCCTGCCGGAGCCGCCGCTGGTGCGGGTGCAGGCGCCGCAGGGGGCGCTGCCCCGAAGTTCAGGAACTGCCCGTACTGCGGACAGGACATCTCCGGTCTCCCGAAGACCCCCAAGTTCTGCCCGTACTGCTCCGAGCAGCTGTATTGAACCTCCTTACCCGGCCTCCGGGCCGGGATCCCTTCTCGATCATTAGCTGAATGGATCTCCGGAGATCTGCAGACGGGCCTTCCTGAAATCTCAGAAATTTTGCAAATAGAGGTCTTTATAACCTCAGAAAATTTGCATTCGACCCCTTTGAAAACCTCAGAAAATTTGCAACGATGCCTACGATTCATAATGCTGGGTCATCCAAAATCACTTGTTGATATCACTCTAACATTGATGAGTGTATTTACCAACTATGAGAAAATAATTTTCTCAAAAATATTTTGGGAAATTTATTTTCCCAAACGATACTGATATATCCCACGAGACCGCTCCCCAATCATGGTCTTCGTCGGCAGAGAACGCGAATTGGAGATGCTGGACTCCCTGTGGAAGAGGGAGGGCGTCAAGACCTGCCTCGTCTACGGCAGGAGGCGCATCGGCAAGTCCGAGCTCATCAGGCAGTTCTGCAAAGGCAAACGCTCGATCAGGTTCGAGTTCTCAGTCGGGTCCGTTCCGAGCCAGCTCGAGTACATGGCCGATGTCCTGGGAGAATTCACAGGTTCGAAGCTCGAACCGTTCGGGACCATGTACTCCTGCCTGAAATCCATAGCCGGATGCTGCAGGGAAGCGGAGACGGTCATCGTGTTCGACGAGTTCCAATACCTGGTGTCCGACGATCCCGGCAATGCCATATCGTCCGAGGTCCAGAGGCTCGTCGACACCCTTCTGGAAGGCACCGAGACCATGGTGATCCTCTGCGGGTCCCACTCCTCCATGATGATCGAGCTCACGTCCGACCCTGTCCGGCCGCTCTACGGCAGGTTCCCCAACAGCATAGAGCTGAAGCCGCTGTCCCTCAGGGAATGCGCGGAGATGCACCCGGAGATGCCGGACCTGGACGTCCTGAAGCTCTATCTGACCCTTGGAGGGATCCCCGCATTCCACAAGGAAGCCATGGGCCCCGCATACGATGACTGCCTCTGGAACGCCTTCCTCAGGGAACAGGCCCCGTTGCAGAAAGAGGTCCAGCTCCTGATAGGCGCAGGCTCTCCGCAGGCGGACCATTTCCGCAAGGTGATCAGGGCCGTGTCCGAAGGGTCCGTCACGGCGAAGGCGGTGTCCGAGAGGACGGGGATCGAGAAGAGGACATGCAACAACTACCTGGCCAAGCTGACGGACCTCGGCATATTAGGGGTCCGCAACCCCATGTTCGGGGCCCCGAAGCGCCCTTCGTACCTCGTCCTCGACGATGCGATTGCATTCTACTACGGGGTGTACGAGGCCAACAGGGCGAGGATCGATGCCGACAGGCGCGAAGAGACCATGAAGAGCCTGGCCCACAGCATATCGACATTCCTGGGCGTGAGGTTCGAGGAGGCCTGCGCCAAGTACGTGAGGTCCAGCTATTACTGCCTGGAGGTCGGACGCTGGTGGGGCCCTTCCGGAGAGAAAGAGGATTCCGGAAGGCCCGTGATCGTCGACATCGACGTCACGGCGAGGATCGAGCAGGGCGGCTCGGTCTACGACCTGTTCGCCGAATGCAAGATGCGCAACCGCGTCACAGGGTTCCATGAGCTCAACGAGCTGATGAAGAGGGTGGAGATGACGAAGTCCAACGTCAATCCGAGGTACATGATGTTCTCGACCAGCGAGTTCGACGGCGATCTGGAAGAATATGCGGAAGAGCGCAGGGACGTCATCCTCGTGGACCTGGACATGATGATGGGCCGCAGGCAGGCGGAGCCCTTGTGACCGTGCCGGCGGGCACATCTGACAACGGCATCGAACCAACCGGGCAACAATCATTATAATACATGTCAATCCCCGGAGCATGGCCGGCAAAAGACGTCTCAGAATGCGCGGAGTGAAGCACACATCCAAGAAGCTGGAGGAGGAGCTCCTGGACAAGTCCAGGAAGCTCGCCGACGAGCCCGGGATCCTGAGGCCCCAGTGCGCAGGAGGATGCCGCAAGTGCGTCTTCGACAAGACGTTCAAGAGCATCGACTCGCTGGACAAGATCAAAGGCAACCAGGACGCCCTCATCAAGGAAGCTTCCAGGTTCGGAGGCGACGAGATCGTCAAGGCCTATTCCGGAACGATATCGCTCGCCGCAGAAGGCACCATACCCCTGCTGGCCAGCGGGAACCTGGGCGGGGAGAAGGTCTCCTACGCCGTCCGCGGAACGGTCGCCGCCCCGTTCCTCATCGGATGCCAGTACTACGACGACCCCCGCAGGAGGCTCCTCCTGTACAGCAGCGTCGTCAAGAAGCACAAGCTCCACCTGTACTCCTTCGGAGACGACCTCGTCTGCTCGGACGACCCCAACATGCCGGAGGACTACCTCTACGACACCTTCTGGGAGACGCCCTACGAGTTCCCCGACGACGGACTGGAATGCGGCCACAGCACCTCGGCCGTGCTGGAGATCTCGGTCAAGTCCCTCGGGCAGAAGATCTCCATCTGCGACAACTGCGCCAAAGACGTGTCCACCCTGATGTACGTCGTCTCCAGGCTGGCGGCTGTCGACCCGATGGACGACATCACCGTCTGCGTCAGGCACAAGTACCACGCCGAGGGCGAGTCGGACCTGGAGGAGATCAAAGGCGACCGCCTGAAGGAGTACATGGTCGGCAAGGTCACGGATGCGGGCCTGCTGTCGTCCATCAAGAGGTCCAAGCTCGGAGACCTGAAAGGAGGGTCCTCGTCCACATACATCATCGGAGCGAAGAACTACGGATCGTCCCTCGAGGATTTCATAAAGGACATCGTCGGAGAGGAGAGGGAGAAGGCCACCCTCAAGAAGTTCCTGTCCGAGAACAACAGGGCCGTGGTCCTGAAGACGGGCAAGATCTCGGAAGCTCTCGGAGCACTGTGGGAAGCCGACTGGAAGGGCATCATAATAGCGCACACCGATGCCAAGACCGCGGATGTCATGGGCGACATGTCCAAGAACCAGCCTCTGACGGTGCTGTCCAACGCGTACAACATCTTCAGGTCGGCGGACGTCGTCGCGGCGCTGCCCGAGTTCAAGAAGCCGGGCCCGATGACATCGCTGGCCGACAGGCTCGCCAAGGCAGGGAAGGTCGGCGGAGGCCAGATGGTCGGAGAGGTCATCGCCAAGGCCACGGTCAAGGACAGCAAGTCCAAGTCCCTGGCCTGCTCATTCGCCATGCTGTACGGGATCGAGGTCCCGCTCAAGCTGTCCAAGGACGAGGAGGACTTCGCCAAGTACCTGATGCCCTTCGCCAAGAAGGTCGTCGAGGCCGAGGGCGAAGGCTACCGCTCGGCGATGAACACGCTTCTCACGGCCAGCAGCGCCAACGAGAAGGTCTGAACCTTTTTCCGTTCTCACGGCCGGGAGAGATCCCGGCCCATATTCTGCCACGCTATTGGCCAGACTTACGATTTCACTACTTTACTGGAAAGACAAAACAGAGACCCCAATACATTTTTGAAAGGAAATCGGATGGCTGTCGGGCGAGGAGAAGTCGGCTTTCATCGCAGAGATCGGCCGCGACCTGTGCGCCATCGCATTCGATAACAGTGGCGCTAGGGCCCTGTTGAAGCTCATGAAGACGGAATCGGGAAAGAGCATCACGAGATGGATCGTCTTCTGCGAATCGGGCCCGATACTGGTGGCCCGCGATGGCATAGAGTATTACCCCATGTTCTGCGCCGCATTCGCGGACTCGCTGTCCAAGGTTCCGGAGATAAAGCTGCTGAGAGCCGACCCGGATGTGATCATATCTCCGGATCGCGGATCCTGACATCGGCCACGTAATGGGACACCGAAGGGGCGAAGGACTTCACCTCGCGGATGTTCAGGATCTCGTGATCGGAGCAGTTCTTGGAGAAGACCTCCTCGATCCTCTCCCTGTACTCGCTCACGTAGAACGTGTCGTGATAGTGGATTATCCCGCCCGGCCGGATCATCCTCATGGCCGTCGGCATGAACTCCGAGGTGGTCTGCACATAGCCCATGAGGATCCTGTCGGCGAACCCCCTTCCCAGAAGGTCCCTGTTGTCCGCGAGTATCGGGATGACCACGTCGGAGACCTCGTTGTCGATGATGTTCCTGCACAAGAACCTGTATGAATCGGGGTTCTTCTCGCAGGCGAACACCCTCCTGGCGCCGGAGAACTTGGCCAACGGCAGGGTGAAGTACCCTATGCCGGCGAACATGTCCACCACGGTCTCCCCGGTGCAGTCCAGCTTCCTCATGCGCATGCGCTCGTCCGTGTTCCCGGAGGCGTACATCACCTTGGTGACGTCGAATCCGTAGCGTATCCCGTTCTCGAGACGGACGGACATCGTGTCCGTTCCGTAGATCACGTCCATGCTGGGCCTGCGGAACTCTCCCGAAACGCCTCTGACATCGGCGCATACGGTCTTCGCCCCCAGGACTTCGGCATAGGCCTTCCCGATGATGTCGGAGTACGGGGCGCAGCGCGGATCCATCTTCACTATCACTATGTCTCCGACGAACTCCCAGCGGTCGGGTATGATGTCCGCTAAGCCAGGATATTGTGACAGGGCCTCGCGGATCCTCTCCTGAGGGCTCCTGCGGTCCAGGGTGTGGGCCTCGCCCTCGACGGTCTCGTAGCCTTCGGATGCAACGGCATCCACGAACTCGGGCAGTATTGGAACGTAACGGAACGAGCCGTCCTTGGATATCTTGGCATGCAGATCGACCATCCCGGAGTCCATGAGCCTCCTGATGACCGGTCCGGCAGCATCGCTCGGGAGCTTGACGAATGTCACTCTCTTCAGAATATGCACCTCATCGCAAGCGGTATAGCAGCCAATGCGGCCCCCGGATGGCGCATCATGCGCCCCACGACGGCCGACGGGCGGTCGATCTCCAGATCGTCCAAAACAGAGCGGACGTCCTCCCTCGAAGCGTACTTCCCTGCGGCGACCAGGTCTGCGTCGTCCATGCGGAGGAGCATCCTCCTCAGCCTGTATCCTCTGCTCAGCTCCTTCCCGAACCCCTGCTCGAACATCTTCTGGTACCTCCCCAGGCTCTTGGCGGACAGGTCGTCCGAATCCAAGGCGGAGCCGGCGACCTCCGCCAGCATGCCCGCGGCTGACAGCCCCGGATACAGTCCGCCTCCGGACACCGGTTTGACCTGTGCGGCGGCATCCCCGACTATCATGCAACGGTCCCCGGCCATCTTCGGCCTGGGGCCCAGGGGGATCTTCCCGCACTGCATCGATACCACCCTGTCCTCCGCGCCCATGCTCTTCAGGAGCTTCTTCAGATAGGGCATGGGAGGGCCGGCTGACCAAGACGTGCACAGTCCTGCACGGACGGTGTCCCCGCAGGGGATCTCCCATGTGAAGAAGCCGGGCGCCCATTCCGATCCGAGATGCGCTCTGAACAGGTCGTCGTGCTCCGGCCTCATCGAGACCTCGGCCTGGATCCCCCTCAGGTACTCGACGGGGGCGTTGCCGCCCAGAGAATCCGCTATGCCCGAGGTATGCCCCTCGGCCCCGATCAGGAGCCTCGCCTCGATGTCCCCCGAAGAGGCCGATACCTTCACCGGGCCGCCGACCGAGTGCGAGAGGTACTTGGTGCCGAATGAGTACTCCGCGCCGGCGTCCATGGCGGCCTCGGCCATGAGCGAGTCCAGCTGATGCCTGTCTATCGTCCTCGCCTTGGGATCGCGGGAACGGACGGTCACGGAGCTCCCGTCGGGGAAGAACACCTCCGCGCCGTGGATGGTTGAAAGTATGTCCGGCTTCACGCCGGACAGTTTGATGACATCGTCGGTGACCAGCCCGGCGCATTGCACCGGAGCCCCCGACACAGGATGGTCCTCCAGCACCAGGACGTCATGGTCCGGTGCCAGGAGGGCCGCGGCGCGGCTGCCTGCGGGACCTCCGCCCGCGATGACCGCGTCGCGCATCCGCTCAGCTCTTCTTGGACTTCTCGTAGTCCGCGATGAACTTCTGGATGCCCTCGTCGGTCTTGGGGTGCTTGACCATGAGCTTGAGGGTGTCGTAGGGGATGGTCGCGATGTCGCATCCGGTCAGGGCCGCGTCAAGGACGTGGGCGGGACCGCGGATGGATGCCGCGATGACCTCGGTCTCGATGCCGTAGTTGGCGAAGATCGTCATGATCTCGGCGACGAGGTCGGATCCGTACTGCCCGATGTCGTCCAGGCGCCCGATGAAGGGCGAGACGAAGGACGCTCCGGCCTTGGCGGCCAGGAGGGCCTGCAGGGGCGAGAAGATCAGGGTGACGTTGACCCTTATGCCCTCGGAGGACAGGATCTTGGTCGCTTTCAGGGTCTCCACGCACATGGGCAGCTTGACGTTGATGTTGGGGTGGATGGAGGCGAGCTCGCGTCCCTCCTTCACCATCTCGTCGCAGGTCATGGACATGGCCTCGGCGGAGATGGGGCCGTCGACGACCTCTGCGATCTCCCTGACGCGGGTCCTGACGTCGGTGCCCTCTTTGGCGATCAGGCTGGGGTTGGTGGTGACCCCGTCCAGGATCCCCCAGCTGTTGATCTCCTTGATCATGTCCAGGTTGGCTGTGTCTATGAAAATCTTCATTGTCATTTCCTCCTTGAAATGGATTTCTTCACCGCTTCGGCGATGTGCTCGGCCGTGAGGCCGTACTTCTTCATGAGCTCGTCCGGCTTGCCGGACTCCCCGAAGGTGTCGTTGGTCCCGACCCTCTCGAGAGGCGCGGCCACGTTGGAGCAGAGCACCTCCGCGACAGCGGAACCGAGTCCGCCGATGATGCTGTGCTCCTCTGCGGTGACGCAGCATCCGGTCTTGGACACGGAGGCGATGACGGCCTCCTCGTCCAGGGGCTTGATGGTGGCCATGTTGATGACCTCCGCGGATATCCCCTCGGCTGCCAGCATCTCGGCCGCATCGAGGCAGAAGGAGACCATCTGGCCGCACCCGATCAGGGTGACGTCCGTGCCTTCCCTCATGACCTTGGCCTTGCCGATCTGGAATGGCGCGCCCTCCTCGGTTATGGTGGGGAACTCCGCACGGCCCATCCTCATGTAGACGGGCCCTTTGTAGTCGGCGATGGCCATGGTGGCCGCGTATGCCTCGTAGGCGTCGGCGGGCGAGATGACCGTCATGTTGGGCAGGGCCCTCATTATGGCCATGTCCTCCAGCGCCTGGTGGGACGCTCCGTCCTCTCCGACGCTGATGCCGCAGTGGGTGGCGACGATCTTCACGTTGAGCTTGGGGTAGGCCACCGCGAGCCTGATCTGCTCCCAGCATCTTCCGGTGGCGAACACCCCGAAGGTGGACGCGAAGGCTGTCTTCCCGGAAGCCGCCAGGCCGGCCGCGATGCCGACCATGTTCTGCTCGGCGATGCCCACTTCGATGAACCTCTCGGGGCACGCCTTCTTGAAATCCGATGTCTTGGTGGAGCCTGCCAGGTCCGCGTCCAGGACGACCACGTCCTCCCTCTCGGCGGCCAGGGCGGCAAGCGCCTTCCCGTAGTAGTTGCGCTGCGCCAGCTTCTCGCTCATTCCGACTCCCCCTTCAGCTCCTTCATGGCCTGCTCGAACTCCTCAGGGTTGCAGGCCTTGCCGTGGAACCCGGCGTTGTTCTCCATGAAGGACACTCCCTTGCCCTTGACGGTGTTCATTATGATGACCGTGGGCTTCCTGCGGGACTCCTCGGCCTTGTCCAGCGCCTCCTCTATCTGGCGGATGCTGTGGCCGTTGACTATGATCACGTTCCAGCCGAAGGCCTTCCACTTCTCGGGCAGGGGCTCCAGCCCCACGGCGTCCTCGGTGTTCCCGGTGATCTGCAGCCTGTTCCTGTCGACGACTGCGATGAGATTGCTCAGGCCGTTCTGGCTGGCGAACATGGCCGCCTCCCAGTTCTGCCCGCTCTGCAGCTCCCCGTCTCCGAGGAGGCAGTAGGTGTGATAGGATCTTCCGTCGATCTTCCCCGCCATCGCGATGCCGCAGGCCATGCTGAGCCCCTGGCCCAGCGATCCCGTGGACATCTCGACCCCGGGCACCTTCCCGCGGACGGGATGGCCCTGGAGCTTGGACCCCATCTTCCTGAGGGTCAGGAGGTCCTCCACCGGGAAGTACCCGGACTCCGCCAGAGCGGCGTACAGGACGGGCGCGACATGGCCCTTGGACAGCACGAAGCGGTCCCTGTCCTCCCAGGAGGGGTTGGATGGGTCGTGGTTGAGGTTGCGGAAATAGAGCACTGCCATGAAGTCGGCTGCCGACAGGGACCCTCCGGGGTGCCCGGAGCCTGCGGCGGTGGTCATCTCGACCACGTGGATCCTGAGCTTGTTGGCGATCTGCTCGAGCTCTGCGACGCTGATGTCCTTCATCTCACTCGCTCTCGATCCTGGGCGCAAGCAGGTAGTTCACCCTGACGTTGCCGTCTGCGAGCGCGAACACGAGCTTTACCGGGTAGTCGTTGTCCAGCTCCACTCCGACGATCGTCCCTGCGGGGATCGCCTTGGTGATGTTGGCGAAATAGTCCAGAGGGAACATGCTGCGGACGTCGACATCGGTGTCGATCTTCACGGAGCCGCCCTCGAGGTGGAGGCTCACCGAATCGGTGTCGCCTTCGCAGGACAGCTCGAAGCATCCGGGCGCGGCCCTGAGCGTGATGTGGTCCGAGATGGTGTCCGCGGCGCGGATCCCTTTCTGCAGCTCATCCACCGGAAGGCTGATCTTGGCGATGAGCGAGAGCTGAGGGACCTTGGTGTCGCCCATGGTGGAGGTGTCCACCAGGTTCATGCGCCTGGTTATGTTCCCGATCTTGAAGACGAGCCTCCCCATGGAGTCGTCCTGCTTCATCGTGATGACATCGCCGGAAGACGCGAGCTTGAGGACGCTCTTCACCTTGTCGAGGTCGAGCCCGATCTCGCAGGCCTCCGCCTCGTAGCTCTCGAAAGCGCACTTCTCGATCTCCATCTCGATCATCGCGACATGCGCCGCATCAACTGCCTTGAGGGTCATGCCCTCGGGAGTGATCGTGAATTTGACTTCGTCTATGAGCGTGGAGATGATGTTGACGATTCCCTTCAGAGTGTCGGCCTTCAGTTCCGCACTGAACATCAGTACTCCCTCCAGGAGTGGTTGCACTTGCAGCAGCGGTAGATCCTCGTCTCAGGCTCATCCGCTGCGCGGGTCTGCCTGATGACGAAATATGCCTCTGTGTGTCCGCACTCCGGGCAGGTAATGCGCGTCTTGGGAAGGGTAGCGACATCCTCTTCGATGACCTTCATGACCTTGTCTCTTGAATCCGTCACAATGACCTCCGCCTTGCCCGCGATGTCCTTGGTGGCGCCGCAGTTGCAGACGTACTTGCCGTCCTTAGGGAACATCATCGATCCGCATGATGGACAAAACATTCTATCAGCCTCTGTCCGAGGGGATTGACTGAGACTATATAATAGCTAGGCGCGCGCGTGTATTGCGCGCGGGTAAGGGGGTTTCGGAGGGGCGGCCCGGCCGCCCCCCTCGGATCACTTCTTCGGCTTCTTGGCCTTCTTGGAGCTGGCCTTGGCAGCGCGGACGTTGGACTTGACGGCAGAGGAGATTTCGTCTCCCTGCGCCTTGCCGTCGGTGACCTGTGCGAAGCTGTACCTCAGGACGGTCCATCCGTCTGCGGTGAGCTCATCGTCGACGGCCTCCTTCTCTCCGGTCTCGGTGACGTACACGGCGACCTTCCCGTTGACGAACGCCACGGGGATCTCGTGGGGGCCGTATCCGCGCCTGCACCTCAGGCCCTTGTTGTGGGCCGCCCTGCGGACCAGCGCCTCAGGGGAGTTGTCGGTGTAGATGTCATCTCCGGGCTCCTCTCCGGTCTCGGTGACGACAGGCTCCTCGGGGACCGCCTGGGACGCGTCGTGGCTGACGGCCGACCAGTCGGGCTCGGTGAACGCTGGCTCCTCTGCAACGGGCTCTGCCTCTGCGGGAGCTTCCTCGATCACGGGGGCCTCTTCGACAACAGGCTCGGGCTCTTCAGGAACAGCCTCGACAACAGGTGCTTCCTCGACCACAGGTTCTTCGGCGATAGGCTCCTCTACGACAGGCTCCTCGGGAACCGGCTCGGGCTCTTCAGGGACCTCCTGGATCGCAGGCTCCGCCTCGACGACGGGCTCAGGCTCTGCGGCAGGCTCTTCAGCAACGGCCTCGACAACAGGAGCCTCCTCGACCACAGGTTCCTCGACGATAGGCTCCTCTACAACAGGCTCGGGCTCTTCAGGAACAGCCTCGACAACAGGTGCTTCCTCGACGATAGGCTCAACGGCTTCCTCGACGACAGGAGCCTCCTCGATCACAGGCTCTGCGGCAGGCTCTGCGGCAGGCTCTGCGGCAGGTGCTTCCTCGACCACAGGTTCCTCGACGACGGTCTCGACGGGCTTCTTCTCCTCGACGGCGGGCTCCGCGGCAGGCTCCTCAATCACAGGAGCTTCCTCGACCACAGGCTCGGTTGCAGACGCGGCGACGGCTGCTGCCGCGGCCGGAGCTTCCTCGACGACGGTCTCGACGGGCTTCTTCTCCTCGACGGCGGGCTCCGCGGCAGGCTCCTCAATCACAGGAGCTTCCTCGACCACAGGCTCGGTTGCAGACGCGGCGACGGCTGCTGCCGCGGCCGGAGCTTCCTCGACGACGGTCTCGACGGGCTTCTTCTCCTCGACGGCGGGCTCCGCGGCAGGCTCGGCTTTATGCTCATGGGCCTTCGCGTCGGAATTGGCGTCCTTGGATTTCTTGAGCCTGCTCATGAAATCGTTGGCAGGCTTGGCCTCTGCCTTCTTCTCCTCGACGGGCTTCTTATCCTCGATGACGGGCTCGGCCTTCTTGGGCTCGGGCTTGGCCTCGACCTTCGGTTCCGGCTTCTTCTCCTCGACGGGCTTGGCCTCTTTCACGGGAAGCACGACAGGCTTGGCTTTGACGGGCTCGGCCTTCTTGGGCTCGGGCTTGGCCTCTTTCTTGGGCTCGACGGGCTTCTTCTCCTCGACGGCGGGCTCGGCCTTCTTGGGCTCGGGCTTCTTGGCCTTCTTCGTGGCCTTGGTGTTCTTGGCCATCGGCTTGTCGGCTTTCTTCTTGGAGACGCTGTCCTCCTTGATCTCGCGTGTGCGGACCGCGTTCTCGACCTTGACGTATCCGGTGATGTACGCGGACAGGGCGAGCCAGATTGCGAAGACCACGAAGGTGACGACATAGTACCCGGTCCTGGCATTATTGATGAAGTGCAGTATCCCCATGGCGAGGACCAGCGCGGCCAGGACGGCCGTGACGTACATGGCCCCGTAGACACGGGAAACCCAGAGCGCCAGCATGTCGGCGATGATGGCCGCTGCGGCGACGATCGATGCGACAGCCAGGACGGTCCCTGCGCTCCCGCCGACGAATGCGGCCGCGAGGAACGCGATGCCGGCGATCGCGGTCAATACGCCGCTAACCGTGCGGACGAAGCTGGAACGGTCCATGAACAGGCAGACCGAGTAGATGACGGCCAGTACTCCGGCCGCCGTTGCGATGTACAGTGCAGCGTCGTTGGAATCAGAGCTTACGTCGCCCCCGTTCGTCAAGAGCAGAACAGCTGATACGACGAAGAGCAGTGCTGACAGAATAGCCACACCGCTGAAGAATCTCTTGTCGAGTGCTCCCATGCCCGAAGGTATGAAGATTCGAGATATAAGAGTTGCCACAATTGTCCATCGATGTCTGGCTCATGCCCTCGGACATGCTGGATGCCTTCTGGACGGCCCGGAGGGGCGTGCATCGTAACGACCTATGCATCCCACGCAGAGGTTTAAATATACAGTCCAAGTATCCCTTTTTATCCTTATAATATGGGACGCGAGGTCCTGTATCATCATCACAGTCAAAGCGGGGTTTTTCCGCCCGCTTTCACAAGCCCTCTCTGAGGCATTCGAAAAGGAGATTGCGAAAATGAAAATGAAATGCAAGTTTCTCGGCGGCGCTGACATGGTCGGCCGCATGGGAATGACGATGGAAGGGGACGGCATGACCATCCTGATAGAGTACGGTCTCAGCCCCACCAAGCCCCCGGAGTTCCCCATACCCGCACCGAAGATCGACCACATGTTCCTGACCCACTCCCACCTTGACCACTGCGGGATGGTCCCCCAGGTCGTCGGAAGGGACCGTTGCGAGCTCTTCACGACCCCCCTCACCGCTGAGATCTCGGAGCTCATGATGAAGGACACCCTCAAGATCGCCAAGGCCGAGGACTATGTCCAGCCCTACACCATGGAGGACATCGAGAGGACCATGCAGTGCGTCGTCCCCATGACCTACGGCGACGACATCACGATCAACCACCTGGACGTCAGCATGCTCGACGCCGGCCACATCCCCGGAGCCGCCATGTTCGAGTTCAGCCGCGACGTCAGCACGATCTACTCCGGAGACATCCACACGGAGACTCAGAGGCTCGTCGGCGGCGCCAAGCCCAAGGACTGCACCAACCTCTTCATCGAGGGGACCTACGGCGGGCGCAACCACCCCCCGAGAGAGAAGACCGAGCGCGAGTTCCTCGCCAAGATCGAGGAGGTCATAGACCGCGGCGGAACCGTCCTCATCCCCTGCTTCGCAGTCGGAAGGACCCAGGAGATCATGCTCCTGCTGAAGGACCTGGACTACGAGATGTGGGTCGACGGCATGGGAAGGGCCGTCACTCGCCTGTTCCTCGACTACCCCGAGTACGTCCGCGACGCCAGGCAGCTCAAGAACGCCAGGAAGAAGTTCAACGAGGTCAGGAGGCCCTCCAACAGGGACGCCGCCGTCAAAGGGCAGATCATCGTCACCACCGGCGGCATGCTGGACGGAGGCCCTGTGCTCAGGTACCTCAACCAGCTCAAGAACGACCCCAAGAGCGCCATCCTCCTGGTCGGGTACCAGGCAGAGGACACCAACGGGAGGATGCTCATGGAGCACGGCTGCGTGAGCATCGACGGCGAGATCTGCAAGATCGAGTGCGAGCTCCAGAAGTACGACTTCTCCGCCCACGCCGACCACGACCAGATCGTCGACTTCGTCAAGAAGTGCGACCCGGAGAACGTCATAATCATGCACTCCGAGGCCAGGGAAGCCTTCCTCGACGACCTCAGCGACTACAAGGTCTTCCTGCCCCAGACCGGACAGGAGTTCGAGCTGGACGTGTGACCTTGGACCCGGTTCCGTTCCTAAAGGCGGACATCGGCCACGGGGACGTGACCACTGTCCTGACCGTGCCCGACGTGGACGGCACGGCGTACATCACCTGCGAGCAGGACGCCGTGGTGGCTGGGATCTCCGAAGCGGAGTCCGTGTTCGCGGCCATGGGCGCGGACGCCACCTCGTTCGTCAAGGACGGGGACTCCGTGAAGGCAGGCGCGCGCATCATGTCCATATCCGGGCCTCTAGGAGGGATGATCACCGCCGAGCGCACCGCCCTGAACATGCTCATGTTCATGAGCGGCACGGCCACCATGACCCGCAGGGCCGTGGATGCCGCCAAGGGCGAGGTGATCATAGCAGCCACCCGCAAGACAGCTCCCGGCTTCGGGGACCTCCAGAAGAAGGCCGTCAAGGTCGGAGGAGGCGACACCCACAGGGCCGACCTGGCGTCGATGATCCTCATCAAGGACAACCACATCAAAGCATGCGGATCAGTCAGGAACGCCATGGAGAAGGTCAAGGACGCATCGTTCTCCCTGAAGGTCGAGGTGGAGGTGGACAACGTCGCAGACGCGGTCACCGCCGCCGAGATGGGCGCCGACATCATCATGGCCGACAACGTCGGCCCCGAGATGACCGGAGAGATCAGGGACGCCGTCAGGAATGTCAACGGGAGGATCCTCGTGGAGGCCTCCGGGACCATCTCCGTCGAAGACGTCCCGCAGTACATCGGGAAGGCCGACATCGTGTCGATGGGATGCCTGACGCATTCCGCGCCTGCAGTCCAGTTCTCGATGGACATAAACTGAGCCCCGGGCTCCCGTTTCCATTCAGGCGCCCTTACGGGCGCCTGCATTTTTATCCAACCATCCCGATGACCGGAGCATGGCATTGAACATGGAAGACTACACCTGCGAGTTCTGCGGGAAGCCCTGCAAGAACATCGTCTACGCCGCATTCGTCTGCGACGATCCCGAGTGCCTGGAGAAGGCCAGGATCCAGCGCGGAGGCCCCGGCGGCCACATGAAGAGGAAAGCAGAGGGCGGGCCCATCATCCCTGTCGAGCTGGAAGACGCCGCCAGGGAGTTCAACGAGCAGAACCAGTGAATACCTTACGGGGGCGTGAGCCCCCGGTTTTACCTTTAAGGCGGGCAGATGCCCGCCGTTTAAGATCAGTGCCTGAAGACGCGGCATCCGGTGAAGACCATCGCCATGCCGTGCTCGTTGGCCGCATCGATGACCTCCTGGTCCCTGATGCTGCCTCCGGGCTGGATGATCGCGGTGACTCCGGCATTGGCAGCCTCGTCGACTCCATCCCTGAAGGGGAAGAAGGCATCCGAGGCCATGACGCAGCCCTGCGTGGGCTCGTTGGCCTTCATGGTGGCGATCTTCGCGGAATCCACACGGCTCATCTGGCCGGCTCCGATCCCGACGGCGCGCTCTCCCCTGACGTACACGACGGCGTTGGAGGTCACGTGCTTGGCGAGCTTCCAGGCGAACAGGAGCGAGTGGACCTCCTCCTCGGTGGGCGCACGGTTGGTGACGACCTTGAGGTTGGCAGGGTCGATGACGACGTCCTCGTCGGTCTGCACCAGCATTCCGCCCTGGACCTTCTTCATCTTGTACTCCCTGGTCCTGGTCGAAGGCCCGATGGGGCATGCGGTCTTCAGGAGGCGGATGTTCTTCTTGACCTCCATGATCTCAACCGCGCCCTCGTCGTAGTCGGGGCAGATCACAGCCTCCACGAAGTGCTGGGAGATCTCGGTGGCGGTCTTCACGTCGCAGTTCCTGTTGAGGCATATGACGCATCCGAATGCCGAGAGGGGATCGACGTTGTACGCGGTCATGAAGGCGTCGTAGATGTTGTCCGCGGAAGCGAGCCCGCAGGGGTTGGTATGCTTCATGACGACGGCGGTGGGCTTCTCGAAGTCCATGCAGATGTCCAGGGCCTTGTCCAGGTCCAGGATGTTGTTGTAGGACAGCTGCTTCCCGTGCTGGAGGTGGACGGACGTCGCGACGGTGGGGGCCGGGGTGAACGGGTCCTTGTAGAACGCGGCGGCCTGGTTGGGGTTCTCCCCGTACCTCAGGTCCTCGACCTTCTCCAAGGGTATGGGGAAGGACTCGGGGAACCCGGTGCAGAAGTGGCCGTACATGCGGGACGCGATCATGCTGTCGTAGTTGGCGGTGGCGACGAAGGCCTCTGCCATGAGCTTGCCGTGGAGGGCGTCGGAGACGCATCCTCCGTTCTCCTTCATGTCGGCGAGGACCTCGGCGTACTGGGAGGGCTCGACGACGACCGCCACGGACTGGTAGTTCTTGGCCGCGGCGCGGATCATGCTGGGCCCGCCGATGTCGATGTTCTCGACGACCTCCTCGAAGGAGACTCCCTCTTTGAGGACGGTCTGCTTGAAGGGGTAGAGGTTGACGACCACCATGTCGACGGCCTCGATGCCCATGGATGCGATGGCGTCCATGTGCGCCTTCACGTCCCTGCGGGCCAGGATGCCCGCGTGGATCTTGGGGTGGAGGGTCTTGACGCGGCCATCGAGCATCTCGGGGAACCCGGTGACATCGGAGACCTCGGTCACGGCGATGCCGCTCTCTTTCAGGATCTTGTACGTTCCCCCGGTGGAGACGATCTCCACGCCCATAGAAGCCAGCTCTTTGGAGAAATCCACGATGCCGGTCTTGTCAGATACGCTGATGATGGCTCTTTTGATCTTTGACAGTGGTACACCCCCTCGTTGAGAGGCGCATACTCGTCGTATGCATGATTCGAATCGGTTCCCGATAGATAAACCTGGCTACACCGTCTGCGCGAACCGTCGCCGGCGCTTCGGAATCCGCAGCCGGCCATCGATTTCGAAGGCGTAAAACGTCGGACGTTCTGCGATGGACAAAGGTCACGGGCCCTCCGCCGGAGCTCGGGACCCGATAAAACGTTTCAAGGAAAGAGCATCTGCCATCGACATCTGAACCCGGTAGATGCCCGATGTTGGCTATATTGGTTTGATATATAACAGGCTCGCAGCCTGAATCAATCTGTGCAATATGCGCCGCCCATGCGCTGCCCTTTTAACGCCGGGCGCGTTATGAGCCACGATGAGGAAGAGGGACCTGGAGATCAGGCTCGAGTCGGTGCAGGGCTTCGACGGCCCCGACCCTTCGCTGGAGCAGTACATGACGCCCGCGACGATAGCGGCCGACGTCCTGTACAGGGCGTACTCCGAAGGCGACGTGGCTGGCCTGAAGGTCATGGACCTGGGCTGCGGCACGGGCATGTTCTCCATCGGCGCATGGCTCCTGGGAGCGGGGATGGTCGTCGGATACGACATCTCCGACAGCGCCCTGGCCGTCGCGGAGTCCAACAGGGAGGCGTTCGGAGCCGACGTGGCCTTCGCGAAGAAGGACGTCCGCGATGTCGACGAGGGCGCCGACACCGTGTTCATGAACCCCCCGTTCGGATGCCAGAGCCGCCGTGCGGACAGGCCGTTCCTCGAGAAGGCCATGGAGTCATCGGAATGCGTCTACTCGATCCACATGGCATCCACATTGGGCTTCGTGGAGGAGTTCTGCGGGGAGCACGGGCGCACCGTCGCCTGGCATAAAACGTATAAGTACGTAATTCCGCATACGTTCTCATTCCATTCCAAGGAGAAGAAGAGCGTTGACGTCGTGGTCGTCAACATAAGGTGATTTTCAATGAGCGAGAAACTGGTTTTTCCGGGCGACGAGGTCGCGGCAGAAGAGGAGTACATGGGAGGAGAGGGGACATTCTCCGAGGACGGCACAGTCTACGCGTCCCAGGTCGGGACCCTCGAGCTGGACGACGAGGAGTGCATCGCCCGCGTCGTGTCCTACAACCCCCCGAACGTCCTGAAAGAGGGCGACATAGTCTACGCCATCGTGGCCGACATCAGGAACACCATGGCCACCGCGGACGTCATCGCGAAGTCGGGAGTAGACAGGACCCTCGGAGGCGAGACCTACGCCACCATCCATGTGTCCAAGATCTCCCAGAAGTACACCGACGACGTGTCCAAGGAGCTCAGGAAGGGAGACTTCATCAGGGCAAGGGTCACAGGCACCAAGCCGTCCCTGCAGCTCACCACCAAGGACGACAACCTCGGATGCATCAGGGCCCTCTGCTACCACTGCAAGACCGAGCTCGTCAGGAAGGGGTCCTCCCTCTACTGCCCCGAGTGCAAGGTCACCACCCCCAGGAAGCTGGCCAACGACTACGGCGACGTCAAGCTCTGAGCTGAGGGCCGGGAGAGCCCGGCCCCTCTCAGAGGCACATCGCCATGTACAATGGCAGGTAAACCACATTCCCTTCTTTCTTCAGGTTCTTCGCGTGGAGCACATATGCCTGTCCGAGGGACTTGGAATGCATCTCCATCAGCCTATCGAGAGATGCGTGCAGGCTGCTCCTGTCGCCAGACTTCACCTCTACCGGGCAGATCTTGCGCCCGCGCCTGATCAGGAAGTCCACCTCCTGCCTGTGAACTTGCATTCCCCGTACAGGACTGCGGTGTCCTGGCCTTCCCTGAGGATGGCGACCGCATCGATGTCGGTGTTCCAGTATAATCATCTTAACTCACAATACAAAGTGGCATACGTCTTACATCATGCTCCGTAAAAGAAAACAGTCCATAATGCCCACGCACCCCTATGAGCGGACAGGCTCTATGGAAGATTGTAGGCACTGCGCATACCTGCGAGATGCTCGAGATCCTCAGGGACAACGGTGAATGCATGCAGAGCCGCATAACGAAGAAGACCAGAGAGAACGACAAGAGGGCCTTCGACAAGCTGAAGATGCTCGAAGGCCACGGCCTGGTCACAGGACGGTGCGGAACATCGGTGAACAGCGACCACTGGGCAACGTACTGGTCCATAACGAGCAAGGGCAGGGCACTGCTGATATCCCTGGAGCAGAGCTACAAGGTTCTGAACGGGGAGATATCGCTGGAAGACCTGGAAGGCCCTCAGTAAGACCTTCTGGTGTAGAACGCAGGGCAGGACTCTATGTCGTCCCTGTCGTAGAGCATGTCGATGGAGACCCTGTCGATGTACATCATCTGAACGCGTGAGATGTACAGGGTGTGCTCTCCCACGGGGATCTTGATGTCCGTGTCCTTGGGAGCCTTGACCTTGGTCGGGACCAGGGCCGGCCCCATGCATGCTGTGCAGACACGGAAGTCGCATCCCATCGATGCGATGTGCTGTTTGACTTCCTCGTCCACCTGGATTTCCATGCTACTCGGATTGACAGGTTGTTTATTACCCCTGCGGTCGGCGCTCTTCCAGGAACGCCCTTACCGCCCTGGGGATGTCCGAGCACTGCATGGCATCCAGATCCCTGATGGACGCGGCCCTGCGGTCCAGTATGGCGGCGACGCCCCTGTCGGTCTCCGACCTGATCAGGCGTCCGATGGACTGCCTGATCTTCCTCGTAGCCGGGATGATCGATACGTACAGCCTGCCGTCCCCGAACATGTGGTCGTAATACCTCGTCATGGCCCTCGTCTTCGCAGTGGGCTTGGGGTACGGGATCCCGATGACGATGGCGAGCTCCAGGCTCTTGTCGGGGAAGTCCAGGCCCTCGCTTATCCTGCCTCCGGTGACGCAGAACAGCACGTCCCCGTCAGAGGCCCTGAACCTCTCGAACTCCTCCATGAGCTCCCCCTGGGGCATCCCCCTGCGCTCGTAGTGCACGGTCCTGCCCAGGTCTTCGGGCACGCCGTCGGCGGCCATGCGGTCCATGAACGCGAAGGACGGGAAGAAGACGGCAGTGTTCACCTTCACGGAACGCACGGTGTCCACCAGGATCTGCCTTATGCGGGCGTAGTTGGACTCCAGATTCCTGTCCTCGTAGCGCATGGACACCTCGTCCGAGTACAGCGTCAGGAGGTTCTCCGGCGGGAAGCAGCAAGGGAACGTCCTCGGGACGGCCCTGTCCAGCCCGATCTCCCTCACATAGGCGTCCAGAGGGGACAGGGTCCCGGACATGTGGATGGAGGCATGGCACTCGTTCAGGGGCACTGCCGCGCCGGAGGGGTCCATGCAGTACGACTGGAAGCAGGGGCTGCCGTCGTCCACGATAAGATGGATGCGGCTCTCATCGGGATCGTCCAGCCAGGCCTTGATGAACCTGCCCATGGACCCGATATAGGAGCGGGGGAGCTTGTTGGCCTCCGCCTTGCGGTCCGAGACCGTCTCGCCCAGGCCCTCCAGTTCGGCGCATATGCGCCTGATGTTCACGGACGTGGCCCCCAGACGGGTCATGAGCTCCTCCTCCAGGAAGTAAGGGGGCAGGAGGCCGTCTTCATCGATGAGGTACTCTGTCGCGGCGACCGCCAGCGACGCCCTCAGCACATCGATTATGTCCGTGACGCGGAGCCCCTCGTGGACCTCCGGGTTGCCCATGTCCTTGGCCTCCCTCTCCGCCAGGGACATCGCCGCCAGGGAGTACTCGTAGGTCTGCGTCTCCCTCAGGTAGCCAGGGAGGTTGTGCGCCTCATCGACTATGACCACCATCCTGTGCAGCGGAGTGCCGGTCCACTCGACGAGCTTCTCCAGGATCTGAGGGACGAACATGAAAGGATAGGAGGCGGCCACGACATCCGCCTGGGGCAGGATCATCTTGGTCAGCTCGAACGGGCACACGCCGGCGCCCTCGCACAGCTCCGCGAACTCCTCCGGGCCGGGATGGGACGACCTCAGGACGTCCGCCCACGCACTTATGTCCTCGTCCTCCAGCTTGGCGAAGTAGCTGCAACGGCAGGCCCCGCCCTCCTTCCTCTTCCGGCGGGAGCAAAGGCGGGAGATCTCCTCGGAGGTCCCCGACTGGAGGTCGGGATCGTTCCTCATCAGGGGGCATCCGGATGCCGTCCTCCCTCTGAGAGGAGCGCACAGCACGCCCAATGCGGCGCATTCGCGGACCACCTGGGCCTGCTGCGACTTGGTGCGCGTGAGGTAGATCACCTTCATCCCGTTGGATGAGGCGAAAGACAATGCCCCGGCCAATGAGGACACGGTCTTGCCGGTGCCTGTGCCCGCCTCCACGACGGGGCACATGGCATCGGAGACCGTGTCCGATATGAAACGGACGAGCTCCCTCTGACCGGGGCGGTAGCTGTAGGGGAACCCGTCCATGATAGGTTTACTCTTTGTTGGAGGAGCGGCTGGCCCAGATGTCGTCGGGCAGCTCGCTGTAGACCGATTCCTCCTCGGTCTGCACAGGAGCCTCCTTGGGCGCCTTGGCCATCATCGTGGCGATCTTCTCCCTGCGGAACAGCCAGTAGTGGATCCTCCACTCCCTTCCGTCGTAGAGGGTGGTCTCCTCCCTCTCCGTGGTCAGGATGCCGGCGTCCTCCAGCATGTAGAACGCGTCCCTGTCCTCGGGCTCCAGCACGTTGTCGATGATCCTGTCGGCGTAGCCGAAGAAGTTCAGCACGTGGTGGGCCAGGTCGTAGGCCTGCTCGTCCTCCATGCCGTAGGAGCTGTCGATGCTGTTCTGGATGGCGAGGGAGAGCTCGTCGACGGTGACTACGTCCATCTTCACTCCACCAGGTCGAGGAACTTGATGTCGTCGGTGCCCACTGCGGAGGCGATCTTGGAGACAACGTCCTCGGGGACGCTCTGGTCCACGGTCAGGAACATCACGGCGCGGCCGCTGTCCCTTCCGACGGCCATCTGGGCGACGTTGATCCCGGCTTCGCCGAGAGCGTTGCCGACGGCTCCGATGACTCCGGGGGCGTCCTCGTAGGTGAGGAACATCATGTCGCCGCATGCGGGGACGTCGAAGGAGAACCCGTCGATGCCGACGATCCTGGGCTGGCCGCCGATGACGGTTCCCCTGATGCTGCGGGTCTTGCCCTCGGACGTGAACTTGATCTCCAGCACGGAGGAGTAGTCCTTGGCGGTGTCGTTGCTGGTCTCGGCGATCTCGATGCCCTTGGCCTTGGCGACCGGGAGGGCGTTGATCATGTTGGCGGAGCCGATGATCCTCTTGAGGTACCCGATGACTGCGGAGATGGTCACGAGCTTGGTCTGCTTGCCGGCGATGCTGCCGCAGAAGGAGACCTCCAGCTTCTGGAGCGGGTGGTTCCCGATGACCTGCTGGATGATGATCCCCATCCTCTCTGCCAGGGGCATGTAGGGCTCGGTCTCGGCGTCCAGCTTGCCGCGGGGCGCGTTGATGGCGTTGGAGATGACCCCGTCCCTGAGGTACATGACGGCGTGCTCCGCGATCTCGATGGCGACCCTCTCCTGGGCCTCCACGGTGGAGGCTCCGAGGTGGGGGGTGGTGACCAGGTTGTCCAGCTCCAGGAGCTTGGACTCGCTCTCGTCCAGAGGCTCGTTGCACCATACGTCGAAGGCTGCTCCGGCGATGATCTTCTCCTTGAGGGCGGTGTACAGGTCGTCCTCGTTGACGATGCCTCCGCGGGCC
>CAVCVB010000009.1:0-34052 GCA_963605395.1 Firmicutes bacterium CAG:194
GGTCTGCAAAGTACTCTCTGACCTTCTGGAAGCCGTTGTCCTCGATGATGAAGTCGATTGTCGCACGTCTTTGCGCAGACCAGATGGCCGAGCTATCGAAGAACTTCACCATATCGGACTGAGACATCATGGAGATGTCCCTGGAGGTCTTGGACTTCAGGTGATCGCTGTGACGGGCCCTGTCGCCCATGTGACGCTTCAGGTTAGGGTAGCTGTCGATGTTGTCTACGCGCTCCTTGTACATCTTCAGGTCATTGTCGATGGCATCGATGTCCAGTTTATTATCGAGAGGAATCATTGGGATCCGCCTGGTGATAAAGCTTCATGCTCCGGCACACAGTCGGAGCAAATGCTGATTCGTGATGCAGGACTATTCATAACTGATTTCGGGTGGATCCCGAGGCACAGGCTCGTGGAAATCACATGGCCGACGATTCCCAGAAGGACCAACATTTTGAACTCATCGAGTTCGAAATCTTCCATGCGCACCTGTATCGACGGCCTGTCGACCATGGACCTTCGCCGGCATCATGCGCACGCCGTATTCACGATCCCCCAACAGAATCGAAGCCCCCCACAGCCCATCCGCAACCAATATATCGGATAGACAGTTGGATGCCTTGTCCACGTCTTAAAATCTAGGTCCTTTTACAAGCCAGATTGCCTGCGATACGCCCCGGATTATCCTATCGAAACACTAGGAATCGATTATTAAACGTGTTCAAATCTCCCGAAAACACCGATCCGACCACCGATTTAGGGAACCTTAAAACGAACTATGGATTAAATACCTGAAATTGGATGATGCATCCAACGGTCATAAACAACCATTATGGCCGGCCAAGGCCGTCGAGCGGCCTGAAGGTGAAAGTCAATGCACATCATGGAAGGATTCCTAGACCCGATATGGTGCGCGGTATGGTTCGTCATAGCCATCCCGTTCGTCGTCCTCGGTGCGAAGAAAATCGTCGAGCTCGTCAGAGAGCACCCCGAGCAGAAGATGACCGTCGCCCTTTCCGGAGCGTTCATATTCCTGCTCTCCTCGCTGAAGATCCCGTCCGTCACGGGCTCCAGCTCCCACCCCACCGGAACCGGTTTCGCCGTCGTCCTCTACGGAGTATGCGTCACCTCGTTCCTCGCAACCATCGTCCTGATCTTCCAGGCCCTCCTCCTGGCCCACGGCGGCCTGACCACCCTCGGAGCAAACATCGTCTCCATGGGAATCATCGGCCCCATGTTCGGTCTCCTGTTCTGGAGGCTCCTGATCAAGGCAGGCGTCAGCATCCCCATCGGCCTCGGCATCGCCGCCCTGTTCGCCGACCTCATGACCTACGTCGTCACCGCCACCCAGATGACCCTGAACCACGGACAGTCCGTCTCGGCCTTCGTCGACTTCATGACCAACTACGCCGCCACCCAGGTCCCCCTCGCCATCATCGAGGCCATCCTGTTCTTCATGTTCGGCGTGTACCTGATGAACAACAAGCCCGACGTCTTCGACGTCGCCGCGGGCAAGCCCGCCAGCAAGGAGGCTGCTTCCGAATGAACAACAAGATGCTGTACATCACCGGATTCGCGATAATCGCCATCCTCGTCATCGTCACCCTCGCCTACGGGGCCACCAACGGCTTCGAGTTCGGCGGAGCCGACGACGGCGCCAAGGACGTCGTCGAAAAGGTGGATCCCGGCTTCAAGCCCTGGACCAACGGGATCTGGGGAGACTACGAGCTCCCCTCCGAGACCGCCTCGCTGCTGTTCGCCCTCCAGGCCGCCATCGGTGCCATCATCATCGGGTACTTCATAGGCCGGCATGTGAGCAAGAAGGCCGCCGCATAACCGAAGCGATATCATGTCAGAGCAGCTCCAGATGGACACGCTGGCGTACAGCTCCCGCATGGTCGGATGGGCTCCCCTCGGGAAGCTCCTGTTCGTCATCGCGGCGCTGGTCGCCAACATCATGACGCAGTCGATAGTCCTGCCCGTTGCTACGCTGGCCCTGGGGCTCGCGCTGATCTGGTACTCCACAAACATGAGGATCCCTCTCATAGTGGCATTGGCCCTTGCGGAGGCGTTCCTCATCTTAGTGTTCGGGTGCGGGATGGTATCCATCACCGGGGACGAGAGCGCCCCGGCCTTCTGGGAGACGGACATCCTGTGGGTGCACATCCACATGACCGTGGACAGCTTCAACAAGGCCTGGCTGATCCTCATCAGAGGAGTCGCCGGTATGGCCCTGATGATGGCGTTCGCCACGTCCACCCCCATCCCCCACCTCTCCAACGCCCTGAGGCAGATCCGCATCCCCGCGGAGATCGCCGAGCTGGTCGTGCTGATCTACAGGTACGGCTTCCTCCTCCTGGAGAGGATGGAGGTCATGTGGAACGCGGCCTCCTGCAGGCTCGGCTTCAACGGCTTCAAGCGCACCATGTCCACCACCGCGGCCATCGCGGTGGGGATGTTCGTCCAGTCCACCAACATGGCGGACAAGGGGCAGATCGCCCTGGACTGCAGGAACTACAGAGGATACTTCCCGCTGTACAACGCCCCGCCCAAGACAGGGATCAAGTGGGTGGCCGCCTCCGTCGCTGTTTTCGCGATCATAATCATACTCGGAGACATGACCGCCGGCTGGGTGAACATGTACAACATCCTTCTGGGGGGATCCGCGTGAACACCATACTCGAGACCAAGGGCCTCAGCTACTCCTACCCGTCCAGGAAGGACGGGAGGCCCCTCGATGACGTCTCATTGTCCATAAAGCAGGGGGTCCGCACCGCGGTGCTGGGAGCCAACGGCGCCGGCAAGTCCACCCTGTTCTATTCATTGAACGGCATACTGAAGCCGAAAGCCGGGGAGGTCCTCTTCAAGGGATCCCCGATAGATTACAGCCGCGAGAGCCTCAGGGAGCTGAGGTCCTCGCTCTGCGTCGTCGTCCAGAACCCGGACGAGCAGATATTCTCCTCCACGGTGGAGGAGGACGTGGCCTTCGGGCCGCTGAACATGGACCTCCCGAGAGAGGAGGTGGAGTCCAGGATAGTGGACTCCCTCACGAAGGTGGGCATGCTGGAGCAGCGCCACCGCCCCACCACCCATTTATCATACGGTCAGAGGAAGAGGATCGCCGTGGCCGGAGCATTGGCCGTGGACCCGGAGATCCTCATCCTGGACGAGCCCACAGCGGGACTGGACCCCAAGATGTCCGCCGAGATGATCGAGATCGTGGACAGCCTGGTGGAGAACGGAACCACCGTTGTCATCTCCACCCACGACATCGACATGGCCTTCGCCTGGGCGGAGGACATCCATGTGCTGTCCCACGGACGCCTTGTGTACTCCGGCGATCCGGAAGGGTTCTTCTCCGATGAGAGAAGGGTGATAGACGCCGGGCTCGTGATGCCCAGGGTCGCCAGGCTCCACCAGTCCCTCGGGCTGAAAGGCCGCATCCCCAGGACCTCCTCGCAGCTCCTGGCCTGCATGGACGGCCCCGTTGGGAGGATCGAGGTGCATCCCATAGAGGACGGCATCCTGGAGCCGAACGGCAGATGCACCGGCGTCTGCGGCTCCGTCGCAAGGAAAGCGCTGGCCGAGCAGGGCATCTGGGTCGATATGCACTACGGAGCCCTCGACGGAGCGTGCATCGCCGCCCTCGGCGGCGAGGACGTCCTGCTCTACACCGACAGAGCGACAGCCGGCCCCCTCAGAGAGAGGATCGGAAGGCTCTCCTCCTTCGGGAGATGCCCGGAGGCGGTATGATGGAATCGAATGTCATCCAAACGGAGCAGATAGGCTTCGCGTACAAGGGCGAGTCACGCAGGTCCCTGGACGGCGTGGACATCGCCATCAGGAAGGGCGTCAAGACAGTCCTCCTGGGCGCCAACGGCGCCGGGAAGTCCACCCTGTTCTACAGCTTCAACGGCGTCCTCAAGCCGGACGAGGGCATGGTCAGGATCAACGGAGAGCCCATATCCTACAAGAGGAAGGGCCTCAGGGCATTGCGCTCCAAAGTATCCGTTGTGCTCCAGAACCCCGACGACCAGGTCTTCGAGCAGACCGTGAAGGCGGACGTGGGCTACGGGCCCTCGAACCTGGGCCTGTCCCCGGAGGAAGCGGACTCCCGCGTGTCCGAGGCATTGCGCATGGTCGGACTGACGGAGTTCGCCGACAGCAACCCCCTCCAGCTGTCCTACGGGCAGAGGAAGAGGCTCGCCATCGCGGGAGCATTGGCGATGCGCCCGGACATAATGATAATGGACGAGCCCACCGCGGGGCTGGACGCTTCCATAGCGTCGGACCTGATGGAGCTCGCCGAGATCCTCCACGCCTCCGGGACCACTGTGGTCATATCCACGCACGACGTGGACCTGGCCTACGCATGGGCCGACGAGATCCATGTGATGAAGAGAGGCAAGATAGTCTACTCCGGAGACCCGGACGCGTTCTTCAGCGACCGCGCGGGGGTCTACGGCGTGTCGCTCTCTCCGCCGACCTACTTCACGATCAACTCCTTCCTGTCCGAGTCCAACGGGATCCCCACGGACCCGCATCCCAAGACCGAGCCGCAGATGATGATGAAGTTCAAGCCGTCCGACCCGGGCGTGCTCACGATACTCTCCGATGGCGAAGCACCCGAAGGAATCTGCACCGGGGTCTACGGGCCCACCGCCCGCAGGGACCATCCGGATGCTTCCTACGTCTCGGACGGGTTCGACTCCTGCGCCCGCAGGGTGCTCTCCGGGGAGGATGCGGTGCTCTACTGCGACAGGCAGGACCTGGGAGCGGTGGACTCGAAGCTCGAGGAGCTGTCCAGGTTCGGGAAGATGTTCGAGGTCAGGCGGGCCTGATTGTAGTTACATTTCCGGAACAGAATCGGATGAAAACGCCCCGGATCGATGCCGTAACAGCTGAGATCCGGGCATATCTCATCCTGAAACCGATATCTCTTCCCAACGGTCGAAGGAACCTTTATACACTGTAAGACACGCCTTATCCTAGTGTCCGACAACAGTCACGGACAAGCCGGAGACGGAAAGATGTACAGAGCGGAAGACGTGGCCAGGTTCGTAATCGACGAATGCATCGAAGAGGGGAACCCCGTCTCGAACCTGAAGCTCCAGAAGATCCTCTACTTCATGTGGATCGATTGGTTCAAGGCCCGCGGAGAATACCTGTTCGACAACAAGATCGAGGGATGGCATTTCGGTCCCCTCGTGCCTGACGTGTATCGCAGATACAGGATCTTCTTGGCCGATCCCATAAGAGATACGGAGGAGCACCTCATCACATCCAGATCCGACCTCAGGCTCCTCAAGAAACTTGTCAGGAAATACAACGGGATGGCCCTCGGAGACCTCATCCAGGAATCTCGCCGCGACGGCTCCCCCTGGGACAGAGCAGGCCGCGACCGCGAGCCTTTCCCAGAGATCGCCAAGGAATTGATGATCGATGAGGCCAGACGCCCTTGATGATGATGCCTCTGCGGGCGTTCCGCCTGTGGCTTACTCATTATCAGGGAATATCAGTCTAGCGCATCACCCTTCATATCCAACCGATCCGCGATATCCTGCAGCCCCAGGTCTGCCAGGTACGGGATCCCCATGAAGCTTCCCTCCAGGTACTTGAGGCGGATGCTGTTGGTCTTCCTGACCCTCTCGACCGACGACACGCAGCGGACCTTCTTGTAGCCGTTGTAGTCGATTGCGATCACATAGACGTTCCCCGGCTCAAGCTGGTCCATCAGGCATGTGCTGTGAGCCGTGGCCACCAGCTGCCCCCTGATCTCGGGGACGGCCTGCTCCATGATGCCGGATACCATGAGGTCATGGATCCCCTCGTCGATGTCGTCGACGAACGCGCATCCCCCGCTGACGCTGCACAATAGCGCGGGCAGGATCTCCAGCAGCCTCCGGATGCCCCTCGATCCCTGTAGCACGGACACCTCGCGGATCTCGCCGTACATCCGCGTCCTGAAGAACAGCTCGTACTCCGTCCGGCCTCCCGCCATCCTTCGATGACCATCGTATCCAGATGAGGCGCCAGAGGTACCGCGTATGCCGCATCGGGCCCGATTGGCTGCTCATATACCGTCTGAAGGATGACGACCTGATCCTCGTGGACGTGCGGGACTCCCACGAGTACGTGCTCCGACGGCATCGGGATATCCTGAAGACAAGGAAGCAGGCATCCGCCATGCCGCCGCCTCCGGATGCATCAGCCCGCCCCTGGATTCTCCTGAATAGGTTAATTAAGTGCGACACATTCCCTTGACCTGACTTCTTGTCGAGCGCCTGGGCATCCCGCCCGGCCATAAGGGGGAGGGAAGAGTTTGAACAGCGATTACAAGAGATTCATCGACCACAAGGCCGAGATGTGCAAAGGCATCGACAGCTTCTCGCCGGAGCTCTACGGCACACACGACGTCAAGAAGGGCCTGAGGGACTCCAAGGGGAACGGGGTCGTCGTCGGGCTCACCACCATATCCCAAGTGGACGGGACCGAGATGGTCGACGGCGTCAAGACCCCCTGCCAGGGTAAGCTCAGGTACCGCGGCTACGACATCCGCGACCTCACCCAGGGGTTCATCAACAAGCGCTACGGCTTCGAGGAGTGCGCCTACCTCCTGCTGTTCGGGAGCCTTCCCGACGAGAAGGAGCTGGACGAGTTCAAGCTCCACCTCACCGAGGAGCGCAAGCTGCCCGTGACCTTCGTCAGGGACGTCGTCATGAAAGCGGCGAGCAAGGACATCATGAACTCCATCGCAAGGTGCATCCTCTTCCTCGCATCTTACGACAAGAAAGCGCTCGACAACAGCATCGAGAACGTCCTGAGGCAGTGCATCTACCTGATCAGCGTCTTCCCCATGCTGACAGTGTACAGCTACCACGCCTACAACCACTACATCAACGACGAGAGCATGTACATCCACAGGCCCGACCCCCGCCTGTCCACCGCCGAGAACATCCTCAGGATGCTCCGTCCCGACAAATCGTACACCTATCTGGAAGCCACCGTCCTGGACCTCGCCCTCGTTCTGCACATGGAGCACGGCGGAGGGAACAACTCCACGTTCACCACCAGGGTAACCACGTCCTCCGGATCGGACACCTACGCCGTGATCGCGGCGGCCATGTCCTCCCTGAAAGGGCCGAAGCACGGCGGAGCGAACCTGAAGGTCATGGACATGATGGACAACATCAGGCGCCACGTCAAGCACACCGACGACGAGAAGGAGCTGAAGAAGTACCTCAGCGACATCCTGGACAAGAAGGCGTTCGACCACCAGGGCCTGATCTACGGCATGGGGCATGCGGTGTACACCCTCTCCGACCCCAGGGCGGAGGTGTTCAAGTCCTTCGTCCAGAAGCTCGCCGCCGAGAAGGGCAGGCTGGACGACTACAGGCTGTACGAGTCGGTGGAGAGGCTCGCCCCCTCGCTCATCCTGGCGAAGCGCCCCAACGCCACCAGCGTCACCGCCAACGTGGACTTCTACAGCGGGTTCGTCTACGACATGCTGGACATCCCCAAGGAGCTGTACACGGCGCTGTTCGCCACCGCGAGGATCGTGGGCTGGAGCGCCCACAGGATCGAGGAGCTCATCACGTCCAACAAGATCCTCCGTCCCGCCTACGTGAACATCATGGAGCCCAGGGAGTACGTCGACCTGGAGGACAGGGACTGATCCCGTAAGGGACCGGAAGGGATACCATCATATCCCAGAAGGAGATGGAAAGGGCATGTTCGGAAGCGCGAGCGTCGGGAAGGTCAGGGCCAACGTCAGGAAGGCGCTGGAGAAGCTGGACCTGAAATACCAGAACAGCGAGGCGGGAGACGTGGTCCTCAGCGCCATGGGGGACGACAACCCCATCGGCATGATGGTCATGTGCGACGAGGACAACAAGACCCTCAACATCTACTGCTATCTCATGTTCGACATCCCCGAAGATGCGCGCAACAAGCTCATCCCCGAGATCAACACCGTGAACAACACGATAAACAACGGCGGGTTCTACATGTCCGATGCCGAGCCGAAGATCTACTTCAAGATCGTCCAGAGCTACTTCGACAACGCCCCCTCCGTCCAGACCATAGCGCACCTGATAATGGTCGCCTTCAAGACCGTCGACGTCAACGACGGGAAGCTCAAGGGGCTGATCCCCTCGAGCGCGGTGGTCAAGGACCCCATGTTCAACTGAGGGTCCGATATGGGAAGGGAATCCGTCGCCGGGAGCAGGTTCGCGTGCTCCCCCAGGGAGAGGGCCGTGTTCGAGGCCGGCATCAAGATGGGGACGATATACCACCAGTTCGTGGGGACCCCGTTCAACAGGGCCACCGTGGAGTCTCTTGAGAGGCTGATCGAGAAGGCGATCTCGGTGCAGCCCTATGTGGAGTCCGTCAAGGTGAGGATAGACAGGTCCGTGTTCTCCGACGGCTCCGACAGGTACTCGTACTGCTCCCTGACCGGCGAGATGATCGACGCCGTCGTCACCGTCTCCCTGGAAGGCACCCGGGTCACCGCGGAGATGAGGTACGACGCCGAGCTGGACTATCCCCTGATGTTCGTGTCGGAGATATGCTGACAGGGCGCCCCGCGGTGGTTCTGTAGTTATAACTGCGTGATTGCAGGTTAAGTACTGTCTCCCGATATCAAGGAGCAGGTGCTGGACTTGCTCAGGATATGGACGAAGAAGAAGGTCAAGCCGGATACTCCCCTCCAAGCTATAGTCAAAAGGTTCGACGGGGCAAGCTACCTGACGCTGACGGACGAGGAAGTGGAGATTGTAGATTGCATGTGCGGCCTGGGCTATGTCACCTTCGATTCGGAGGGCGAGATATCAGCGACGAAAAGGGGCAGAGGCATCATCGATGGTAGCATCGCGACCAATTATGAGACTCCCTCATTCATCGGAGACTACCTGACAAGAGGTGACGATCAACCGAACAATGAAAAAGACGGCTCACAGACCAGGGCTTCTCACTTCGATCCTGATTCTTCGCGTCCAACATCGGATAAAGCAGTCAAAAGAAACGGTCTGAGGTTCATGAAAAGAAATGTCAGACCGGAGACTCCGCTCCAAGCAATCGTCAAAAGATTCGATGGGACAAACTACCTCGAATTGACGGACGAAGAAGTGGAGATCGTAGATGTCATGTGCAGGCTGGGCTATGTCGATTTCAATACTGAAGGTGAAATCTCGGCTACCAAGAGGGGCAGAGGAATCATGGACGGCAGCATCGCGACCAACTATGAGACCCCTCTATTCGTCGGAGACTACCTGACAAGAGATGAGAAACGATTGTCTGAACGCCGATAGTAGTGATCTTCGATGGGAACTTTCGACCACTGTTTTAAATACCCTTTCGTCGAGTTTGAATTGTAGTGGTCAAAATGATAGGCTTGCGGTTCATGAAAAGAAAGGTCAGACCAGAGACTCCGCTCCAAGCGATTGTCCGCAGATTCGACGGACTGAGCTACTTCGCATTAACAGATGAGGAGATTGAGATTTTCAAGGTCATGCGCAGGCTGGGCTATGTCGATTTCGATACAGAAGGCGAGATCTCGGCTACCAAGAGAGGCAGAGGAATCATGGACGGCAGCATCGCGACCAATCATGAGACGCCTCTATTCGTCGGAGACTACCTGACCAGGCAAGAGGAGGCTTCAAAATGTGGTACGGCTGGATCCCGGCCTTGAACGATCATAGTCCAAACATCATCCGCGGCCACCCTCTAAAAGGTGATAATGAGTATATCATCTCCGAGAGCAAATCGGATGATGGTTCACTTCATGTGACCTGTGTGTGCAAAGACAATCCGCACACAGACATGACTGTGAAGGTTGTCGAGGGGTTCTTCCAGATAGAGAGTTCAAGGAAGATGGATTCTAAACGCGCTTACGTAGTCGCGATGAAACTCTATAAACTGCTCAAACACAGCTACCATGTGGACCTCACACATGCTTTCAACGAAGGATTGGATGTCGTTGAAGCTGACAACGTCGAAGATGCCTCTGTCCTCATTGCCGACATGATAATCGATGATTGCGAGGATTTCCCTCTGATGGCAGGAGGCATTGCAGATGTGAAGACCCTCAGATCACTCTATCTGAAGAGCATCGGCTCAACGGAGTACGGTCTCGCCTACATCGAACGTTACAAGCTACCGTTGGGCGATAACCTTCCTGAATATCGGGAACGCCTTACATCGGTGTCGAGGTTCGTGGATGCCATCTACGCAACCAAGCGCGATGCCATCCAGGACGACCTCGCCAACCAGAGCAAGAAGACATCCGAGAGCACAGAGTTCCTGTCCTCCGTAGTCCTGGCCATGACGATAGGCTCCATGATCATGTCATGTTCGGCCTTCGTGTTCGATCACCAGGGGCTCGGAGGCTTGCTGACCGGTTTCATCGTGTCCGCGGCAGCCGCAGTCCCGGCCTCGATAATCCTGCATTCATACCTGAAGCGCAAGCACGGGGCCACCGTTGATGAATGACCTCATCCCGAACGATCCGAGCACTTCTGAATCGCATCCTTACTGTTGGATGCATGCCCTTCCCGATTGGCAATATCATCCATATAATATCCACAAATCTTTTAAGGACGTCTAAACGAGGGTTTAAGTATCTGCTTAGCTATGCTGGAAAAGCCAGCATTTACGCTGACGTGCGTGTCCATGGTAACAGATATAAAGATCGGAATCACAGGCCTGCCCGGTTCAGGCAAGACCTATGCGCTCCTCAGGGTCATCGAGATGCTGCAGAACGACGAGCTGCGCATCGGCGGGATGATCAACGAGCCCATCGAGGAGGGCAGGCACAAGGTCGGATTCACGGTCAAGGACTTGGCCACGGGGGACACGGCGGTCTTCGCCAGCACCAGCATCGAGAGCAAGATCATGGTGGGGAAGATCGGAGTGGACCTCAGCAAGCTGGAGGAGGTCGGGGTCAAAGCCATCCGCGACGCCTGCCAGAGCTGCGACATCATCGTCATCGACGAGGTCGGGAAGATGGAGGTCGAGAGCGAGAGCTTCATAGAAGCCGTGAAAGAGGCGCTCGACGCCGACAAGCCGATGATCATCACGCTCCACAAGAAATCCAGGAACCCCCTGCTCCAGGACATCAGGAGGAGGGACGACGTGAGGATCCTGGAGGTCACGCCGACCAACAGGAACATCCTGCCTTTCAAGATCGTCAAGCTCATGAACGGTGAGAGCGTTTGACCCCCGAAGGGGAGGTCATCCGCGAAGGGTCCACCGACATCCTGGTCCCTTCCGAGCATTCTTCAGGCGGCCCCGGCAAGAAGATGGGGACCGTCTTCTTCAACGAGCAGATGGCTTTCAACCGCGATGTCAGCGTCATGCTGCTGAGGTCGCTGGACAGACAGTCGATGACAGTCGCCGACGCCATGTGCGCCACAGGGTCCAGGTCCGTCAGGATAGCCAACGAGGTCCCCGGCAGCATCGTCACGGCCAACGACATCAGCCCTTCCGCCATCCCCTACATCCAGGCCAACATAGAGCTCAACGGCCTGGAGAACTGCACCCCTTCGTGCAGGAACATGCATTCCCTCTTCACCGACGAGTCCTTCGACTACGTCGACCTCGACCCGTTCGGGTCCCCCATGCCCTACATCCAATCAGCCATCCGCGGAACCGGGAGGCACGGGATCATGGCCATCACCGCCACCGACACCGCCCCTCTGGCAGGAGCCCACGCCCAGAAGTGCAGGCGCAGGTACCAGTCCGAGCCCGTGAGGGGGTTCATGTGCCACGAGGGCGGGCTCCGCATCCTCATGTGCAGCATCGCCAGGGAGCTGGCCAAGTTCGACAGGGGGATGACCCCCCTGCTCTCTTTCTACGCGGACCACTACTTCCGCACCTACGTCAGGATAGAGGAAGGCGCCCAGGCCGCCGACGACACCCTGGCGAAGCTCGGGTACATGCATTACGACATGGGCACCATGGAGCGCTCCACTTCCAGGCTCTCCGACGAGGACCACAGGCTCGGCCCGTTCTGGCTGGGCCCCCTCCACGACCCGTACACCCTTTCAAGGATGTCCGCCGAGGGCATGGCCGACCAGAAGAGGTGCGTAAAGTACCTGGACCTCTGGAGGAACGAGCTGGACGACCAGGTCTTCGTCTACGACATCGCTGAGCTCTCGTCGCACATCAAGATGTCCCCGCCGAGGATCGACGACTTCATGGAGTTCCTGAACCAGCACGGAAGGGCGTCCAAGTCGCATGTCGCGCCCACGTCCTTCAAGACGGACATCCCCCTGGAGGAGCTGATCCCCCTGTACAGGGAGTTCAGCCCCGACGCCGGGAAGCAATGAAGCCCTCATTCCGACAACCTTAATATGGAGGCACGGACTAGCTGGCGACAGGTGCCACGAAATGCCCAGTCTCGCTATCATCGGAGCCCAATGGGGCGATGAGGGAAAAGGAAAGATCACAGACTACCTCGACGAGGAGGCGGACATGATCGTCCGTTTCCAGGGAGGCAACAACGCCGGACACACCATCATCGTGGACGGCAAGACATACAAGCTCCACGGCCTCCCTTCGGGAGTCGTCAGGCCCGGCAAGCTCGCCGTCATCGGTAACGGCGTGGTCGTCAACCTGGAGGAGCTCGGGCAGGAGATCGACGATGTCATCGCCAACGGAGGCAGCATCGACGGCCTCAGGATCTCCGACAGGGCGCACCTGATCATGAACTACCACAAGAAGCTCGACGGCGCAGAGGAGAAGTACCGCGGGAAGAACGTGGTGGGCACCACCAAGAAGGGCATAGGCCCCGCATACCAGGACAAGATCGCCAGGATCGGCTTCAGGGCCGGGGACCTCCTGGAGGACGACCTCCTGGAAGACAAGATATCGTTCATCCTCCCGTACAAGAAGGACCTCATGGCCATGATGGGCGCCGAGGCCTGCTGCTGCACCACCGAGAGCCTCCACGACAAGATGAAGGGCTGGAGGGACATGGTCGGCAAATGCATCTGCGACACCTCTGTCCTGGTCAACGACGCCCTGGACGAGGGGAAGAACGTGCTCTTCGAGGGCGCCCAGGGAGCCATGCTGGACGTGGACCACGGGACCTACCCCTACGTGACGTCTTCCGCCACCTGCGGCGGAGGGGTCTGCACCGGAGGCGGCATCGCCCCCTCCAGGCTGGACAACGTGCTGGGTGTAATCAAAGCGTACACCACCCGCGTCGGAGAAGGCCCCTTCGTCACCGAGCTGTCCGGAGAGGACGAGAAGGCGCTCCAGGCCAAAGGCGGGGAGTTCGGCGTCACCACCGGCAGGGGAAGGAGATGCGGATGGCTGGACCTGGTCGTGTGCGAGCACGCCTCCAGGCTCTGCGGCTTCTCCTCCATCGGCATAACCAAGATCGACGTCCTCAACGACATACCGGACCTCCCGGTGTGCGTCGCATACGAGATCGACGGAGAGGAAGTGAAGCACTTCCCCGCATCCATCGCCAAGCTCAACAGGGCCAAGCCCGTCTACGAGCACTTCAAGGGATGGAAGAGCTGGGACGACCAGGAGAAGCTCCTGAAAGGCGGATACGACGCCCTCCCCGGCGAGATGCAGGAGTACATCGAGTTCATCGAGAAGTACCTCAAGGTCCCCGCGGACATCATCAGCATCGGCCCCGACAGGAACGAGACCATCGACCGCCGCGGCGACTGGTGGAACTGATCCTCAAAATGCCGGGCACGCCCCGGCATCCTTCTCCCGATAGCATCATATCGGATGATGCCGTCGGCTGCCCAAGCTGGGGTTGTCAAGCCAGGTCAAAGACGCAGGACTTAGGATCCTGTCCTTAGTGGTTCGTGGGTTCGAATCCCACCCCCAGCACTCATACGTTTCATAGAGGTCCCGTCATGGCTGTTTCCCTTTACATCATCAGGCTCACGAAGGAGATAGACGAGGGGAACCGCGCATCCTACGACAAGCTGAAAGCCCTGGCCAAGACGGATCCGGACGCCAAGCGCGTGCTGAGGACCGTGAAGGAGCCTCCGAAGCCCGCGACGCAATCCATCAAGGTCGCTCCCGCGCCCAAGCCGGACACCTTCGAGAAGACCGTGGAGAAGGCGGGCTCGGGGGATGGAGCTGCCATCGCCCTGCTCAGGAAGAAGGCCGAGTACGAGGACATCAAAGCACAGCATTCCCTGGGCATCATGCTCATGGACAAGGACCCCGACGAGGCCTTCAAGTGGCTCAAGAGGTCCTCCAAGATGCCCGAGTCGCAGGAAGCGATCAGGAGGCTCGCCGCCAAGGGCAACGCGAAGGCGGAAGCGTGGGTCAAAGAGCAGAAGGACCCGCCCGCCCCCATGTACAGGGGGAAGCCTTTGGCCCCCACCGGGCCCAAGACCGACGACCTCGGATACATCAGGCCTCCGTCCAAGCACACCAAGCCGAAGATCGGCGAGGTCTACAGGATCAACGACGCGCTGCTGCAGACCGGCCAGAAGAACACCATGGTCCTGATCAAGGAGATGAAAGGCGATTTCGTCACCGTGTGGACCGTCACCAGGGAGCCCGGGAAGCACAAGTGCGCCAAGCTCATCGAGCCCTGGCTGGCGGGGTTCCCGACCAGCTCGGTCTACGTACTCACGGATGTGGAGAGGACGTACAAGAAGAACGTCCTCGTGGAGTACAGGGGAACGCTGGGAGCCAACGACATCAAGCAGTTCAGGCTGTCTGCCTGACATCATCCTCAGAAACCCGCATCTTCCGATTCTCCGACCGGGTCCCAGTGGAAACGGCGGTATGGATCCGAGCCAGATATCTCCGCGATTGTAGTTATATAAAGGGTCGATTCGAGGAAATCGCATATGTACTAGCATTTTCATCCTGAAATCAACAGATTCCGGGCCTGTTCTCAGCGCAATATAACAAACTCGGCTCGGTTCAAATAAAGATAAGCGGAAAGGGGGCGGTAGAGGTGACATGGTTGCCAAGGCAGATGACTTTCGGACTGGAGTTCTTCAGCACCATCCGTGAGAGCGGAAAGTACTACGTTGACAAGACAGCCCTCGTAGACGAGATCGAGAACTACGGAAAAGGGCATGTGCTGCTGTTCACAAGGCCCCGCAGGTTCGGGAAGACCATGAGCATGACCATGCTCGATTCGTACTTCAACCAGAACTACAAAGGCAACGACTGGTTCGATGGCCTGAAGATCTCGGAGCTGAGGCCCGACGATCCGGAGAAGAACTCCAACATCGTCATCTTCATGACGATGAAAGACCTGGGAACAGGCTCTTTCAAATCCATGCTCACCCTCCTCAGGAGGATCGTCGCACGCGAATGCCGCCATGCATTCCCTTGGGATACTGTCAAGGGGATGAGCCCCGACCTGAGGGAGATATACGACAGGATCATGCAGTACCCGCCCGTGAAGGAGGACCTCGAGACATCCGTTGCAGACCTCTGCGAGCTGATACACGAGTTCTACGGGAAGGACCCCATCATACTCATCGACGAATACGACAACCTGATGAACCACAGCTTCGGCAAACCGGACCATCGGAAGATCGTCGATTTCATGAGGAGCTTCTTCAGCTCGGCGCTGAAGACCAACCCGTACTTCAAGTTCGCAGTCCTGACAGGCATAATGAAGGTCTCCAAGGAGAGCATCTTCTCGGGACTGACCAACCTGGTCGTGAGCGATGTCCTTACCGTCGATCTGGAGGGGTCTTCAGAGGAGTTCTACGGGTTCACGCCGGAAGAGGTCAGGAAGCTCTTCGAGGACATGGGAGCCCCGGAGAAGTTCGAGGAAGCCAAGGAATGGTACGACGGATACCGCTTCGGCGACACGGAGATATACAGCCCCTGGAGCGTCATGGGGTACGCCAGCTCCGGATTCCAGCCTAAGCCGTACTGGATCAACACCAGCGACAACTCCGTCATCGGGGACATGCTGGAATGCTCCGACGACATCGTGTACCAGAACCTGGGAAAGCTCTGCTCCGGCGAGGAGATCGAGACCGACCTGGACGTCAACGTGTCCTACGGGGAGCTGCGCGACAATGCCGCCGCCCTGTACTCGGTGATGGTGATGACAGGGTACCTGACCACTGTCAGATCGGGGGGCAGGTACAAGGTGCACATCCCCAACAAAGAGATCTTCGATGTCTTCGGGAAGGAGATCCTGAACAAGCTGAAGCCGGGGACAGGGTACAAGACAGAGGTCCTGTTCGATTCGCTGATAAACGGCGATGCAGAGAAGGTGAGATCGTCGCTGACGAACCTGATGGACGTCCTCAGCGTCAGGATCCTCAGCAGCGAGAGGGTCTATCTAGCATACATAGCCGGCCTCATGTCGATCTACAGAGGCAGATACGAGGTCACCGCCGACTACGAAGCCGGGATGGGATACTACGACATCAGGATGAAGTCGCTGGGAAGAGGCATGAATGTCCTGATCGAAATCAAGCGCCGCAACAAGAACAACGCGGGCACGAGCATGGACAAGCTGTCCGAGAACGCCTTGCAGCAGATAATCGACAAGGAGTACGCCAGGGGACTGAAGGGACCTACGATGGCATACGGAGTCGCGTTCAACCAGAAAGATGTGTTCGTCACCCACAGGGAGATCTGAACTGCGCTGTTAGATGTGTGCAGATTCTGCATGAATCATAATTTCGTGCAGATTCTGCACATTCAATTGTGATTTATATACTCCAACACCGTTCTGCGTAATATGGGCACATTCGTCGGCAGAGAGTCCGAGCTCAGCTTCCTGGAATCGGTCTGGAACGGCCACGGCCCCCGTGCCTGCATGGTCATCGGACGTCGCGGAATCGGAAAGACGGAGCTGCTCAGAAGATTCTCCCAAGGCAAGAGAACGGTCTTCGTCTCCTGCATTATCGGCTCCATCCCCGACAACATCCATGCCATAACGGGGGCCATGAAGGCGCTGGACGGACTGGAAAGGCAGGTTCCCGGATCCCTGATGGCCTCTCTGAACTGCTTGCTGGAGATGTGCAGGGGATCGAAGACACTCGTCGTCATCGACGAGCTCCCGTACCTCATCTCATCCGGCCGTGAAGCATCTTCTGTGGTCCAGCACTTCGTGGATTCCGTCAACGGAGAGACAGAATCTATGGTCGTGGTGTGCGGATCGTCGATAGACGCGATGATGAGGGAGACTGCCAGCTACAGGCAGCCCCTGTACGGAAGGTTCCTCAACCGGATCGTGATGGAGCCCCTGACGCTCCGGGAATGCAGCGCATTCCATCCCGACATGCCCGACCTGGAGCAGCTGAAGCTGTACCTGACCGTCGGCGGCATACCGGCTTATCACTTGGATCCGGAGGCCTCGACGTTCAGGGAGTACATAGAAAGGCATTTCCTCTCGCAGAACGCGGACCTGGCGGATGAGGCCGGATCCCTCATCGGCAGCGAGCTGGCGCCGCTTGGCAGATATCTGTCCGTCTTGAATGCCATCTCCAACGGAGCCGCTTCTCTGAAAGCCATCTCCGAGAAGAGCACGGTCGAGAGGACCGCCTGCTCCAGATGCCTCGAGGACCTCCGGAAGATGGAGATCGTTGGCACCGTCCACCCCATGATGGGGTCTCCGAAACAGCCTGTGTACAGGATAATCGACCCATTGACAGCGTTCTGCCAGTCCATAATCCGCGAATCGAGGGCCTATGCGCTCGAAGACCCGACAGAAGTCTTCGATATCCTGTCTCAGGACATCCACGTGTTCCTGGAGAGACGCTTCGAGGACCTGTGCACCGAATATGTGAAGAACAGTTACAGATGCATCGAGACAGGAAAATGGTGGGGCATCGACGGAGATAAGAGCGTCAAGGAAGTCGGCATCGCCGCCAAGATCCTCACCGGCGATTTCACAGCAGCGCTGTTCGGCACGTGTGAGCTCGGGAACAGAAAGATGGCATCCGGAGCCTTGAAGAAGCTCATGGAAGATTGCGAGCACATCAAGACAGACCTCTCGAAGAAGTACATCCTGTTCTCCGCCTCCGGTTTCACGGAAGACCTGATTGACGAGGCGAAGGAATTCGGTATCGAGCTTGTCGGACTGGAGAAGCTGTTCGACCGTAATGGAGCCTGAAAGAGGCCTACGACATCGATAGAAGAACTGACGCTGCATCCGCAGCCTTTCGAAGATAGAAGGGGGGATGACCCCCCGTTTTAAAGGACTCAGTAGGAGACGCCCTGCCACAGCATGGCGTTGGCGACCTTCTCGAATCCGGCGATGTTGGCTCCGGCGACGAGGTTGCCCTCCATCCCGTACTTCTTGGCTGCGGTGGCGGCCTCGTTGTAGATGGTGACCATGATGTCCTTGAGCTTGGCGTCGACCTCTTCGAAGGTCCAGGACAGCCTGGCGCTGTTCTGGCACATCTCGAGGGCGGAAGTGGCGACTCCTCCGGCGTTGGCGGCCTTGGCGGGACCGAAGAGGACTCCGGCCTTCTGGAAGGCTGCGATCGCACCGGGGGTGCTGGGCATGTTGGCTCCCTCGGCGACGGCGAAGCATCCGTTGGCGATGAGCATCTTGGCGTCGTCCTCGTTGAGCTCGTTCTGGGTGGCGCAGGGGAGGGCGATGTCGCAGGGGATGGACCAGATGCCCTTGCCCTCGGTATACTTGGCGGTGGGGACGTAGTTGACGTAGGTCTTTATCCTGTCCCTCTTGACCTCCTTGATCTCCTGGAGGGTCCTGTAGTCGATTCCGTTGTCGTCCTCGATGTATCCGTTGGAGTCGGAGACGGCGATGACCTTGGCTCCCAGCTGGGTGGCCTTCTGGCAGGCGTAGATGGCGACGTTTCCGGATCCGGAGATGACGACCTTCTTGCCCTCGAAGGACTTTCCGTTGGCCTTCAGCATCTCGTCGGTGAAGTAGCACAGTCCGTATCCGGTGGCCTCGGTCCTGGCGAGGGATCCGCCGGATCCGATGGCCTTTCCGGTGAGGACTCCGGTGAACTCGTTCTGGAGCCTCTTGTACTGGCCGAACATGTATCCGATCTCTCTTCCGCCCACTCCGATGTCTCCTGCGGGGACGTCGGTGTCGGGTCCGATGTGCCTCTGGAGCTCGGTCATGAAGGACTGGCAGAAGCGCATGACCTCGTTGTCGGACTTGCCCTTGGGGTCGAAGTCGGATCCTCCCTTTCCTCCTCCTATGGGGAGGGTGGTGAGGCTGTTCTTGAAGATCTGCTCGAATCCGAGGAACTTCAGGATGGACAGGTTGACGGAGGGGTGGAGCCTGAGGCCGCCCTTGTAGGGCCCGATGGCGGAGTTGAACTGAACGCGGTATCCGCGGTTGACCTGCACGTTGCCCTTGTCGTCCAGCCAGGAGACGCGGAACATGATGATCCTCTCGGGCTCGACGATCCTCTCGATGATGGCTGCTTTCTGGAGCTCGGGCCTGGCCTCGACGACGGGCTGGAGGGACTCGAGGACTTCCTCGACGGCCTGGAGGAACTCGGGCTGGTCGGCGTTGCGCTGTTTGAGGCCGTCGAAGACGGTCTTCATGTACTCGTTTGTTATTGCCATGTTTTCACCTTTGATAGGACAAATGTCCAGTCAACGTTTGGAAAAATAGCGCATCGTCTATATATTGTAATCGGAAGAATGGCTTTCTTTGTACATTGAAAACCGTCGAAAATGTACGAATCGATGCATAATGCACACATTTATGCCATATGTCTATGCCTTCAACGGTCCGATTAGAAATTTGTCTATCGGCGGAAGCGCCGCGGCAAAACGTCAGACCTTCCCTATGCGCGACAATGCGGAATCCAGCAGCTGACAGGACTTGCAGCTGCTTCCGACGGTGGGCTCGCCGCACCTCCCGCAGGGGTGCAGCGCGGACTGGGCGTACTCCTTGTGGAGCATGGGCCTGAGGGTGTCCATCGAGGACAGTATCCCGAACCTGGCGCCGGGGGAGCGGTCCTCCAGGGAATCTACAAGGCTGCGGTACTGGTTCCTCAGGGCCGCCTGCCAGTAAGGGCACACCCCGTCCCAGAACTCAGTGCCCGAGACTATCGCATAGAGCAGGGACTCCTTCTCAGGGATGGTCCTCAGGGGCATGAACCTGGGCACCAGGCCGGGCTGGACCTTCTCGTGGGGCCCCATCCTCGCCAATCTCTCTATGTCCCCTCTCACGAAGTTCATCATTATGGACTGGGCCATGTCGTCCAGGTTGTGGCCTGTCGCGAGCCAATCGGCCCCGATCTTCCTGGCCTCGTCGTTCATGAGCCTCCTGCGGAACACGCCGCAGTAGGTGCAGGGGCTGGAGTCCCCGGATACGGGAGCGACCTCGTCCATGCTCACGCCCAGTTCGGAGAACGATCTGAGATGGAAGTGGATCCCGTTCTGCTCGCAGTACCTCCTGACGATGTCGACGCTAGGGGGCCTGTATCCTTCGATCCCTTCGTCGATGGTGATGGCGTGGACCTCCACGCCGTTCCTGGGACCGAAAACAGACGATACCATCCTCAGGGCCACCATGCTGTCCTTGCCTCCGGAGACGGCAACGGCGATCCTGTCCCCGGCGGAGACATGGATCTGCTTGCGGATCTCCTTCTTGACCCTGCGGTCCACGTACCTCATGAAGTGCTCGGCGCACAGATGGGTCCCGTTGTACCTCAGGAATGTGACGGCATCGCGTCCGCAGAGGTCGCAGCGCATCCTCGTCGTCCTCCGTCAGCTTCTCTTCTATCAGCGACTCCATCTTCTCGGCCAGCACCTTGGACGGTATGTCCGTGAGCTTCACGATGCTGTTGCGGCCTGTGGAGTCGTCGACGATCTCTATCTTCACCACGCCGGCCCTGTCCAGGTCCTGGAGGTAGTTCCAGTACTGCGTGTGCTTCCTCGCCTTGAGGTTGTACTCCTCGCACACCACGGCATAGGTCTTCTCCGCGGCGGACGTCTGGATGGAGAGGTTCTGCTTCATGGCGCGGGCGACCGCCAGCAGCACGGCCATCCTGTTGATGTCCAGCGTGCGCAGCTTCGCCTCGGACACCGAGCTGTACGTCATCGCCTTCGCGGAACGCGCATGCTCAACGGTGACCTCGCCCAGGGTGTCCTCCTCGGCGATGGCTGATGCCCTCTCCAGGAGCTCTATGGCCATCCTGGCGTCCCCGTACTCGGCGGACTGCTCTGCGATGAGGTCCAGGGCCTCCTCGGTTATCTTCCCGGGCAGCAGGGCCTCCTCGGCCCTTGCGGCGACGATCTCCCTGAGCTCGTCCCGGCTGTAGCTGTTGAAGCGGACAGTGTTGGACCGCTTGAACGTGGACATCGATGCCTCGTCGAGCAGGTTGTCCAGGGGGAACTGGGAGATCATGATCAAAGAAACCGGGGCGGTGCCGGTCGAGCGGGTGAGCTGGTAGACCAGGTTGCAGGGCCCCTTCTTCAACAATACGTCCACTTCGTCGAGGATGACCGTCAGGGCCGTCTGGTTGGATGAAAGGTGTATCGCCAGCGAGCGGGACATGTCCTCGACGGAGAACCCCCTCAGAGGGAACCCGGGATCGAAATGCCTCACTATGGTGATCATGGCCCCGGCCTCGGAGCTGTTCCTGCAGTTGATGTACACCGTGTCCATCCTGCGGCCGTTCTTGAACAGGTACGCCCTCAGGTCCTCGCAGAAGCGGTTGGCGGTGACCGTCTTCCCGGTCCCGACGCCTCCAGTGAGGAACGCGGTGCATGAACGGTGCTGATCGGCCAGGGGGCGGAACAGGAGCTCCATGCGGGACATCTGCTCCTCGCGGTGGACGAGGGCCTTGGGGACGTAGCCGTAGTCGAACTTCGACCCGTCGCGTATTATGGTGGAGGCCCTCTCGAACAAATCATCACATCCGCGGGACTTCTCCCGAGCGTATCGTCCCTCGGTTATGACGGCATCGGTTAAAGGGATGTTGGCTCCGGTCTGAAGCCTGCATCATCAGAGATCCCGACATCTCGCCTTCCCATCAGCCAATCGCCGATGCTGACGATCCTTATCCCGTCGATATCGTCCAACATGTAACGGTCATAGGTGATGATCGTCTTGGGATAGCTGTCCTTGATCGCCTTGAGCGGCCTCATCTCCCTCTCGAGAGTGGCCGGATCGGCCAGGCTCATGCACACCTGGTAGTAGGCCGGGGTGCCCCTGGGGTCTGTCACGAAATCCACCTCCAAGTCGCCCATGGCGCACACCGCCACCTCGTGGCAACGGAACCTCAGCTCGCAGTAGACCAGATTCTCCAGGATGCCGTCCATGTCCTCCGGACGGAACTTGGCGATCTCCGACCTTATCCCCAGATCCGAAGCGTAGAACTTGTCCGACGTGCTGAGGTACTCCTTCGTCTTCGAATCGATGCGCTCCGACCTGTATATCAGGAAAGCCTCTTCCAGGTACCTCAGGTAATTCTCTATCGACACATGGCTTATCCCTATCCTCTTGGACTTCAGGTAATCCGAGGCCTTGCGGGACGATGTGCGGTCGCCGATGTTCCTCATCACATACGTGAGCAGATTGGACAAGCTGGCCGATCCGCGTATGTCATGGCGCATCTCCACATCTTTCAGATAGACTCCGTTGTAGACGCCTGCGATGACTTCCGGGACGATGGAGCGCGCGGAAGTGTCCATGAGCTTCGCAACGGCGGGGAGCCCCCCGTAACGGATGTATTCGCTCAGAAGGACGTCCTCTTTCACGTCCTGGCGGAACAGGCAGTACTCGGAGAACGACAGGGGCATCACATGTATCTCTATCGTCCTCCCAGAAAGGCGGGTGGAGATCTCCGACGAGAGCATCTGGGAATTGGACCCCGTGACATAGACGTCTGCTCCCGCGTTGAAGAACGACAGGATGGAGACCTCCCATCCGTCCACGTTCTGGACCTCGTCGAAGAACAGGTACTTGCCCGGTCCGGGGACCATCCGGGATTGGACGTAATCCGTGAGAGAGCGGTGGTCGGTCGGAAGATCGATGGAATCCTTGTCGAAATCCAAGGCCAGGAGATCTTCGTCCGGAATGCCGCTCTCGATGAGCTCGTCTCTGAACGAACGGAGGATCGTGGTCTTCCCGCATCTCCTGATGCCTGTCAGGACCTTCACGAACGGCTTGTCTTTGGAATCACGGAGCTTGCTCAGATAGTGTTCACGCGGTATTATGCTCCATTCGCTCGACTCGGACATATTGTAAAGTATGGTATACATGTTTATAAAATAATCTGATTTTGTTAAATTCAATTTACATTTTTCTTCGATAATTGACTTATGTAAATTATACTTTACAAAATTGTAAAGAAACTCCACCTTATATCAGACCATGATGAGGAGCACCAGGCCTGTGGTTCTCTTCGACCTAGAGCCGAATCATCAGGTTCCATCAAAGATGGCGTGCTGTCCGAGGGCATTTCACCCAGATTCGGTCTCCGTAGAGTAGATATCATAGGAGAGGGGCCATGTACAACGGCAGATAGACTATGCCGTCTTTCTCGTCCACGTCCTTGGTGCACAGTATGAACGGCTGCCCTATGCGCTTGCCGAACCTCTCTCTGAACTTGTCCAGGGACACGTGCTTGGTGGACGATGCCGATTTCACCTCCACGGGACAGACCTTCCCGTTGCGCATGACCAGGAAATCCACTTCGATGTCGTTTCTCCTGTCGTTGGGAGACGACCGCGAATAGAAGAACAGCCTGTGGCCAGATGCGTTGAGCATCTGGCAGACAAGGTTCTCCACGAACATACCCTCGTTCAGGTTGAGCCTGTCCATGAGCAGGTCTGCATAGACGGAATCCATGTCCATGCCCAGCTCCGATATGGCGTGGGTGATCAAGAGCCCGGTGTCGGCCATGTACATCTTGCAATGGACCTCTCCCCTATAGAGCATAAGGCCGTCGTCGGGATCGGAGGCGTTGTAGCAAAGGTCCACTGCCTTAGAATCCTCCATCCAGAAGAGTGCTCCCATGGCCTCGCGCCCCTTTGCCTTCATCCCGAATGACCTGACATCGAACTCCCTGTCCTTCCGATTCAGCTGCGACGGGATGCTCGCGAACATGCCGCTCAGATCGGTCCCCGTCTCCCTCGATGACCTGACGAGATCGGCACGATAGGCCGCCAGGATGTCCCTCTTCCTCTTCTCGACCTTCCTGAGGTCCTTGGAAGCCGCATACTCCCTTACTGCCGCAGGCATCCCTCCCACAAGCATGTACCTGCGGAACGAGTCCATCATGACCTTGTGGGCATCTGCTCCGAGGGGCTGCCTGCTATCGTAGAACTTCTTCAGAAGCGGATACGAGCTCGTGTCCCCGGTGGCCCAGAGGAACTCCTCGAAGTCCAGAGGGTTCAGCATAAGCCGCTCCTCCTCGGACGGGATGAGGATGTCCTTCACGTTCTCCTGTATCGACACCAAGGAGCCTGTCTCGATGAAATCGTACCTTCCGTCGGCCACGAATACCTTGATGAGCTCCCTCGCACGGGGGAACAGCTGGACCTCGTCGAAGACGATGACGGATTCGCGCCTGTAGAGAGGGACCTTGTACTCGAAAGACAGCTTGTCGAAGAGCAGGTCCAGGTCCTCGGCGTCGTTCAGGAACGCATCCTTGATGCGCTTCTTCAGCTTCCTGAAATCCATGATGATGGCGCTGCGGTACTCGTTCTCTGCGAACCGCTTCGCCAGGAAGCTCTTGCCGGTAAAGCGTGCGCCCTCGATGAGGATGGCGGTCTCGCCATGGCTCTCGTTCTTCCATTCGAGCAGCCTGTCGTATGCCTTCCGCTTCAAGACGAGGTCATCCATGCTTCAGGATGCCGTTCCCTGTATTTGGAAGTGGGTGATTTTGCACATTCAGTTTATTAGAATCTATCAGGTTTTTGCACATTCTATTCTCGAACGCCTCCCATCCCGGAAAAGAGGCAGGAGGCCGAAAACCGATGTCAGGCAGACTCCTCGTCGCTGCCCCTGCAGTCGGACCTCAGCACCCACGAGGATGCCAGAGCGATCAGCGCCAGTACGATGCAGACCCCCATGCAGAACGTGAACCCGTCCATGAACGTGCCCACGGGCACATCGGATATGGAACCGGATCCCGCACCGGACCCGAACCCGAACAGCCCCGCGATCAAGGCGGTCCCCAGGGCCGAGCTGAAGTACATGATGAACGAGATCATCGACGACCCCGAACCCCTGTCCTCGTCCGGCAGGGTGTTCACGATCCTGGCCCCCATGGGGCCGCCTCCCACTCCCCAGACGCATCCGCCGACGAACAGCGAGATCCCGATGAGCAGCAGGCTGCTCTCCGGCCCCCATGTCATCGCGACCAGCGTGAACGCCAGCAGGATGATGCATGAGATGATGGCGAACGGACGGTCGCCGAGGATGTCCGACTTCCTCCCGACCAGGAGGCAGCATATTATCATAGACACGGCCTGCATGGACAGCAGCAGACCGCTCTCCAGTGTCTCGAGCCCCGCGACCTTCCTCAGGAAGAACGGCATCAGGTAGACCATGCCCATGAGGCACATGTTGACCGCTATGTACGCCAGTATGGCGGTGTCGAACCCCCTGTTGCGGAACAGGGACGTCTTCAGCACGGGGCTGGCCTTGCCCTTCTCGTAATGCAGGAAAACAGCCATCAGCACGATGCATCCCACGATGGAGGCGATCCCCGCGGCATTCAGGCCCTCGGAAGGCATCCTCTCGATGGCGTAAAGCCCCAGCACTATGGCGGCGAACAGCATGGCGGAGCCCGGCAGGTCCAGGTCCCCCTCCTCCAGCCCCTCGTCCGGCTGCACGGCGCGGTGGGCCAGAAGGATCGCGATGATGCCGATGGGCACGTTGATGAAGAAGATCCAATGCCAGGATATGAGCTCGGTCAGCACAGCCCCCAATGTGGGCCCGACGGCCACTCCGAGCGACGTCCCCAGCACGACCAGGGCCATGGCAACGCCGATCTTCTCCTTCGGCAGGTACTTCACTCCGAGCATCACCGCGGAGGATGCGAGCATCGCAGCTCCGACTCCCTGAACGGCCCTGAAGGCCAGCAGCATCGGGAATGCGGAGGACAGGCCGCACATGAGGGACCCGAACGTGAATATGGCCATCCCGGAGACAAGCACCTTCTTCAAGGCGCCCATGTCGCAGATCCTTCCGAACACCAGGATGAGCCCGGCCATCACGAGGAAATACACCGTGACGACCCATGAGGTGTCCCCCGTCCCGATGCCGAAGGACTCGGCGATATCGGGAAGGGCGACGTTCACGATGGTGCCGTCCAACCCGTCCAGGAACATGCTGATGGCTATGGTGGCCAGCAGCAGCCCGTGCCCGCTCTGCTTCATGGCCATGGCCTAATTGTTAGATACTATAAACTTTTTGAATCTCGGTGCAAAAGCGGCGCTATTGCCCGGTGCCGCTGAAGGCGATGAAGGGCCGCGGAGCCTCGTCAAGAGGCCCCCGGCCCGGAAAAGGATCAGTTGCGTGAGAACCTGGTGAACCCGGAGCACGGGAGGATGTCGATACCCTCCTTCTCCCACACGTCGCAGATCAGGTTGATGCCCAGCGAATCGGAGGACATGTGCCCGGAGATGACCATGTTGATGTTGTTCTTCTTGGCCTCCTCCAAATGGCTCTCGGGGAAGTGCATCCCCACCACGGTCCCGACACCGGCCTGTGCGAACTTCTCGTAGATCTCCTTGGGTCCGGAGGTCCCTCCGGTCATCTTACAGACGATCTTCCCGCAGCGGCCGTCCTTGGAACCGACCATGATCTTCGGCGGGCTGTTGTACTTGGCCGCCTGCCTGAACTCCGGCTCCTTGTACAGCCTGTCGATCAGGTCCCCCAGCGTCCTGGGGTCCGATTCCTCGAACATCTGAGTCATGTACCTCTGGACCATGTTGTCCGCAGGCGAGTGGACGTTGAACAGCGGGATCCCCAGCAGGCGCGCCGCATCGGCGCCCTGGTTGTAGTTGGATCCCATGACCCCCCTCAGGACCTCGTCCATGCGGCCCTTCATCAATCCCTCGGAGACATTGATCGGGACGCCGGCGTCGTGGTACATGTCGGTCTGCATCCACATGACCTCGGGGAAGCATGTGCGGGCCGTGCCGATGGGATGGTGGCCGACGACGGCGGAGATCGTCCTCCCTTTCTCCCTGAGCCTGTCGGCCAGCAGCATCTCCGCCGCTCCGATGTCCACTCCCCACATCAGCGTCTCGGCCTCGATCTCCTTGGCCTCCTCGGCCATGACGGAGAACCTGCAGTCCGCATAGGGGTTCCACAGCCTCTCCTGGTCGAAGAGCTCCTTGCGGTCCTCAGGCATCTTGTCGTAGGACTCCTTCGCATCGTCCAGCACCTTCCGGACCTCGGATTCCGGGCGGGGGTCGGCGGACATCCCTGTTCTTATCGCGAGCTCGTAGGCCTCGTACAGCTTCATGGCATCCGCTATCGCGGATGTGGTAGACTATTGTTGCGGAGAAAAGCCTGTATCAGCGATGGAAAGAATGGTTGGCCTTCACGTAGTCCAGGGTGGCGGTGTTGCACAGGGACTCCACCATCCCGATGTGCGCCGGATCCGAAGATGCGGTGGCGCCCTTGAGGATGTAGGGGCAGATGTCGTGCTCCATCGCTCCGAAGTATGTGGCGAGCACGCAGAACCTGGAGACCAGTCCGCAAAGGACCACGCCGTCCACCCCCATGCCCTCCAGCCTGTCGGCCAGTCCGGTGCCCCTGAAGGCGCTCATCTCCGACTTGTGGACGTTGATGTCGCTGCCGTCGAGGACGAGCCCGTCGATAGGGTCCACGGTGGCGTCTATCCCCACCAGCGGGGCCACGAGAGGGTCGAACCAGACAGTGACCACGGGCCTCCCTGCCTCTCTGAACAATGACGTGGCATCGTTTATGGCGGGGATCATGGCCTTCGCCGTCCCCCTGATCCCATCGTTCACCAGGAACCTCTTCTGGACATCGATGACGATGAGGGCCAGGTCCTTGTCCGCGATGTCGATGGACTCTATCATGGGACCGCCATCGCGTCAATCGTTCTTTAACCCGAGCGTCCGGAGCCGCCTTGACGTCATCCGTCCGTGTTCGCCTGAGACTTCTTCTCGTTGACCACGACCGCCAGGAATATGGCGACCGCCGTGAGAGCTATGCCCACGTACATGCAGAACACGAACCCGTCCAGGAACACGCCGGAGGACAGCTCGTCTATGGCCGTCCCCGAGGAGCCGGAACCGAACCCGAACAGGCCGGCGTACAGCGCCGTCCCCAATGCCGATCCGAAGTACATGAAGAAGGACATCAGCGAGGACGCCTTGGGACGGTCCTCGTCGGGCACGTTCTCCACCATCCTCCCGCCCATGGGCCCTCCTCCCATGCCCCACGTGGCCCCGAAGATGAACATGCTGGCCATCAGCAGGGCGATGGTGTCCTCTCCCACGAAGCAGAACATCACCGCGGCGATGAGCATCACGACGTTGGAGATGATGGCGAACGGCCTGTTCCCGATGCGGTCGGCCGCCTTCCCCACCCAGAGGCAGAACGCCAGGATGCCGAATGACGGCAACAGGAGGTAGGCCCCGCTCTCCAGGGAGTCCATGCCGAACACCACCTTCAGGAGGAACGGCAGGAGGTACAGGCATCCCATGTAGACGAGGCTCTGGATGACCAGGACCAAAGTGGCGGCGTCCAGCTTCGGGAGCCTGAACAGGCTCAGCTTGAGGACGGGATCGACGGCCTTGCGCTCGATGCGGGAGAATATCCAGAACGCGGCCAGCGATACGATCGCACAGATCCCCGATGCGGTCTGCAGCCCGTCGCTGGGGATCGATTCCAATGCATAGAGGCCCGCGATCATCGCTATGAACAGCACCACCGACCCTCTGATGTCGAACCCGGACCCAGTGAACCCGGGATCCTTGGGGATCGCGTGCATCGCGAGGACCGCTCCGATCATCCCGATGGGGACGTTGATAAGGAAGACCATATGCCAGCTGGCGACGTGCTCCAGGAAGCCTCCGGCCGCGGGCCCGATGGCCGATCCCAGTGATGTCCCCAGTATCCCGACGGAGAAGGCGAAGGTCGCCATCTTCTTCGGCAGGTACTTGACGCACAGCATGAACGCCGTCGTCGCGAGCAGGGCGGCCCCCACACCCTGAGCGGCCCTGAACACCAGCAGGACAGAAAGGCTCTGCGACAGGGCGCAGGCCAGGGAGCTGAACGCGAACAGCAGCATCCCGATGACGAACAGGCGCCTGATGGCGCCGCTGTCGGCGATCTTCCCGAATATCAGGATGAGCCCGGCCATCATGAGGTAGTACACGGTGATGACCCATGACGCCGTCCCGGTGTCGACTCCGAAGGACCCGCCTATCTCGGGAATGACCACGTTGACGATGGTCCCGTCGAGACCGTCCACGAAGAGCGCCAGCGCGACGACCGAGAGCAGGAGCCACTGCTTGCCCCTGCTCTCCAGTATGGCATCCATGGACCCTCAGACTTGTTAGAATTATTTAACCATGCTCGGAAACCGCATCGGATGTTCCGGAGATTATTTCCTGGGGCAGGCCCCGAACAGCCTGACGGTCTTCTGCCCCCTCTCGTCGGTCTCGAACCTCGCATCGATGCTGAATACGGTGCGCATGTTCTCCGGTGTCAGGACGTCCTCCGGCTTGCCTTCGGCGTAGATCCCCTTGTCGTGGATCAGGACGATCCTGTCGCAGTACCTCGCGACCATCGGGAGGTCGTGGGACACGATGACGACGGTCAGCCCCTTCTTCTTGGACAGCTCCGAGACGAGGTCGAGGGCCTCGAACTGCATGTTGATGTCCAGGTGGAGCGTGGGCTCGTCCATCAGGATTATGTCGGGCTCCTGGGCGATGGCACGGGCGATTATCACCCTCTGCCTCTCCCCTCCGCTCATGGTGTTGATCAGGCGTTCGGCCATCCCCGAGATCCCGGTGAGCTCCATGGCCTCGTCGACGATCTCCTCGTCCTTGGAAGAGGGCCCTCCGAGCATGCTCTGGAAGGGCATCCTTCCCATAGCGACCATGTCCCTGACGGTGAATGCGAAGCGAACCTCGTTGGTCTGGGGCACCACCGCTATGGTACGGGCGATGTCCCTCTTGGTCATCTCCTCCAGGTCGGTCCCGTCCAGCAGGACGCATCCTCCGTCAGGAGAGAGGTTGCGGTTGAGGTTCTTCAGCATGGTTGTCTTCCCGCAGCCGTTGGGCCCCAGGATCCCCAGCATCTCCCCGTCCCGCACATGGAGGTCCACACCGTCCAGCACCAGGTGCTTCCCGTAGGTGTAGGTGAGGCCTCTCGTCTCGAGGGTCATCCCCAGCCCACCTCCTTCCTCCTGCGGATCAGCAGGTAGATGAACACCGGCGCTCCGATAAGGGACGTTGCCACGCCTATCGGGAGCGTCCCGAACGCAGGGGCGATTATGTGCGCAAGATAGTCGCAGATGAGTATGAAGCACGAACCCGCCACGATGCTCAGAGGCATGATGACGCGGTTGTCCGGCCCGAGCAGGATGCGGAGGATGTGCGGGATGACCAGTCCGATGAAGCCGATGACCCCTACGAAGGACACCGCGGCGGCGACGATCATCGTTGATATGACAAGGACGAACAGCCTCGTGCGCTTCACATCGACTCCCAGGTCCATGGCATGGGCGTCGCCGATCATCATGGCGTTCAGGGGCTTGGCCTGCGTTATCAGGAGGAGCGAGCACACGGTGATGATCGGAGCGATGAACGCGATCTCCTCGAAATCCGCGTTCCCCAGGTTCCCCATGGACCAGAAGACGATGCCCTCCAGCTTGTCCCCGGCAATGAAGGTCAGGAAAGACACCAGGGCCGACAGCAGCGAGGACACCGCCACTCCGGACAGGATCAGGGTCTCCGTCCTCACGGCTCCGCCGGAGCGGGCCATGGCGTAGACCAGCAGCATGGTGCCGAAACAGGTGATGAAGGCGAGGACAGGCGTGACGAGCAGCGAAGGGATGAACGGGATTGTGAACATCATCCCGATGGCGGCTCCCAGAGAAGCTCCCGAAGAGAGCCCCAGGATGTAAGGCGAGGCCAGGGGGTTCCTGAACACCGCCTGCATGGCGGCGCCCGTGACGGCCAGCCCCGCGCCGATGAACAACCCCGCGACGACACGGGGGGCGTTGACCTCCCTGACGATGATGTCGGAGGACCAGGTCCCCCTGCCCATCAGGGCGTCCCAGACCTGGGAGAAGGAGTAGCTCTTGTCCGCCGAGATCCAGGACAGGTCCATGAAGACGCAGAAGACGGCGAGGGCCACGAAAACGGCGAGCACCGCCAGGACCTTCGCTCTCGACTTCTTTGCCATGAGGGGTGTGAAGAGGAAAGGGGTTTAAAACCGTGTCCGGGGCTCAGGATGTCCTCTTCATGAAGACATACGCTGCAATCGCGGCTATGACGACGATGACCAGCCCGACTCCGGCATACAGCGCGACGTTGGACTTCTCCGTGTGCACTTCGGGGACATCGCCGGAGAACAGGTCCGGGTACATGGCGCAGGCCATGGTCCATACGCCGTCCATGCTCTCGATGGTGTAGTTGTTCCATATCGCCTGCAGGGGGACGACGGTGACGTCGCTGCCGATCCTCGTGCGGAGGTCCGACAGGCGGTCCGGGTTGCCGGCGATGGTGTTGTCCGCGAAGACGATGACGCCGGGGTTCTCCGCGACGATGTCGGTGAGGTTGGCCTCGTAGGTCGTTCCGGTCTTGGTCGGATCGACGGTGACGGCGTCTCCGCCGGCGGCTATGATCATGGATGTCGCAAGGGACCCCGAGTTGCCCACCTTGAAGGCGCTGCCGGAATAGGTCACGTAGAAGGCCTTCGCCTTCTCCCTGCCGTCCTTCTCCAGGGTGCCGGAGATCTCGCCTGTCAGGTTCTCCATCTGCGCGATGGAGCCGTGGACGGACCCGGTGCTAACGAGGGAGATGGTCTTGGCGAAGTCGATGATGCCGGCGTACTCGGTGATGTCGTACCACTGGAGGATGTTCTCGAACCCCTTCTCCTGGAGGAAGGGCACGATGTTGGCCCTGTAGGTGTCCGAGCCGGTCACGAAGACGACGTCGCTGTAACGGTCGAAGCTGCCTGTCTCGGGATCGGCGGCATCGATGATGTCCGCCTGGAGCTGGGCCTTCCCGCTGCTGTAGATGTTCCCTCCGGCGGCGATCTCTCCCGCGGCGATCCTCTCATGGAGCTCGTCGAAGACCGATGCGGTGTTGGTCTTGGAGTAGCTGTCGCAGACCACGATCTTGTCGATCGCTCCGACGCGGACGGCGCATGCGGTGGGGCCGACCCCGATGGTGATTATCTTGTCGACGGGGCCGTCGAAGGAGAAGCTGTTCCCCAGGCCGTCTTTCACTTCGATGGCGGATGACGCGTCCGAGTCGGGAACGGCGATCCCGATGACCGCCGTGGCAAGGAGCGCGGCCACCAGGACGAGCGCTTTCGTTTTCATGGCGGATACAATTGACGATTCCCTACTTAAGAGTATGTTAAAAATTTCAATTCGTGTTACTGATTGAGACGGGACCGGAACGGCCTGCCGGGCGGGGACGGGTCAGGAGCCGTCCCCGGGGCCCCGGTGGCCTTCCAGCTTGGCGGAGATCTCCCCGAGGATCCTGACGAACGTCTCCAGCTCCTCCTCGGTGTGCTCCGCTGCGACCTCCCCCACCAGAGAGGAGACCATGTCGCCGTACCTGCTGTACGGCTCCTGGATCTGCTCCGTCAGGGAGATGTGCCTGACCCTGCCGTCGGACTCGGACCTGGTCCTTTGGATCATGCCCTTCTCCTCCAGCCTGGACAGGGTCATGGACACCGTGGCCTTGGTCACGCCTATGGCTTCCGCTATGTCGCTGGCCGTGCACCCCGGACGCACTGATATGAAGTCCAGGTACAGGACCGAGTTGTACGGCAGCCTGTCCGCCTCGCCGAACATCGACGAGTTCCTTATCTCGAGCACGGACAGGCTCAGGTAGAACCTGTCCAGTGCCGATTTCACGTCAGTCACCCTTCACCGCCTTCCCCTTCTCCTCGTTGACGATTATGGAGAGTATGAGCATCACGATGATAAGGGCTATCCCCACGAACATGCAGAACCTGAAGCCGTCGAGGAACACGTCCGCAGACAGCTGGTCGATCGATTCCCCGACGGACCCGGACCCCAGCCCGAAGAGACCTGCATAGAACGCGGTCCCGAGCGCGGAGCCGAAGTACATGAAGAACGACAGCAGGGAGGACGCCTTGGGGCGGTCCTCGTCCGGCACGTTCTCCACCATCCTCCCGCCGATGGGCCCGCCTCCGAAGCCCCAGGTGCTGCCGAAGATGAACATCGCCACGATCAGGAGCGGGAAAGCGCCGGCGTCGACGAAGCAGTACAGGGCCGTGGATATGAGCAGCGTGAACCCGGATGCGATGACGAAGGGCCTGTTGCCCCTCTTGTCCGCAGCCTTCCCGACCCAGAGGCACATGGAGAAGATCCCGATGGAGGGGATGAGCAGGTACAGCCCGCTGCCGAGTGAGTCCAGCCCCATGACCACCTTCAGCAGGAAGGGGAGGAGGTAGAGGCATCCCAGGTACACCACGTTGATGAGTATCAGGGTCACTATCGCCGCATCGAGGTTCGGCAGCCTGAAAAGGCTCAGCTTCAGCACCGGGTCCTCGGCCCTGTGCTCTATACGGACGAAGACCAGCAGCAGGATGACGCAGGCCACGGCGCATATCGCGGATGCGGGCTCGATCCCCCTGCTGGGGATGGACTCCAGCGCGTACAGGCAGGTGATCATCACCAGGAAGAGCGTAACAGCCCCCTTGACATCGAAGCCCTTCCCGGAGAACCCCGTGTCCTTGGGTATGGCGTAGTGCGCCATGAGCGCCCCGATGATTCCTATGGGCACGTTGATCAGGAAGACCAGATGCCAGCTGGCGATGTGCTCCAGGATCCCTCCGGCGGCGGGGCCGATGGCAGCTCCGATGGATGTCCCCAGCACTCCGACGGAGAATGCGAAGGTCGCCATCCTCTTGGGGAGGTACTTGACGCAGAGCATGAAGGCTGTGG
>CAVCVB010000010.1:0-31744 GCA_963605395.1 Firmicutes bacterium CAG:194
CTGAGGCCTTCGAGCAGATCCACGACCGCGAGTACTACAACGGCATGGAAGGCCGTGTGATCCTCGTGGGGATGGCGTTCTGGAACAAGGTCCCGAAGATCGAGGTCGGCTCCGTCATGAACGGAGACGGCTTCGCACTGAGCGACGAGAAGGCCGGAAGAACCTGAACCCGGCTTGGACATGCAACACACGGAGGAATCAAGCAGAACATGAAAGGAGACCTGTCCACACTGAAGAAGGCGTGCCTCTACGGCTCGAAGGTCATGGCCGTCGGGACGGCTGTCCTCGGAGCGATCATCATCGCGCTCATCATCCTCGGCGCATGCTCGCTCTTCTCCGATGCCGCCGCGGACGCGCTGTGGAGCATCATGGGGCTCGCATCGGAAGACCCCTCCGCGAAGAAGGCCTGCCTCTACCTGGGCATGCTGACGATATTCGCCCTGGCCGTCTTCACCGTGGCCGAGCTCAGGAGCATCATGGCCTCCATCCATTCGGAGCACAGCCCTTTCACCGAGACGAACACCTCGAGGGCGATCGCCATGTCCAAGGCATACATAGTAGGCGCCGTCGTCCTCGGGACCGTGGAGCTCGCCGGCGGCTTCGGTCCAGCCTCGGCGGCGTTCATGTTCTTCGGCTGCATCCTGCTCTCCGTCGTGCTGTACATGTTCGCGCTCATAATCAGGTACGGATCGGTCCTGCAGAACGAATCCGACCACACCCTGTGAGGCTGCAAGATGACGATAATCCTCAGGCTGGACAGGGTGATGGCGGACAGGAAGATGTCCCTGAACGAGCTGGCGGAGCTGGTGGGCATCAGCAACGTGAACCTGTCCAACATCAAGACCGGGAAGATCTGCGCCATCAGGTTCTCCACCCTCAACGGGATATGCAAGGCGCTGGACTGCCAGCCCGGCGACATCATCGAGTACGTCGACGATGATGATGCAATTAACGATAAACATTAAATTTTTAATTTTAGTCAATATATTAATACCGCCTCCGGGATGCACTGTCCAATGAAGACGATCGTCAAGCTCCTGAGCAGCACCGCATTCATGATGGGCGCTGCGGTGGTGGTCTCCCTGATCACCAACGAGTACATCACGGGGTGGTACCCCGACGGCCTGGCGTCCAACAGCGCCCTCCGCAGCAACATCACCATCATCCTCCTGGCGTGCATGCTCACGCTGACGCTGTCAAGGATCCCCTACAGGAACCTGGACCCTGTCAAGAACTACAAGTCCGTGACCCGCGCCATCGTTCTCGGGCTGATCGTCGCATCCACCATCCCGCTGGTCGCATATTACATGCTGAGGAACGTGGACGGCTACGCCGCATACGCCCCCGGCCTCGTCTTCCTCGCGGCGACGCCCTTCGCCGCATCCGTCGGGCCTCTGTCGCTGATCCTCCGCGGGGACCTGGAGCATGCCCTCAGGTCCACCATCGTCGTGTACATCGTCGCTCTGGTATGGATCCCGTTCATCGTGTGGATCACCCTCGGCAAGACCGTGGACATGACCACGGTCATAGTCACGGTGATCGAGCTCATCGGAGTGCCCCTGGTCGTCTCCAGGCTGTTCACCAAGGTCAAGATCGACAAGACGGTCATGGCCGTGGTCCTGAACTGCGTCATCGCGTTCCTGGTATGGCTTTCCGTCGGCTCCACCAACTTCGGCTCCGCCGGGATCGCCGTCCTGGCGGTGTTCATGGTCATCGCCGCCCTCAGGGACATCGGCCTGGGCCTCGGATCCGAAGCCGTCGAGAAGAAGATGGGCATCCCCTGGTCCCAGCGCGTCACAGACATCCTGATGATCTCCTACAAGAACAAGGGGATCGCCATCGCGCTGTGCGTGGCGGTCATGGGGCCCGATGCCAGGTTCGCCATGGTCGCCATCGCCGCGTCCATCGTCGTGGAGGTCTGCTGGGTCGCGTTCATGGACTCCGTGCTCTTCTCCAAGAAGCGCATGGCCAAGGAGCTGGAGCTGGACCACGAGGCCGGCAGGCACCAGACGTGGGAATGAGAGTGGGATGGTCTGAAATATCCGCATCTGCTTGCGCCCTCCGAGACCGAGATGGAGCAATGCATCAAGATACGGAGCAGGTACTGCAACTTCGAGCCGCCCACCAGCTTCCGCACGGACGTGTTCCGCTACCACGGAATCAGGTGCGAGGAGGACATCGAAGCTGCAGGAGACCATCCGCTGTTCCATTCCGCGATGAGCCCCCGGACCCTCAAGGCGTACCTCCGCTGGAGGACCCTGGTCTGGGACAGAAAGACCCCCGTCGCAGACTAGAAGTTCCTCTGGCTGAGGATCTGCGAGATAATCAACGACCCCAGCGGGGATCCCGACGAGGGCCTCGAAGAGCTGGTCTGGCTGGCCAACCGCTTCAGTGACAACTACACCCTGATGCTCCTGGCGGCCAACGCCGCCAAGGACCTCAGCATAGTCCTGGACAGGCCCTGGGACCCGTCCATACTCTGGATGGGGACGTACCTCAAGAGCATGGCCCTCACCCAGACGGTCATGTCGGAGGACATCCCCTACATGCCCCTGGGCGCCATATCACTGGTCAGCAACATGCCGAAGCTCCAGAGCATCGGCGACAGGGACCTCTTCACAGACAGGTTCAACGCCTGCCTCAGAGCCGTCGTCGGAGAGGAGCTCTCCAAGGGCCGCGGTTCCAAACTGGATCCATCTTTCTGCCTGAGCGAGGAGAGCGTGCTGCTCTTCGACGGCTTCGCGTACTACGGCCAGCCCCAGAGGAAGACCGTCAGGGAGATCGACATCAGCACCTGCCGCCCCTGGCAGGACCTCTTCAAAGGGCTGGCCTGCTACGTCTCGTCCACCGTCTCCCCCTCCTGGAAGAAGGAGGAATGGGAGGCCCTCACGCTCCTGGACTCCGACCAGTACCACACTGCGGCGAGCGTGGTCGCCGGGACGTACGTGTCCACCGATGAGATCGAGGCGGAGCGCGGCCGGAACGGCGAGGCGCAGGCCGGGGAAGACGAAGAGGAGCCCGTCGGAGAAGAAGAGATGGAGTCCGCGCCGTGGTGGGTTCCCGACATCCGGGCCCAGGACCCCTCGTCCTCCACCCTGGACGGCGGAGAGGAGTACCCCATGACCGGCCGCATCCTCGTGGACTACGATGTCCTGTGGAGGCAGCCGGCGCCGAAGCGCCTCCTGAAGGCCCTGGACAGCATAGTGCTCGAGCGGCCCGAGGAGGCGACCGCGTTCATACCGTCGGACATGTGGTACATGGACGCCGCCAAGATGTCCTCCGGCCAGAAGAGGTTCTACATCCAGTGGAGGTACGAGGTCGCCAACGGTATCTACTCCGACAGCGACTTCGGATACCTGAAGCTGCTGATCACCGATGCCGTGGCCACCGTCTACGACCAGGCCAGATGCCTGGAGCTGCTGACAGGCCTGTACCATGCCTACTCCGCCCAGAACCATGCCATCAAGACGCTCATCGGCAGCGCCTGCACCGACTACGCCATACTCACCGGGCAGGACCCCCCTCTGAGCGCCACCGGGCAGGAGAGGGACTTCGTCCTCTCCCAGAAGCTGAAGGCTGTGCCCCTCGGCCGCATCCCCATGTCCATGATGCACAAGTTCAAGGGCGTGGACACAGAGAAGTACGTCCATCCGGGATACGATTACGACACCGCCCTGAACCGCATAGTGGAGTCTCTCGACAGGGAATGCCGGAAGACCCGGTCCCAATCGCTCTACGACCATTGCAAGGGGAAGGAAATCGTTGTCGAGAGGGAGATGATCCCCCGCATCATCCACACCTGGCCCAAGTACGTCCAGTTCAAGATGTCGCCCGTGAGCGATAACAGGCTGGGCTCCCTGCTCGCAGCCGCTGCTAAGGTCGCGATCATCGCCGTCAACGAGACGTTCGGGCTAAGCTGCCCCAGGCTGCCGAAGAACGTCGAGCAGGAAGAGCTGGACCTCATGCTCAAGGCCGCCAGGTCCGCCATGTCGGGGGTCCGCAGCGAGCGCGAGAGCGCGGAGCGGTCCAAGAGGATGGCCTCGATAACCATCGACACCAACGCCGTGGCGGATGCAGAGAGCGCGCTGGAGACCGTCAAGAAACTAATGACCGTGGAAGGCGCCTCCGACGACGAAGAGGAGTCCCAGAAGGCCGAGGCCGTTGCGGAGCCTCAGCAGGACCTCACCGGATGGCCCGCGCTCGCCTCCGCCCTCGACGAGGAGCAGAAAGGATACCTGTCCGCCTGCCTGGACGGCAAAGGGGTGGAGTTCCTGAAGAAGATCAACAAGAAGCAGGCGAAGATGGAGGACTCCGTCAACGCCCTGTCCATGGACCTGGTCGGAGACCAGGTCGTGGAATCCGGAGAGGTCTTCGAAGATTATGCGGAAGATGTCCGCGGGATCCTGTGACGGCCCCGCAGGAGCACCTTCCGGTCCCGGGATCAGGCGCCGTGGAACAGGCACTTGGTCTGGTACTCGGGCTCGCTGGAGACGAACATCCCCAGCTTCTTGTACAGCCCCTCGTCCACAGCAGAGACGATCACAGACGAGTGAACGTCGCTGCCCTTCAATGCGGGGAGCATGGAGAACGCCTTCTCCACCACGGGGTCGGTGTTCGCCGCGATGGACAGTGCGACGAGCATCTCGTCGATGTGCAGGCGGGGGTTCCTGTTCCCGAGGTAATCGACCTTCAGGCGCTGCGTGGAGCGGATGACGTCAGGCGATATCAGGAGGACGGAGTCGTCTATCCCGGCCATGACCTTCAGGGCGTTGAGTATCATCGCGGAGGAAGCGGTCAGCAGGGGCGACGCCTTGCCGGTGACGATCCTCCCGTCGGGGATCTCGGCGCAGACCACGGGCCTCTCGGTGGCCTTCATGGCCTCCCTTACAGCCACCACGGAGGGCCTGCTCTCGGGGGTTATCCCGGAGCGCTTCATGCAGATCTCCATCCTCAGGACGGTGTCGTCGTCGCCCTTACCCTCGCGGCGGTCCCTGACCGCCGAGAAGTAGCGCCTAACTATCTCGTTCTGGGCCGCGCGGCGGACGGCATCGTCGTCCTTGATGCAGAACCCGGCCATGTTCACGCCCATGTCGGTGGGCGACTTGTACGGAGAGTCCCCGAAGATCCCCTCAAGAATCGAGTTCAGCACGGGGAATATCTCGATGTCGCGGTTGTAGTTCACCGCGGTCTTGCCGTAAGCCTCCAGGTGGAACGGGTCGATCATGTTGCTGTCGCCCAGGTCCGCGGTGGCAGCCTCGTAAGCGATGTTGACGGGATGGGACAGCGGGATGTTCCAGATGGGGAACGTCTCGAACTTGGCGTATCCCGCGGACACCCCTCTGCGGTTCTCGTGGTAGAGCTGCGAGAGGCACACGGCCATCTTCCCGCTGCCCGGACCGGGGGCAGTGACCACCACCAGGGGCTTCGTGGTCTCGACATAATCGTTCTTCCCGTACCCGTCGTCGGAGGCGATGAGCGCCACGTCGGTGGGGTATCCGGCGATCGGATAGTGGCGGTAGACCTTCAGGCCGAGGGCCTCGGCCTTCTTCTGGAAGGCGTCCGCGGCGGACTGCCCGGTGTAATGGGTGATGACGATCCCGCAAACGGGTATCCCCCTGTCGTGGAACGAGTCCACCAGCCTCAGGACCTCCAGGTCGTATCCGACCCCGATGTCCTTGCGGACCTTGTTGCGGACGATGTCCTCGGCGTTGATCACGACGATGGCCTCTGCCTGCTCGCCGAGCTTCTCCAGCATCCTGATCTTGCTGTCGGGCATGAACCCGGGCAGGACCCTTGAAGCGTGGTAGTCGTCGAACAGCTTCCCTCCGAATTCCAGGTACAGCTTTCCGCCGGACTCCCCGATGCGCTCGCGGATGTGCTCGGACTGCGTCTTCAGATAGAGGTCGTTGTCGAAACCAGGCATATCACATGTTATACGCAATGGGTTAAAATCGGTGATGGTCCCGCCCGAGGGCGGTAAGTCGTTTAGGGGGCGCGTCAGGCTATCGTGAGCCCCAGGCCGCCCCTTATGTCCACATCCTTGGGCTGGTTCAGCAGCGACGCCATGGAGAGCACTCCGCGCACCGCCAGGAGCATGGTCAGGGCAGGATCCACGGACACGGCCCTGTAGCTGTACTCGGCGGACTCCATGCGGTACTCCACCGCCATGCGGGACCTGCTCTCGAAGAGGCCCCCGCCGATGTCCTTCGCAGGCTCGGCGGACAGCTGGAGGCGCATGCCGAGAGCGCCGACTGCCTCGTTCAGCTTGGACATGTACATGGGATCGCGTATGTCCATCATGAACGACAGGTCGTAGCTGGACATCACGTCCCTGAGCACCAGCAAGCGCCCGGCGAGATTGTCCTGGTCCTCGGCCATCTCATCATCCTCCGCGAAAGCATATTCCTCCTCTGTGCTCATGCCTTCACGACCAGGCTCTTGTCCAGCACGTATCCGTAGAGGTCGAAGTACAGCCATTCCCACTCCACGCTGGCCACGGCAGCGTCCTCAGGGACCTGGTAGACCAGGCAGTAGCGGACCTCGTTGCCCACGGCGACCGTCACATCGGACAGAGAGCTGTACGAGTTCGAGTAACGGCTGGTCGCGCCGTAGTCATAGCTGTACGTGTTGCCGTTGGCCACCTTGACCTCCGGCGTCCTGACCGGCAGCCCGTCGGTGTACCCGACATTCTTCACGACCAGATCGACGAGGACGAACCTCATGCCTTCGTCGGGCGATTCCGTGTACGTATAGGTGGACATCTTGTACTCGAACGGGTCCAGCTCGGACACGGCGTAATTGTAGGATGACTTGCCGATCGTATCGATCGGATAGCTCGTCCCGTCTATGTAGAGCGAGAACGCCTCGTGGCTGGAGTACGTGTTCAGCTCGTACTGATGCTCTGCGCCGCCTGAAGCGAATGTTCCTGTGATCTTTATGATGCTCATGCCCAGCACGTTGGTCCCCTTGGCCACGTCGGCGCTCTTTATGTCGGAATCGTACCCGAACTTGTCGATGTTCTCCTTGGCCTGGGCCTTGTAATCGTAGCTGTCCGAGCCGGACGCACAGGCCACGACCACCAGCGCCACCACCACTACGGCGACTCCGATCAGTATCTTCTTTCTCTTTCCATCCATGGAATTCCTCCATTCTTGCAGATGGCTTCCGGCCATCACGCATATGGATGTATGAGGTGGAAGTATAATAACCGCTGTTTGTAATGATTGTAATACTGTACATGTTAGTAATGTTAGTAATGTCATACCGTCCGGACTGAGCGTACCGGCCCGCAATGCCTGTAATGCACTGGAAAGCAATGAGCCAGACAGAAGAAAAATGCGAATCCGGAGGCAGCACAGGACCGGCTATGCAGCAAGGAATGGAATGAACGATCAGACCGAGAAAGACGGGGCTGGATCAGAAGATGCACTCTTCGAGGTCGGGCTTGACGGCCACTATGAAGACCTCGTAGTCGCGGACAGGCTCGTCCGGACGGTCGTCGTTGAACACGCCCACGAAGTCGTATTCATCGCCGATCATGCCTCTGGAAAAGGAGTCATCGGCCGACTTGCGACCCTCGTTTTCACCGAACATGGATTCTCCAGATTCCATATCTCCTCGGAGGTATAAATAACCGAACAGAGGAGCCCCGCGCCCCTGTCTGGGACATCGGCCTGCCCGGAGCAGGGCCATGTTTATACCGTCCTTCCGACATTCGCAGTCCATGAAGATTGCCAGCAGGATAGCAGACATACCGATGTCGGGCATCAGGAAGATGTTCGACCTCGCCGGCCCGGGATCCATCAACCTCGGCCTGGGAGAGCCCGACCTGGCTCCCCCTGCGGAAGCCATCAAGGGGATGGTCGATGCGGCGGAATCGGGCAAGAACAAGTACGGCCCCACGGCAGGCATCCCCGAGCTCAGGGACGCCATCGCATCCTACTTCTCCAAGTACGGGGAGATCGAGGGCTCCAACGTCATGGTCACCCCCAGCGGGTCGACCGGCCTCCTGGAAATCACCCAGAGCATGATCGACCCCGGAGACAGGGCGCTCGTTCCCGACCCCGGCTTCGTCATCTACAAGCCCCATGCGGAGCTCGCTGGCGCCGAGGCCGTCGGATACAGGCTCACCGACGACGGCACGTTCCAGCCCGACATCGACGACATCCAATCGAAGATCACCCCGAACACATCCATGATCGTCGTGAACACCCCTTCCAACCCCACGGGAGGGGTCCTCACGGAAGAGAGCAAGAAGGCCCTCTGCGACATCGCACGCGACAAGGGCATCACCATCCTCGCCGACGAGGTCTACAGCGAGTTCATCTACGAGGGCAAGCACGTCTCCTTCCTGGACAGCCTGGACTGCGCGGTCGTCGCCAGCGGGTTCTCCAAGATGATGGCCGTCACCGGATGGCGCCTCGGGTTCGTCTGCGCCGAGAAGGACATCATGGACACCCTCGTGAAGATGCAGTACCATGTATGTGCCAGCCCCGGCATGCCGGCCATGTACGGAGTGCTCGCCGCCCTCCCGTCCATCGACCCCTACCTCGAGAACGCCCGCGCCGTGTTCAAGAAGCGCAGGGACCTCATCGTCAGCAGGATCAACGACATAGACGGCATGTCCATCGTCCCTCCCAGAGGGGCGTTCTACGCCTTCCCGGGCTTCGACAAGGACATCTCATCCGCCGATCTCGCCAACAGGCTCGCCAAGGCCGGGCTCATATGCACTCCCGGCTCTGCGTTCGGAGCCAACGGGGAGAAGCACCTCAGGTTCTCCTACGCCGCCGACGAGTCCAAGATAGAATCGGGAATGGATATATTGAAGAATGTCATGGAAGGGCTCTGATACTATGACCGACGAACTCGATCCCAATGCAGCGCTGTTCGGAAACGACGAGCCCGAGGAGGACCCCGAAGAGGCCTTCATGAAAGAGACCTTCGGGAAGAACCCCAACAGGACATCGGCGATCGCGGACATCTTCGGCGGCGAGCTCATAGCCACCGCCTGCGAGGAATCCGAGCTTCCGGAAGAGGCCAAGAGGAGCCTCATCTTCAAGATGACCGCCAACAGCGTCCTGGACATCATCACCGAATGCCTCTCGCCCGAGCTGGCCGAGGAGGTCCTGGGATGCCTGGACGGGTACCTGGGGATGTGCCTGGTCAACAAGAAGAACAGCGTCGACATCATGGGAGAGCTCAGGAAAGCCGTGCTCACCATAAAGCAGGACGAGGGCGAGTCCGACGAGGACTTCGAAAAGAGGCTCTCCGACATGGAGGACGCCTGGTGGAGCATCCCCCAGCCCCTCCTGAACGGCAGGAACCCCGACGACGCCATCATTGAAGAGATGAAAAGGTACGGACTGAGCGAATGAGCGACGGTTGGTGCAAGGCGTCCGCCCCCGGGAAGTTCGTCATCCTGGGGGAGCATGCCGTGGTCTACGGCAAGCCCGCAGTCGTACTGGCAGTGGACATGAGGATGACCATCTCCGTCAGGGAGTCGCGCTTCAACACCATAAACGGCGAGAAGATCGACTTCAGGAGGCAGCCCCATCTGAGGTACCTGACCCGCGACCTGCGCCACGCCATCGACATCCGCACCGAGAGCGGGATCCCCGTGGGATCCGGCCTCGGCTCCTCCGCCGCCCTGTCCGCGGCCATGGCCCTGGCCCTGGACGAGCTGGAGCAGGGCTCCATGAGCGAGCAGGAGCTGGTCGAGGAGGCCTACGCCGCGGAGCTGTTCGCCCAGGGCAACGGCAGCCCCATGGACGCGTCCGCATGCGTCCACGGCGGCGGCATCGCCATAAACCTGCCCGAGGACGGCCGCAGGCACCTGTGGACGATAGAGCGCGGGGAGAGGAGATGGTCCGTCTCGGACGTCGACGTCCCCGACATGACGTTCGTCATCGGGAACACCGGGGTCAAAGCGCCCACGGGCCCCCTTGTGGACAAGGTCCGCAGGTTCATCAACCACAGCTCCTTCGCGGCCGACATCGTGGACGACATCGAGGACGTCACCGTCGAGGGCAGCGCGGCCCTGGCGAGGAAGGACGTCGAGGGCCTCGGCAGGCTCATGACCGAGGACCACAAGCTGCTCTCGATCCTGGGAGTGTCCAGCCCGGAGCTGAACAAGCTCGTCAACGCCGCCCTGCCCCATTCTTACGGGGCCAAGCTCACCGGAGCAGGCGGCGGAGGATGCATGATCGCCCTCACCGACAGGCCCGAGAAGGTCTGCAAGGCCATCGAGGCCCGCGGTGGCAGGTCCTACGTCGTCAAGACCGGGGTCCCCGGAGCGATGCTCCATCCGAGCTGATACGATGGGCTCCGTAGAGCTGAACAGGGAGGTCGAGAGGCTCCGCAACTCCTGCATCGCATGCGGGAGGTGCACCAAGGTCTGCCCCTCGTTCAAGCACGGGGGCTTCGACCCCATGGAGGTCATGGTCGGCGGCTCCGCCGACCTGTCCCTCTGCATATGCTGCGGGACCTGCTCCCAGATCTGCCGCAGGTCCGACCCGCTGAAGGTCATGATGGACCTGATCGCGATCGAGAGGGGCCTGCAGCCTTCGGAGCTGTTCAGGAGCACAGGATTCATCATGCCCCTGCCCTCCGAGCCTCCGGAACCGGTCTGGACCGGGGATGACGTGAAGGTCATGCCCGGATGCGTGGCCAAGTGCAAGATCCCCTACGTCATCTATGCGGCTTCTTCAGCATTGAAATCCATGGGCTTCGCGGCATCGGAGCTCGAAGGCAGCACCTGCTGCCTCCACCCTGCCCAGTTCAGGGACATGGCGGAGTCCGAGAGGAGGTCCTACCGCGTCAGGATGAAGGAGGCTGCTGGGAAGAGCAGCCTCATCACATTGTGCGCCGGATGCAGCGGCGAGTTCAACGACTCCGGGATCGAGGCCGACCACATCATCAGGTTCCTGACGAAGCACATCGACAGGCTTCCGAAGTTCGATAAGCAGCTGAAGGTCGGCATGGAGCCCGGATGCTCCGCAGCGCCGTTCGCAGACGAGATGCGCCAAGTGCTGGAAGCCATGAACTGCATCGTCGTCAACAAGGATTTCGGATGCTGCGGGAAGAGCACGCCCGTGGCCGCTCCCCTCATGGACGAGAGGGAGAAGGAATGCGAGGGCGCGGAGTGGATCGTCGTGGGATGCCCCATGTGCCAAGTCAAGTACGACCAGCACGGCGGGATACCGTCGATGCATATCTCCGAGCTGGTCGCGATGGCCTTCGGGGACCGCAGGTCCCTGGAGCACCACAAGAACAGGGCCTGAGAATCACTTAGTGGCACAGATGAAGAACGAGTACGGGAGGTAGATCTCCTTCCCGTCGACGTTGATCTTGTATGAATCGCGCCCGTCCGTCTCCAGAGAGAGCTTCTGGACGCCCATCTCGATCAGGAGGTCGGTGTCCCACTGGGGACGGCGCTCCCTGCTCAGAGGCAGGTCGCGGGCGATGTCGCGCATTATGCGCACGTCCACCCCTCCGACGTCGGTGTGCTCCGTGCGCTCGGGGTTGCTCCTGTCGGCCTCCTCGTACTCCCTGTCGTAAAGGTACAGGTAATGGTTGGCGTCGAAGAGCATCATCTTCCCGCCGCGCTTCAGCACGCGCATCCATTCGCGGTAGGCCTTCTCGGGATCTTCGAGGTCCCACACCAGATTCCTGGAGATGACCACGTCGAAGGACTCGTCGGGGAAATCGAGGCTCTGAGCGTCCATCCTGACGAACGTCGCATCGATGCCGGCCGCGTCGCAGTTGGCCTTCGCCTCGTCCAGCATGGCCTGGGTGTAGTCGACGGCGGTGATGTCGTGGCCTTCGGGGCCGAGGATCATCGGGAAGAACCCCGGGCCGGTGCCGACATCCAGGATCCTGCACTTCCTACCGGGCTCCAGGTGGTTGTTGATGATATCCAGCCAGTGCTTCGCCTTCCCGGTCCTGATGGTGTCCATGACCGAGGAGGAGTAGCCTTCCGCCCTGAGTGTCCAGTAGTCCTTGATGTTCTCCAGTTGACCGCTCATCGGTTCCCCCAAGTAACACGAATTTAAATATATTATTACCAACATGTCTCCAGCAAGGGGACCCCATGAACGGAAGCTACGTCGGAGCCGGCATCATCGTGGTTCTGCTGTGCCTCATGGCCACTGTCACAGGTTACGTGTTCATCCATCTGAACGAGAGCAACGACGTGCTCCCGGAATACGTCCTCGAGGACACATGCACGGACTCCGAAGGGAACGTCTTCCAATGCAGCGGCAAGGTCAGCGTCGTCAAGTACGACGAATCGTCCCGTGAATCCATCGTCTCTTACATCTTCGACATCGATGGCCAGTACGGGACCAGGACCACGCTGACAAGAGATGCCGACGGGACGCCGGTGAGCTCCCTCCACAAGATAGTCGGAAGTTATGTCGAGGACGGCGTCGAGATCTCCAGATGGTCGGACCTGTCGGGCATGTGCTGGTTCCACATAGGCCCTGACGGCAAGGTCCTGAAGGTGCAGATCACCCTGGACGGGCTGCTGTACACTGCCAAAGCCACTGCATGAAACCTCGTTCGCCTGCTGATAGCAGGGCTGTATCTATGATCCAGATACAGAATGTAGTTACATTTCAATAACAAGCTTCTTCAATGATGGATATGATGATCATGCAGGGTCGCGTTCTTCGGAACCGGATGCGTTCAGTCGCATCACCCCTGACTTCCCTTAGGGGATGTCGATCGTGATTGTGAGCTCAGGGATCACGATCACGATACGGATACCGCGGTCACGGTATTCAGTATGAATCGTGTAGATTCGAAAAACCTCCTACCGGGGCGGTTCCGTATTAGCCGAGAGTAGAAGTCTCGACTTTACGGGACTTCCCGCCTACACGGCAGATGTCCTTACGAACCGTCCCGCATTTCGAATTGTCACCGTTTTCCCTCCGTTTATAATCCTAACACAGAATTTGAGTATGCGTATGCCTCAAATCCATTCTATGAATGCTTCTCGCCCGATTATATGATGAAGCCCCAAAACATGCAGAATCGCAGATAGATAGTTTATTTAACAAGCTATGCGATTGTTTAATCAAGGGTAACGGTCCCTTGCGGGACCGGATGCGTTAAAGGTGCATCACCCCTTGACGTCCCTTATGGGATGTCGATCGTGATTGTGACCTCAGAGGTCACAATCACGATACGGATACCGCGGTCACGGTATTCAGTATGAATCGTGTAGATTCGAAAAACCTCCTACCGGGGCGGTTCCTAACTAGCCGAAAGTTGGGACTCCGCGACTAGTATGGGACTCCCCGCCTAACGGCAGGTGTCCTTACGAACCGTCCCGCATTTCAAACTATCGCTGTTTGTTCGCTGTTTTATAACTACAAGCCACACAGACGCGGGATCACAGCACTCCGTAGTCCTTGAAGAAGTCGTCTATGTCCACCAGATTGGTGTAATCATAAGACGCGAACTTCGAGAAGTACTCGGCGAACAGCTCCCTGTAGTCCAGCCCCGTGTCCAGATCCGGATACATCACGTTCTGGTAGAATACCATCTCAACGATGTACAGCGGACTGTTCCCGGCCTCCCTGGCCATCCCCAGGTAATGGATGTCCACTCCGGAGTCCTTCAGCATCTGCGCATCGGCCCTGATGCAATCGTCCAGGTCCCTCTGGTGCCTCATGCCGTCGTGCTCGTTGTCCATGTAGAACAGCGTGTTCCCCCTTGCCTCCTCGCGTATCACCGACAGGATCTGCTCGGCGGTCAGGCTGTTGTAGTTCTTCGAGAGAACCCTGTTGGTCTGGCCCACCGCATGCACCCCTGCCCATTCGGCATGGATGTTGTTGGTGTTGTCCTTCCCGGTGATGCTGTACGTCCCCTCCGAGTACGCGGGAGAGCTGCGGGCCATCATGAACGACTGCTTCTCGTCCTCTGACAAAGTCGCTGCAGCAGCAGTCAGCTTCGCCATGATCCCATCGTGCCATTCCAGGTACTCGTAGGTCTTCGCCAGGTCCCCTTGGAGAAGGTACCCCAGCATGAGGATGGAGCGGTCGATGTGCTCGTTGGGGTAGTCCACGGAGCTGTTGTCCGATGTGCTTATCATCATCACATCGATCCCTGCCGGACCGAGCTTGCTCTCGGATAGCTTGTCCGCATTGACGTCGGGATATCCGGGGATGTAGACGTCCACGCCGGCCTTCATGATCGCCTCGTAGTCCGGCGTCTCCGTCTCGCCGAATGATCCCGCGGACTCGAAAGCGGGGTTCATGCCGTGCCAATAGGACTTGATCGTGGAATCCACCATCACGACCTTGCCGCAAAGGCCTGCGACATCTGCCGCATACGCTCCGCTGCAGTACCCGATGGCGATGGTGCTCACGGGCCAGGACACCTTGGAGTTCACGTAGTAGTTGTCGATGTAGTAGACATCGACCTCCTCGGAGGCCAGTATCCTCTCCAGATACTCTATGTCGTCCTCGTCCACCCTGCCGTCGCCGTTGGCATCGGCCAGAACGGTCATCCTGTTGGTGCCGTCCAGGATCCCGCGGATGTAGTCCACGTCGAAGGCGTCGATGCGGTCGTCCTCGTCCGCGTTGCCGTAGACCCACAGCCTGGAAGAGCTGTCGGGGAAATCGGATTCCGCCACAGTGCTCCCTACGATGGAGCCGGGGCCGCTCCGACCGCCGTCGTCTCCTCCGGGAAGGAGGATGACGGCGGCGGATGCTATGATTATGAATGCTACGAAAACCGCCAGCGCGACGCGCCCATCGGGCTTCCGGCGCGATGCCTTCTCCCCAGGGGCATCTGCCTTCTCCGGCCTGCGGATCCTCATGGACGGCGCGGCCTTCTCCTCGGATGCCGAGGGGAGCATAGCGACGTGCTTCACGCCACCTATGTCCATGACCTTGGCGTCCACGCCGTAGACCGAGCGGATGTTGTCTTCGGTGAGGACCTCGTCGACGGAGCCGTCGGCGTAGATCCGGCCTCCGCTCATCAGCAGGACGCGGTCGGCGTATGCAGCAGTGATGTTCAGGTCGTGGCAGACCATCAGCACGATCACGCCGTTCTCCCTGGCGTACTGCCTCAGGAGGCCCATGACCTCCATCTGGTAGCGCACGTCCAGGTTCGACGTGGGCTCGTCGAGTATCAGCACCTTGGACTCCTGCACCATCCCGCGGGCGATCATCGCCCTCTGGAGCTGCCCCTGGCTCAGCTCCCTGATGTCGCGGTCGGACAGGTCCTCCAGGGACATGGCCCTGAGCGCATCCTCGACGATGTCCATGTCCTCGGCGGATGTCGTCCATCCGGCGTGCGGATGGCGCCCCATCAGGACCGCTTCCGCAACCGTCATCGAGAACACGTTCGAAACCGTGTTCGGGACGTAGGCCATCTCGCAGGCGACCTCGGGGAGGCTCATGGATGCGACATCCTTCCCGTCCAGGAGCACGCGCCCGGAGGCGGGCTTCAGGAGCTTGTTGATGCACTTGACGAGCGTGGTCTTCCCGACCCCGTTGGGGCCCAATACGCAGACCAGCTCCGGCTTGTCGATCGTGACGGAGATGTCCGAGAGGACCTTCTCTCCCCCGTATCCGAAGGACAGGCCCTGCAGCTCGATGACCGTCAGGACCACACCTCCTTGCTGCTGCGGAGGATCAGGTACATGAACAGGGGGCCTCCGATGCATGCGGTGATGACACCCACGGGAAGGATCGTGGGCGCGGCTATGGTCCTGGCGACGATGTCCGACACCAGAAGCAGCACCGACCCGAATATGCCGGCTGCCGGGATGAGGTACCTGTTGTCGGCGCCAATCACCAGCCTGGCGATGTGCGGAGACACCAGCCCCACGAACCCTATGACCCCCGTGAAGCTGACGACGGATGCCGCCACCAGCGTTATGACAAGGAGCATTATGAGCCTCTGGCGGTCCACGTCGACCCCCAGGGTCTTGGCGCTGTCGTCTCCGATGCCCATGACGTTCAGCCTGTTGGCCATGTACTGCACGTAGAGGGATCCGGCCACGGCCACGATGAGCACGAGGACGAGCTCGCCCATGTCTATGGAGTCCAGCGTCCCGACCGTCCACTTGTACACGGTCGCAAGGTCCTCCGGGTCGGCCACGAGCATGAACAGCTGCGTCATGGCGTTGAACAGGTACATCAGGGAGATCCCGCAGAGGATCATCATAGTCGGAGTGGCGCGCCTGAACCTGCTCAGGAACAGTATGACCATCGCAGGGATTATCGCGAACACGAAGGCGTTGATGATTATCCCGCCGCCCGAGATCAGCTCCACTCCGAGTATTATCGCAAGAGCGGCTCCGAAACCAGCTCCGGATGAGATCCCCATGGTGTAAGGGTCGGCGAGGGGGTTCTTCATCATGCTCTGCATGACGGTCCCGCAGACGGCCAGCGCGAATCCGCACACGATCGCTCCGAGGATGCGGGGCAGCCTCAGGTCGAGGACGATGTGCGCCACGGTCTTGTCGGGCTGCGATTGCCCGGTGATGGCGTTCCATATCGTCGTGTAGACCTCGGACGGGCTGACAGGGTACGACCCCAGCATCGCGGAGTACGTTGCGAGGACGATGCAGACCGCCAGGCATATCAGGATGAAGATGACCTTCCTCCTGACGGAGCCCAGGTACGATGCCCTGAACCCTCCCGATGCGTGCGAGTCCGCCGTCCGCCTCATGTTTGGCGGATGGCTCGTGCGTATATTAGTGTTACGAATTTTTATTTAGTATGTTGTCAATCGCATGCCGATGAATCCTCTCCGGAACCACTGGGACGTCCGCTCTGCCGAGTACAACGACTTCGTCGTCAAGGGATATTCGAACATGAGGGAGCGCCGTGCCTGGCAGGACCACTTCGCCTCCATCCTGGGGGATGAGAAGCTGAGGATCCTGGACGTGGGGTGCGGCCCCGGGATCGTGTCCATGCAGCTTGCGGACCTCGGACATGACGTGACATCCGTGGACTTCTCCGAGAGGATGCTGGAGTTCGCCAGGAAGAACGCCGCCGACAACGGCCTGTCCATCGATTTCCGCCACGGAGATGCCATGTCATTGGAGTTCGAGGACGATTCGTTCGATGCAGTGGTCAGCGACTACATGCTCTGGACCGTTCCGGATCCGGAGAAGGCCGTGTCCGAGTGGTTCAGGGTGCTGAAGCCCGGCCGTGTGCTCGCCTACACCGACGGGGACTGGTTCCACGACGAGCTGTCCACTCCGTTCAGGAACAGGGTGTCGGAGCACTTCGTCCGCAAGGACCACAAAGGCATGGAGAGATGCGAGAGCAGCGACTCCTCGCTGGACCACCTGTGGTCTGCGGATGCTGTCCGCCCCCGCGACGACGTCAGGATGCTGGAGGATGCGGGATTCCGGGACATCCGTGTGATCGAGAACGTCCAGAAGAAGGTCCTGCACGGGAAGAGGTACCTGGCGTACGGCTTCACCAACAACCACTTCACTGTGACGGCCACGAAACCACGCCACGAGACATCTTAATCAAGACATTCGGTGTCCGAATCAAGCCAAATCGGATTCTAATCACGCCAATATCCGAGACAATCACGCCAAACGGTTGTCTCGATTCCATCAGACGTTCACGGTCCAGGTGCTCTTGCGGTTGTTGCCTTCGCGCGTCAGAGAGCCCGATCCGATCAGCTCCCCTATGGTCCTGCTGACAGTCCTGGTGCTGACTCCGACCTCGGACGCTATCTCCTTGATGGTGGCGTTCCGATGGACCGAGACGTACCTCAGGATCTGCGCGCCCACTCCATCCGGCTTCGCTCCGGTCGGTGCCAACGTCACGGTGGTGACGGTCCTGAGAGGATCCGACTCCTCCGACAGAGATGCATCGAGGATGGCCCCGTCGTCGACCGCCTTGAATATCGAGCGCACCCCCGACCCCATCTGCTCTACCAGCCCGATACCCAGCATCATGCGCATCATGGTGCGGTTCCTCGGGTCGCTGATACCGCCTTCTCTGGCCTTCGAAAGAGGTATGCGCATCCCGCCCGGGTTGGAGAATGTGACTTTCCTTCCGTCGAACACCACGGTCGTGCCTCCGCTTCCACGGTAATCTGCATGGAGGAGCGTATTGACCAGTGCTTCTCTGATCGCTGTCAGAGCCTCGGAACCGCTTCTGCGGATCATGCCCTCGAGCTCGAACGGGACTCCGACCTTCATCGAAAGCCTGGAAGCCACCTCGGTCAGGAACCTGAACACATTGAGCTCCGAACCGATATCGTCCGAGTTCAGACGGTATGCGTACCTCTCGTCACTGGTCTCTTCCCTGTAATCGAGACGGAACTCCGGGAACTCGCGCAGGATGCAGGGGACCTTCCCGAACATCAGCAGGCCCGCCCTGGTAGGATGGAGCTTGCCGTCCTTCTTGGACACTGCTCCGAGCATGAGAAGGACCTCTTCGGAGGATTGGTCCGTCCATCCGTTGAGATGGCTGCCGCCTCTGAGCAGGGAGATGTACCTCCTTATGTCATCCTTGATGAAGCAGTCGCATCCGTCGATCTCCAGCAGAGGCAGGTTGTCCTGGTCGTCATTGTACGCATCGCGCAGCATCGAGCGGACCTCGTCCTTCCTGCAGACATGATCTCCCTCGTGATTGCGCTTGAACGTGAACCGGTCCATGTTGCCGTTGAGATATACAGGCTTGTCCTCGCGGCAGGCAGACGGGACATTGATAATGATCACGCTCTTCCCACTCACATCCAGAACGGATATATCGCGTGAGCGGAGGATATTGGAGCTGACCCTGGAAGGATCGTTGAGCGTGTCCCACAGCTGTTCTGCGAAGGATTCCGGCGATTCGATTCCAGTCACATCGATCGCGGCTCTGCTTGCGGAAGCCCCTATGACGATCGCCCCGCCGGAAGCATTAGCCATGGCAGAATAGGTCTCTAGAACTGCCTGGATGCCAAGGGCTGCATCCTTGTAAGCGACTCTGGCGCATTCCGGGCCATATGATCCGTAAATTTCTGTTTCGGAGATCATGGACGTGAAGAGCGTATACTGAACGGTCGGAATGCTACTGCAATGGATGTGTTCCCTCCCTGGAGCGCGCGGATTCGATGATAGGCAGGTTCTTTAAGGTGGTGTGCGATGAATAGTGTGGAGGAACAGTCCCTTGCGGGACCGGATGCGTTTCGGGTGCATCAGCCCCTGACTTCCCTTACGGGATGTCAATCGTGATTGTGACATCTGGTGTCACGATCACGACATGAATACCGGTACGCCGATATTCGATGTGGATCGAACAGATCCTGAACACCTCCTACCGGGACGGCTCCACACTAGCCGAAAGTTTCGAAGTGCAGCTAGTGCAGACTTCTCGCCTCGCGGCAGAAGTCCAACGAGCCGTTCCGCATTTCAATCTATCGCCGTTTGTTCGCTGTTTTATAACTACACGTCACTAGACACTCCGATGTGCATGCCATATCATCGACACTATGGATGCGCAGTGAACGATTCAATCTGATGAAACCGACCTCGGAGGCTGGAAGAACCGAGAATAGACAGTTTCATTAAGATGATGAGCGATGAATAGTGTGGAGGAACAGTCCCTTGCGGGACCGGATGCGTTTCGGGTGCATCAGCCCCTGACTTCCCTTACGGGATGTCAATCGTGATTGTGACATCTGGTGTCACGATCACGACATGAATACCGGTACGCCGATATTCGATGTGGATCGAACAGATCCTGAACACCTCCTACCGGGACGGCTCCACACTAGCCGAAAGTTGTGAAGTCCCGTCTAGTGCAGACTTCTCGCCTCGCGGCAGAAGTCCAACGAGCCGTCCCGCATTTCAAACCATCGCTATTTGTTCGCTGTTTTATAACTACACACCGTGCGGACGCGTCCGCAGACTGCAAGACAAGGGAAGAAAGAATGCAAGCAAGCCCGCCTCCCAGAATCCGGAAGGCGGGCTGAAGAGGGGCCGGGCCCCGTTTCAGATCAGATCAGGTCCTCGAACCCTTCGACGACCTTGGGGAACTTCTCTTTGACGACCTTCAGGAGGTTGTACACGTTGACCTCCCCGATGTCCGAGTCCTTGATGAGCTTGATCAGCTCGTCGATGGTCTCGTCGTCCAGGGAAGCGAGCTTCTCCTTGGCCATCCAGTTCCTGAAGAGCTTGTCCTCCATCCTGTCGCGCCACATCTTCTCGTAGGGCATGAGGGCCTTCTTGGAGAAGTCCCCTGTCTTGGCGCACTCGGAGAGGACCTTGCCTGCGTACATCCCTGTCCTGCAGGCGTGGCAGATCCCTCCCCCTGTGATGGGGTCGATGATCCTCGCGGCGTCTCCGACCAGGACGATGTTGTCGTCCACGGCGCAGTCGAGACCGGGGCATGTGGAGACGAAGCCTCCCATGACCTCGAGGCACTGGCCCTTGCTCAGGCGGGGATCCTCGGCGATGAACTTGTCGAGGTAGTACTTGGCGTCGGCCTTGCCCTCGCAGAGCCTTCCCATGACGCCGATACCGACGTTCGCGACGCCGTTGCCCTTGGGGAAGATCCATACGTATCCTCCGGGGGCCACGGACCCGATGACGAACTCGCAGTAGTCGGGAGCGCAGTCGATGTTGCACATCCTGTACTGGATGCAGGAGTCGATGTCGCTGAGCTTGAGGTTGGTGTCGATGCCGGCCCAGCGTCCGACCTGGCTCTCGTATCCGTCTGCGGCCACGACGCACTTGGCGCGGATCTCGATCTCCTCGCCCATGCTCCTCGCTTTGATGCCGACGATCTTGCCTTCCTCGCGGACGATCCCGGTGCAGGAGGTGCGCAGCATGATCTGCGCTCCGGCCTCGGCGGCGTCCCTGGCGAGGGCCTTGTCGAACAGGTGCCTCTCGAGCACGTATCCCACTTCGGACCCGGCCTTGGACTCGTCCAGCTGGAACGTGGTGCCCTGGGGGGACTTGATGATCGCTCCCTTCATGTCGGCGCGTATCCAGGTCGGGTCGGGCTTCACCCCGACCTCCTCGAGCCATTTCTTGGAGACTCCCTCGGCGCACCTGAGAGGCGCTCCGATCTCGGCCTTCTTCTCGATGAGGATGGTCTTCAGGCCTCCCTGGGCGCAGAACTTGGCAGCCATGCTTCCGCCGGGGCCTGCCCCGACGACGACTATGTCACACTCGTAGGTCTTCATGAGATCACTCCATGGAAAGTGCTGCCACGGGGCAGAGCTTGACGCATCTTCCGCATTTGATGCAGTCCTCGTTGAACTCGAGCACGAAATCGTTCAGGAATATGGCGTTCTTGGGACAGGATCCCACGCATCCTCCGCAGTGGAGGCATTTGTTGACGTCTACCTTCATCTCACTCACTCCGAAATAGGTTCATTCCTCGTCCTTGGGGACGATGAGGGCGGCCGCCAGCTCCTTGGCCTCTGCGGCGTGGGTCTTCTTCCACTCCTCCAGCGGGACGGAGAACTTCTGCTCGATCTCCTTCCTGAACTCCGGTCCGGAGTTGTAGGCGCAGAAGGGATAGATGCGCAGGTCGGGGGTGATGTAGTGGACCCCGCAGCGCCTGACCCTCTCGATGTCGTAGTTGTAGCTGTCCTGGAAGTGCATCCCTGCGACCAGCATCATCTTCCACGAGAACGCGGCCAGGGTGTCCTTGGACTTGTCGGACATGACGTCCTTGATCAGGGAAACGAACTTGCTCTTGGTGAGGCCCTCGGGCATCTTGCTCTCGTCCACGCAGCTGTTCAGCAGCTTGACGAGCTTGGCGACGTAGAGCTTCTTGAACCTGGAGTTCTCGGCCTTGTCGGCGATCTCGTTGAGGCCGGCGGAGAACCTGGTGACGTCCACGAACCTGGGGAAGGGCACGACGTTGCCCTTGTCGTCCTGGAACAGGTAGGTGGCGATGCCGCAGTGCGGGTGGGTGGTGAACGTGACCTTGTTCTGCCCGAGTATGATGGACGCGAACTTGGAGATGGGCGCGACCACGGGGACAGGGTACCAGTCGTCCTTGGTGGCGTATCCGGTCTGCTCCTCGACGCACTTCACCAGGTCGGGGAGGGTGAACCTTCCGGACTCGACCTCTTCGTTGGTGACCCTTCCGGTGAACGCGATGGGCTGGAAGTTGACTCCCCTGACGATGTCGGCGTTGTCGAAGGCGAACTTCACGATGTCGCCGACGATGTCGTCGTTCATGCCCTTGCCCACGACGGGGACCAGGACCACGGACGGGGGCTTGAGGCCGTCCTCCTTGAGCTTCCTGCAGTTCTCGAGCACTCCGAGCTTCACTGCCATCATCTTCCTTCCCCTGGACCTCATGTAGACCTCGTCGGTCAGTCCGTCGAACTGGAGGTAGATGGTGTTCAGTCCGGCCTCCTTGGCGGCCTTGAGGAACTCGTAGTCCCTGGCGAACTTGATCCCGTTGGACGCTACCTGGACCTGGGCGAACCCGAGCTGCTTGGCGTCCCTGACGACGTCCACGAACCTGGGGTACACGGTGGGCTCGCCTCCGGCGAACTGGACGGCCGTGCATTTGATGGGCTTCTCCGACCTCAGAGCGACGAGCATGTCGTGGACCTCATCGTAGGAGGGCTCGTAGACGTATCCCGCATCGTTCGCGTTGGCGAAGCAGATGGGACAGTTCATGTTGCACCTGTTGGTGAGGTCGAGGTTGGCGATTGCCGTGCATGACAGCATGTCGATCCTCTGACCGTCGATCATTATGTGGACGGTGTCGTCGGGATCGTCCCCGATGGTGCGGTCCATAGCGTTGTGGAGCCCCACTCCGTCGTAGGCGTACTTCTCGGCTTTCAAGTAGAGGTCCACATCGGACCAGTAGATGTCCGAGAACTTGCCGTGCTCAGGGCAGGTCTTCTCCATGTAAACCTTGCCGTCCTTGGCGAAGATGTCGGCCTCAAGGATCTTCCCGCACTCGGGGCAGATCGATTGGGTCTTCTTAGGAAGCCCCCTCTTGATAGCATAATTTGTCGCTGTAATCGTCATGGTACTGGGCTTGCAAAGGTCTCAAGGTATAAAAAACAACACAAGAGAAACGAAGCCCCGAGACGGCCCGGAAGGGATATACCCAGCCTTCAGGAGAAGTCGGTGCGGAGGTTGGTCTGGAACCTGTGCACCTCGCCGGGTATGTTGGTGGGGTACTTCCCGTTCACGCAGGCGAGGCAGAGGTCGTTCTCCTTGAACCCGAGGGCCTCGACGAGCCCCGCGATGCTGATGTATCCCAGGCTGTCTGCTCCGATGATGTCCTTGATCTCGTCCACGGTGTGGTGGTTGGCGATGAACTGGTCCCTGGACTTCATGTCCACTCCGTAGTAGCACGGGGCGATGATCGGAGGGCTGCCGATGCGCACGTGGACCTCCTTGGCCCCTGCGTTGCGGAGCATGGCGACCAGCTTCTTCAGGGTGGTCCCCCTGACGATGCTGTCGTCGACGATCATGATGCGCTTGCCGCTGACGGTGCTCCTGATCGGGTTCATCTTCATGGACACGGCCCACTCCCTCTGCTTCTGGTCGGGCATGATGAAGGTCCTCTCGACGAACCTGTTCTTCATGAAGCCCTCCTCGTAGGGGATGCCGGTGGCGCAGGAGAAGCCGATGGCGTGCGCGCGTCCCGAGTCGGGGACGGGCATCACGAGATCCACGTCGGCGGGGCACTCCCTTGCGAGGATCTCCCCGATCTTCCTGCGGACGTCGTAGACCTCCCTGCCGTCGATGACGGAGTCGGGCCTGGCGAAGTAAACCCACTCGAACATGCAGAGCGCCTTGGGGTGCTCGGCCGGCGGGGGGTAGATCTTGAAAGTGTCCTTGGTGATCTCGCAGATCTCCCCGGGCTCGATGTCGCGGATGAGCTCCCCGTGGAGCGTGTCTATGGCCGCGCTCTCGGACACTGCGATGTAGCCGCCGTCGATCTTCCCGAGGCAGAGGGGCCTGAAGCCGTACATGTCGCGGATCGCGAAGAGGCGGTCGTTGATCAGGATAGTGAGAGAATAAGCGCCGTCGAGCTCCCCCATGGTGGCCCTGATGGCCTTCACGGGGTCGTTGTACATGGTCATGTACTTCCCGAGGAGCTTGGTGACGAGCTCGCTGTCGGAGTCGGTGAGGAAGGTCCAGCCCTCCTTCATGTACTTCTCCTTGAGCTCAGCGAAATTGGTTATATCGCCGTTGTGGGCGACGGCCACCGTGCCGAAGTTGGTCATCACGGTGAGAGGCTGGGCGTTCTGCACGCTCTTGGAGCCCGTGGTGGAGTATCTGACGTGCCCCACGCCCACGTGGCCGAGGAGGGTCTGCAGCTCATCCTTCGGGATGGCGATGTTGACGAGGCCGTTGCCTTTGATGGTCTCGATCGTCTCCCCGTTGAAAACAGAGATGCCCGCGCTCTCCTGGCCACGGTGCTGGATGATCATGAGGGCCGTGTACAGAGCAGACGCTACGTCGAAATCACCGCTGATCCCGACGACTCCGCAGCTGTGCTCTGGTCCGGCCATGCAATCGCCTTAATCGCGGAGCTTAGCCCAGTTGTAAGACCTGATGGTGGCGGTCTTGCCGTATCCGCAGGAAGCGCAGACGCCCTTCCTGACGTGGTAGGCGCGCTTACCGCACCTGCGGCAGGGTATGTGTGTCTTGTATTTGTTGTGCCTTCCCTGTGCGGGTGTTCCCTTTCCCATGATCAATCACTCCTCTTGTGTGAAATGTAATCCCGTTTCGTTACGGGTCCGCGGCCGTACCCAGATGGTCCGAGACCATATGATGTCGACCACGTCTACCCTTGGACGATACGGCATTCCATATATGAACCTTACGAGAACGCCCTTCCTGATAGGACGTTCCAGCGGCCCTCCCGCGGTCAGACGAACGCCCCTATGGTGGGCGCGTCCAGACGGTCCATGTCGTAGAAGATTATGGCCTCGCGGACGCCCTCGGCCCCGCATCCGATGCCCATGAAGTGGTCGAGCATCGACATCCTCCACAGCAGGTCCATGACGGTCACGGACAGGCATCCGTAGTAGGCGTTGGACATGTCGTCCTCGTATCCGTTCTCGTCCATCAGCGCGAAGACGCTGCCCATGAAGCTGTCGCGGCCGTTGAGGGTGCCCACGTAATCGGACAGCACCTTCATGCCCTGCTGGTCGGGAGCCTTCAGCCTGATGTCCGTCGGATCGGCCTCGCCCTTGAAGTGCAGGTCGCCGGCGTCGTCCATGACGTTCCATACGATCTTGTCGGAACCTGCCATGAACATGTTCCAGTTCCAGTCCCTGTCGCAGTACACGGGCACGCTCATGGGGTCCTGGGAGGACATGGAGTCCAATGCGGAGTCCATCCCCGCCTCCTCCAGCGAGGGCAGGTCCAGGTCCCTCTCGGGCTGCGTCCCGGCCAGGGACATCACGGGCTCGATCTGGGCCAGGTCCATAATCCTGCTGAGATACGCCAGGTCCGTGAACATCGACAGGTTCTCGGACACGGACATCCTGAGGCCCGACGGGTCGGCCATGACCCCTGCCTCGCGGCAGTTGGAATAGAACTCCCTGTAGACGGCGGAGGACTCCTCCATGGCGGCGCGGATCCTGGAGTCTGCGGATGCCACGAGGGCCTTGGCCTCGGCCAGGGCATCGGCGCCCTGCCCGGTCCATGCGCCCCTGCACGAGAGGTCCAGCTCCACCTTGAGGCGGTCGCTCGCATAGAGATGGTAGGGGAACTGCCTGCAGTAGGCGGTCCTGTGGTCGTAGACGGTGCATCTCCTGTTGTTCAGGAACACGCACGATCCGCAGCCCTTCTTCATCGCCAACGCGAAATGGGAGTCGGGGCCCTTGGTCTTGACCATGGATTCCGGATGGTTGCTGCGGAAGAACGCGCGCTCCTCCGGGAGCACCTCCGGCTGGCAGAGGCAGCACATCCCGCACTCGCTGGGGCATTCCACCTTCCTTCCTGAAACCTCTGAATAATCGACTTCGTAATCGGCCACAGACATCACTCCCGATGGGCTCTCCGCAGAACTCCCCATCCTGCACCTGGACCTCGCCCCTCACCATAACTGTTTCGGGGAAGACGGCCCTGTATCCGCCGTAGGGGGAGTGCCCGCACTTGCTGTGGAGCGCCTTCACATCTATCTGGGAGGCCTTCCTCATGTCGTATATCTGGAGGTCGGCATCGTAGCCTTCGGCGATCCTTCCCTTGCGGAGGGAGAACAGCCTGCCTGCGTTCTCCGCGCCCATGGACACCGCCAGCTGCATCGGGATGTCCCCGCTGCGGACCAGCTCCATCGCCATGGGCATGGTGGTCTCCACGCCCGGGATCCCGGACGGGGCGGCGTCGAACTCCTGCTCCTTGTCCTCGACCGTGTGCGGGGCATGGTCGGAGCCGAACATGTCTATGGCTCCGGCCAGGAACCTGGAGCGCAGCTCCCTGCGGTTCTCCGGGCCGCGGACAGGCGGGTTGACCTTGTACCTCGCATCGGTGTGGCGGTCCACGTCGAAGGTCAGATGGTGCATGGTGACCTCGGTGGAGAACCCGGCGGCCTTGGCCATGTCCAGGCCCTCGGGGGTGGTGAGATGGCAGATGTTGATGCTCCTGCCCTTGAAAGCGGACGCGAGCCTCCTTATCGCGTTCAGCTCCGCTTCCGCTGGACGGTTGCGGAGATGGTCGCGGGTGCACTTCTCCACGTCGTGGAGTATGAGATGGTCGTCCTCGGCGTGGACGCTGACCCTCTTCCCGGTGGAGAGGGCGTTGGACACTGCGGGCACCAGCTCGTCGTCCTCGTCCAGGAGGATGTTCCCGGTGGTGGAGCCCATGAACAGCTTGAATCCGGGCACCAGCGGCGCCAGGGAGGCGGCGTTGATGCTCTCGGTGACGGCGGCGAACAGCCCGTAGTCCACGTTGGCCCTCCCTCTGACGGAGGCCTTCTTGTCCATCAGCGACTGGAGGTCCGTGACAGGGGGCTTGGTGTTCGGCATGTCCAGGACGCAGGTGACCCCCGCATGGACGGCCGCCAGCGTGCCGGTGCCGAATGTCTCCTTCTGCGTCATCCCGGGATCGCGGAAGTGCACGTGGGGGTCGATGAACCCGGGCAGCATGATCTGGCTCGTGCCCAGCTCGATGCGCTCGTCGCCTCCCCTGACCAGCTGTCCGACGGTCACTATCCTGCCGTCTGCTATCCCGACCTCGCGGTACTTCAGCTCCCCGTCGACGAAGGCCCTGCCCGCGATAACTTTCTCGATGTACATCGTCAATCCTCTATGATCTGGCCGCGAGGCTCGGTCTCGCGGAATATGCGCCCCTGGAACCTTGAGATGACGGCCGCAGGGTGCGTCCATGCGTCGGGCGGCAGCCCGGCTTTGTAAGAAAGGTTGGCCAGGAACTCGGCGGCGTCCCATCCGAACTCGCCCGGGACCTGAGGGAGCAGCAGCCCCCTGTAGCCCATGAGCTCCAGGATGAGCCCGTCCCTCCCGATGACGACGGAGTCCCTGATCTCCTCCGGAGACCCGGACATCCTGGACGGCGGCGTGAGGACGGTGACCTCGAAGACCACCCTGTCCAGCTCCTCCGGCTCCAGATCCGGGAACCTGGGGTCGTGGCATGCGCCCCTGGCGGAACGGCACACGGCCTCCCCCAGCGGGAACACGGGCATCGGGTACCCGATGCATCCCCTCAGGGCATGCCCCGGGAAGGTGCTCAGTGTGACGAACGCGCCGGACGGCTCCGAGAACGGCCCGTCGTTGGGAACGGCGACGCTCCCTCCGGAGACCTCCGCTTCCGCGGCGGCCCTGGCCAGGCGCACCGCTTCCGTCCCTTCGGAGAGGTTCATTCCTCTCCGTCTTCCTCTTCGCCGGAGCCGATCTCGACCTTCTGGACCTTCTTAGCCCCGCAGCCCTCGTTGGTCCTGCAGGCGGTGGCCTTGATCTCCCTTTCGGTGGTCTCGGCCGTGTCCTTGACGAAATCGGGTATGGGGGCCTTCCTCATCATGGCAGACATCCCCATCATGAACTCCATGCCCATGGTGATGAAATGCCTCTGGACCTCCGGGTCGGTGAACATGCCGTAGGCCGACTTCATGAACTCCTCGGCATGGGCCTTGGCGGCCTCCGCGGATTCCTGTGCGGCTCCCGCAGCGGTCTTCGCGGTTCCCCTGGCCACTGCCGCGGCCTCGGTGAAGCCCTCCTTCTGGAGGCTCATGATGCTCTCGATCAGCTCCCTGTTCTTCGAAACGAACTCGTGCAGCTCCTGCTCTGTAGCCATCTCAATCCCTCTTGAACCTGATAATGAGTTTATTGTCCTTGAAATCTGCTCCGGAGAGCTCCGCTTCCCTGAGCACGTCGGGCAGCAGGATGTTCCTCTTCTGGCTGCCCACGTGGACCATCAGCGTCGATGCGTCGATCCTGAACAGCTCCACGTCCTTGCTCTCGACGAAGGGCATGCTCAGCATGAGCCTGTACCTCCCGCCTTCGCCCTCGAACGACATGGGGCTCTGGGAGGAGTACACCGTGGTGGGGTCCTCGGAGCCGTAGACCATGTCCGCCATGGCGTCCAGCTTCTCCAGCCCCCTCAGCTCTGTGGGCATCATCTCGCACGTCTTGATCACCATGGGGTCGAAGGCGTGGTGGATCAGCTCCATGTTCGCCTCCTGCTCCTTGAGCTTGTCCTTGAAGAACCCGCCGTCTCCGGCGGCCTCGGGCATGATCCTGTTGATGACGAGGGCCTCCACGTTCTTGTTGTAGAGGCACAGGTAGGTGTATGCGCGCATGGTCTCCTTGATGACCATCTGCTCCGGGTTGAGGACCAGCCTGACGGTGGTGACCTGGGGGTCCTCCAGGATGGTCTTCACGCGCTCCATGTTGTCCTTGATGTCGGACACGCTGTCCATGACCTCCTTGGAGGGCAGGGGCATGTCCATGATCTTCCCGACGGTGACCCGGGCTATGCCTAAGAGCTTCTTGATCATCGAGAAGCCACGGTCCAGGTACCAGTTCGTCACATCCGGGAAGCTCAGAAGCCTGAGCGTCTCCCCCGTGGGGGCCGTGTCCATGACTATGACGTCGTACTTCCCCTGCTCGCTGAACTGGTTGACATAGAACAGGGCGGCGATCATCTCCATGCCGGGCATGATGGCCATCTCCTCGGCGGAGATCTCTCCCATGCCCTGGGAGATCATGAACGCGGAGATGTACTGCTGGATGTCGGACCATTTGGTCTTCATCTCGTGGATGATGTCTATCTCCAGCACGTCCAGGTTCTCTGCGACTTTGGTGATATCTGGCCCGAACGACATGTCCAGGGAATCGCCCAGCGAATGCGCCGAATCGGTGCTCATCAGTATCGTCCTGTATCCGAGCTTGGACAGTCTGTACGCGGTCGCGGCAGAGGTGGACGTCTTCCCGACTCCGCCTTTGCCAGTGTAGATGATGAGCCTCATGACGTGCCCATGGAACGGCGGAGTATATGGTACTATGCAGACGTCCTTCGGAACAACACCGAAAGTCATCGATGCGATGAGATCTGTATGAAAAGGAATGGTGCCGGGAAAGGGGTTCGAACCCTTGACCTTCGGATTTCCCTGGAAGAGGTCATTAATGACCAATGAACCCTATGAGTCCGACGCTCCACCAGGCTGAGCCACCCCGGCCTTGACCAGTGGATTGGCTCCTGGTTTATAATGATTATGCAGGACGGCGGCTGACGGACAGGCGCTGGGAATTGAGTAGAAGGATGTGAGATGGTTAAGAAGGTGAAGGGCCCGAGGGCCCTTCTTGATCACTCCTCTGCGGGAGCTTCCTCGGAGGTCTCCTCTGCAGGGGCCTCCTCGGCGGGAGCCTCTTCGACGGGCTCCTCGGCGGCCTCCTCAGCGGGCTGGACCTCGGTCGGGGGGAGGATGGACTCGGGCTCTCCCTCTCCGGCGGCCAGGACCTCGGACTTGCGGATCTCGATCCTCTTGATGGGGATGATGATGCGGCATGCCCTGGCGAGCTCCTTGGCGAGGTCTCCGGAAACGATGTCCTTGACGATCTCGGAAAGGGTCCTCTCCTGTCCGATGGCGACGAGGGTCTCTCCGATGACCCTCCTCATGGCGTCCTCCTGGGAGGACTGGATGCGCCTGTCCGCGATGGACATGGTCTTGATCCTGTAGGTGAATCCGTCCTTGGTGACGACATCGACGACGTGGTCGGTCTTGGTCTTTCTCCTGCGGGTCAGCCTCCTGACGTAGTCGGAGGTGAGGTCGTGGCCGATGAACGCGGTCTTGGCGTCGTGGCCCTCGACGGAGGTGACTTTGAACCTGAGCTTGATGTGCATCTTGGAGAAATCTCCGGTCAGGTCCTGGACGGTGACCTCTGCGGTACGTCCGATGACGTAAGCGGGGTCTGCGGAGGGGGTCTCTCCGATCTCGGCCTCGTTGAACATACGGGGGGCGTGAACGGAGTACCACTCCTTTGCTTTCCACTTGTCCTTCACTTTGCGGCCTGCTGCGGCCTTGGGCTTCTTTGCGGGTGCCATAATGACTACTCCTACTGAGGGTTGGGATTGGGTGATTGTATTAAAAGCTATTTCAATCGGTGAAAAATTGAACACGCTCAAAACAAATGGTAGCCAGATGTTTTATGTTTATCTCAATGAGGACAATTTTATCCTTAAAAAAATGATACCGCTTATATTTTAAATTCACCTAACAAAGATTAGAGCTGACATCAGACCAAAAATGTGGGCTGATGTCAATGGCTCACCAGGCGGATCCTCTGCGTAGGAGATCTGATGCTCTCCGGCTCGGTGTATTCCAATGTTCCTGCGGCCATCAGTATGGATATCATCTTTCTGAGGGATGAAGGCGGTGCCTTGTATCCCATGGCATCGGAGATCTCGCGGACGGACATGTCCCCTCTTTCACGGAGGATCTCTACGACCTGCTTGGCGATGTCTTCCGAGCTCCTACGCCCTGGACTGACCTTATCAACAGGTTGCAGCTCTGCAGAGTTGGGCATGAATGCAGGGATTACCACAGTAATGAATGACCTTTCAGCATCCGTGACGATCTTAGGCGATCCAGATCCGTTCTTGCGAAGATTCTCATTTGTGATTGGAATCCCGATGCATTGGTGCTCGATCAATCCAAGATTCTCCATGAATGAACGTATGCGACGATTTCTACTTGTTCCCGATGATAAGATGCCTACCTCGACATATTCGTCCGCTATGCTCTGATCAGGACCCGGAATGCTCGTTATCTCCATGCGGTCCCGATGGATGTGAACCGTAATCGGCTCGCAAATGTCATATGACTTATAACAAACGGCATTTGACAGCGCTGCTTCTACGATCTCTAAGGGGTAATTGAAGTGCCTGTCCGCCTCAATCCTATCAACCATCTTAGACACATATTCCTCAATGTACATGTTGCGAATGATTGCGATTGCGCTACGGAGCTGCAGATCTAGAGGTCCTGTGATAGTGTGTTCGACCATGCCATGGCCCGTCTCGTCCGGCTTGTACACGATTTCTATCTTGGCCTCTCTGAAGAAGTCCTCCGGATGATGATTGAAGAACAATAGCCCTACGTTCCGAGGACATCCATATCCAGAACTATCGATTAACTGAAGATCCTCGGCTAATCTGGCCCCCGTACTGGATTCGGCCATTCCAGAGACATGTTCCTGATATTGAATCATCAGGCCGAGATCCAAATCCGAGACTTTCGCGCCTGTATTCGGCATATTGTCGAATTCGGCCACCCCTCTCCGTTTCATCATGTTCATGGGACACCCCACGCTGTAGACG
>CAVCVB010000011.1:0-31653 GCA_963605395.1 Firmicutes bacterium CAG:194
AGGTCGCCAAGATGATCCGTGAGATCTTCCTCCAGCAGAACGCGTACCACCCCGTGGACTGCTACTGCCCCATCCAGAGGCAGCACTTCATGATGACCCTCATCAAGAAGTACGCCGACCTCGCTGACAAGGCCCTTGCCGCCGGCGTGCCCGTCGACAAGATCGTCTACCTGCCCGTCAGGACCAGGTTCAACCAGGCCAAGTACGAGGAGACCATCGACCAGGAGCTGCAGGCCGTGTCCGAGGACATGGAGAAGCAGTTCGCTGAGCTGGGAGTGTGATTTGAATGGCAGACATATCGAAAGAGTACAAGACAATCTCCCAGATCGCCGGACCTCTGGTGTACGTCAAGAACACCGAGCCCGTCGGATACTATGAGATGGTCAACATCAGGATGTCCGATGGGACAATGAGGAGGGGACAGGTCCTCGACTCCTCGAACGACATCGTCGTCGTTCAGGTCTTCGAGGGAACCTCCGGTATCGACAGGGACGCATCCGTGCGCTTCCTCGGCGAGACCATGAAGATGCCCGTCTCCAAGGACATGCTCGGCAGGGTCCTCTCCGGAGCCGGAGAGCCCCTGGACGGCGGTTCCAGGATCGTGCCCGAGAAAGAGCTCGACATCATCGGAGCGGCCATCAACCCCTGGGCAAGGGACAGCCCGTCGGATTTCATCCAGACCGGTATCTCCACCATCGACGGAATGAACACCCTGGTCAGGGGTCAGAAGCTGCCTATCTTCTCCCAGTCCGGTCTCCCCCACAACGAGATCGCTCTGCAGATCGCCAGGCAGGCCAAGGTCCGCGGCGAGAACGAGGAGTTCGCTGTGGTGTTCATCGCCATGGGTATCACCAACGAAGAGAAGCAGATGTTCATGAAGGAGTTCGAGAGGACCGGCGCTCTGAAGAACGCAGTGGTCTTCCTGAACCTCGCCGACGACCCCGCTGTCGAGAGGACCCTGACTCCCCGTCTCGGTCTGACCACCGCGGAGTACATGGCCTTCGACCTGGGCATGCAGGTGCTGGTCATCATGACCGACATCACCAACTACTGCGAGGCCCTCCGTCAGATCGGAGCAGCCCGTGAGGAAGTGCCCGGAAGGCGCGGTTACCCCGGATACATGTACACCGACCTGGCCCAGCTCTACGAGCGTGCCGGAAGGATCAAAGGGAAGAAGGGATCCATCACTCAGATCCCCATCCTGTCCATGCCCGGAGGAGACATCACCCACCCGATCCCCGACCTGTCCGGATACATCACCGAGGGACAGATCGTTCTGTCCATGGAGCTGCACAGGAACGGAATCTACCCGCCCGTCAACGTCTCGTCCTCTCTGTCGAGGCTGATGGGAGGCGGAACCGGTAAGGGCAAGACCCGTGAGGACCACAAGGGAGTCTCGGATCAGCTCTACGCCTCCTACGCCGAGGGTAAGGACCTCCGCGGTCTCGTGGCCATCGTCGGAAAGGACTCTCTGTCCGCCAAGGACAGGAAGCTCCTGGACTTCGCTGACATCTTCGAGGACCGCATCGTCCGCCAGGGAATCGACGAGGACCGCTCCATCGAGCAGACCCTCGACATCGCCTGGGAGATCTTCACAGAGCTCGACCTCGACCAGCTGACCAGGATCGACCGCAAGTACATCGAGAAGTACCTGCCCAAGAAGTGATTCCCATGGCAGCACACGATGTCACCCCCAACCGTTCAGTCCTTCTGGACCTGAAGAGGAGGATCAAGCTCACTCAGGGCGGATACAAGATCCTCAAGATGAAGAGAGACGGTCTCATCATCGAGTTCTTCGAGGTCCTCGAGAAGGCCAGGAAGATGCGTGAGGGAGTATCCTCCGACTACGAGTCGGCCATGGAGAAGATCACCATCGCCCGTGCGGTCGAGGGAGAGATCGCCGTGAAGAGCGCGGCGTATGCCCTCAAGGCAGATCCGCAGGTGAAGCTCGGAAGCAAATCCATCATGGGAATGATGGTCCCGAAAGTGGAGGCTGACACGATCCACACCAAGATGACCGAGAAAGGTTATGGTGTGATCACAACCTCCGCCTACATCGAGGATGCCGCGGCGGCGTTCGAGAAGCTCCTCAACACGCTCGTCCGCGCGGCCGAGATCGAGACCACCATGAAGAAGCTGCTTGATGAGATCGAGAAGACCAAGAGGCGTGTCAACGCCCTTGAGTTCAAGATCATTCCCGAGCTCAAAGAAGCGGAGAGGTTCGTCAAGTTCCGTCTCGAAGAGATGGACAGGGAGAACACCACCCGCCTCAAGCACCTGAAGAGCAAAGGGGCTGCGGAAGAGTGAAGTCCTTCGAGCAGCGCATGGAAGAGGTCCGCGAGGACCCGGTGAAGCTGAAGCGTCTCTTCACCTTCATATGGGTCGCGGCCTACTCGATGCTGGTGCTCGGCGGATTCATCATTGTCTGGGTCCTGGTGCAGAAGGTTCTGTTCCAGGCGTAAACTCTTTAAGAAATCCATTCAAGACCGGTCCTTCGGGACCGGTCGAACCCCTGCTCAGATAAACCTGAGCAACTAGTTTTCGACTTGTTCCCGCCTTTTATCCTTCCTGACATTATATGGTATTGCGCTGAAAGGCGCAGGAAGAAGACGATGGAAGTCAAAGCATACCTCGAGATCACGATGGTCATCCCGAACGCCAACCGCTCTGCCGCGGCACAGGTCTACAACGATTACAGGCAGCCTTTCCTCGACACCATCCCCGGAGCGCTCACCAAGAACCTCCTGGTCCGCGACGAGGACGTCCAGGTCCTCCACGGGTTCGACAGCGTCGAGCACGCCAAGGCGTACCTGTCCAGCGAGATGTTCAAGAACGATGTCTTCACCGGACTGGCTCCTCTCTGGACCGCAGACCCCGACGTGAAGATCTACAGCCTCTGAAGCATCATGAGGGGGCTTTCCTCCCCCTCTCAAATCATTTCCTGACGAAATCGCAGGTCTGACATTGCGGAAGGGTGTTCATCTCGTCCGTGCGATGGAAGATGCTGGACCATTCGCATATCGATTGCAGTATCGGAACCACGGACCTGCCCTTGTCCGTCAGCGAGTACTCCACCTTCGGAGGTATGGTGTCGTACTGCTCGCGGTGGACCATCCCGTCCGCTATCAGCTCCTTGAGCGATGCGGAGAGCACGGTGTCCGTGAGGTTCACCAGCTCTTTCTTTATCTCTCCGTAACGGAGCACTCCCTTGGCGTTCAGGATGCAGATGATCCTCGGTTTCCATTTGCCGCCGAACGTGTCCATCCCGTATTCCAAGGGGCAGTGGATCTCCCTCTCCGAAAGCGATCTGTACGTCATGGCATCACTCGTGGAAGTTGTGCATCCTTATCTTGCCGTCGGACAGGTCCACCACAGGCATTATCCCCGGATCGGGGTTGAAGTTGTGCTGCTTCTGGTATTCCGTCTGCGACTGCCAGGTGGACGCGTTGATCATCCTGACTCCGTTGTAGATCTCCTGGCCGGCCCCGTGCACATGGCCGGAGACGAATATGTCCGGGATGTGCTCCATGACCAGGTAGTCCTTCTTCTCCGGCGCCAGGGCGTTCCTCTGGCCGTAGATGGGCGCAAGATGGCGTCTGACGCACATCTGCTTCATGACGCTCAGCGGATTGTCGTAGGTGAGGTTCTGGACCGATGCGATCCAGTCGTCCATGCTCTTCCCGTGGTAGGTCATGACCGTCCTCCCTTCGACGCTCAGGTAGATCGGGTTCCCGACCATCACGATGTTGGAGTCGAAGTTCTTGGTGAAGCGGGGGTTCAGCGCGGGCTGGGGCTCGGCGGGACGGACGGCGTCGTGGTTCCCGGGGTGGACGACCATCTTGATGTGGTCCGGAATCTCCTTCAGGTATTCCGCCAGCTTCTCGTACTGCTCGTTGATGTCCTTGATCACGAGCTCCTTGTCCTGGTCCGGGAACACTCCGATACCGTCGACCACGTCTCCCGGGAAGACGATGTAGTTGATCCCCATCTCCACGGCATTGGCCTTCAGCCATGCGACCATCTTGTGCCAATCCGATTCCAGGAATGTCGTGCTCCCGACATGGACGTCGGAGAGGAACGCTATCTTGGAGGTGCTGTCGCTGGGCTCCCATGTGTGCTGCTTCGGGATGTCCGGACGGAAGATCTTCTCGGGGATGATCATTGTCTTCTGGAGGTTGGGCTTCCCCAGCACCCCTATGACCTCGTCGTTCACGAAGAGCTCCGAGTTCAGAGGGGAGTCCTTGGAGATGAACACCTTCGTGGTGCCCGTGTCGTCCTCCAGGGTGAGCATGGTGTGGCCGTTCTTGGTGGTGCTGCAGTCGTAGACGAGGCCTGCGATCTTGACATCGCGGTCCAGGGTCATCGCCCTTGAGATGTCCATGGCCTTGCCGAAGTCGTGGCGCTTCTCCAGCAGCCTCTTGAGCATGAAGAAGCGGCTCCTGAAGAACTCCGCGAAGTCGTTGATCTTCCCTTCGCAGGTGGAGTCTCCGGTGATGTCCGTCCCTTTCATGACGGTGAGGTCCGATGTGAACCTGTTGTCCGGCTTGACGGATTTCGGGGCTTCGAATATGACCTTGTCGCCTGCGATGCAGTCCATGATGTCCTGCTTGCTCACGAACATCATGTTCGATGCGAGATGGGCGAACACTGTGTTGGTGAAGCCCATCGGGTCGTTGTTCGAGAGGATCATCTCGACTGCATCGGGGGAAAAGAAAACCTTCCTCTTGGCCGCCTGCGATAGGATCTCCTCTCTCATGGGATGCAGGATGCACGACGGACGTTTATCCTTTCGGATTGTACTCCGCGGGCATGGCAGGCCGTCTCCTTCTTTTATATCCCGGCGCGATTCGGATAGCATGTATTCCGTCCGCCTTTACTGTCCAGTGAACCCGAGCGAGGACCCCGAGAAGGTCCTCAAGGCCATCCAGTCTATCTTCCCCGATGCGGAAGTGGAGCTCGGCGAGAAGGCGTTCGAGGGGACGCTCCCGTCCTTGGACAGCTTCGGCAAGCGCATCCGCTCCCAGAAGATCCTGGACGCGGCCAGAGGGGTCCTGCTGAAGAACCTCCGCGGAGGGAAGACCTACATGAGCATCAACAAGCAGGTCGCGACCGTCGGGAAGATATCCTTCGCCGACAGGAACCCCGTGCTCGGAGCGATAGAGGTCACGATAGAGGGCGATGACCTGGAATCGGTCATCGACCGCGCGGCCCCGATGACGGTGGACGGAGAGGAGGTGAAGGTCTGATCGGAGTATCCTGCACGAACTTCGCCAACACGCCGCTGGAGGACTGGATCGGGCCCATCTCCAAGGAGTTCGGCCATTGGGAGATCTTCTCCGAGGCGGAGCACGGCATCATCGGAAGGGAGGAGAAGATCAACGAGCTCATCGGCTCGACGGGCATCTCCTGCTCTGTGCATGCTCCGATATGCGACCTGAACATCGGCGCTATGTCCGATCGCCTGTTATCGGCATCCATGGCTGAGATCCTTGGGAACATAGCATCCGCGGTGAAGATCGGGGCCGTGACGGTCACGGTCCATCCCGGCTTATGCTCCATGGCCGTCAAGGGCACGGAGGAGAAGGCCGCTGCACGCACCAGGTCGTCCCTCCGCATGATAGACCGCTACGCTCAGGACCTCGGAGCCTGCGTGGTGATCGAGAACATGCCCGAAGTTCCCTTCTTCCTGGGCAGGACCGCGGAATCATTGGCCGACCTGGTGGACGGCACGGACCTGAGCATCTGCTTCGATATAGGCCATGCGAACACGACCGGGCAGATCGACGCGATGATAGACCTTCTGGGCGACAGGATACGGAACATCCACATCCACGACAACAACGGCGCCCGCGACGAGCACCTCACGATCGGTGAAGGGAGCATAGACTTCGACCGCGTCCTGGGAAGGCTCAGGGGCTATCGCGGGAACTACATAATCGAGTCCCGTGACTTCCAGTCCGCGGTCGAGTCCAATCAGCGTTTGAAGAAGAAGCTCTCGTGAGCTTCCGGGATGTAGTTGGGCAGCGCCTTTATCTCGTCCTTGCTCTTGAACAGCTTCGCGACGACCATGGGGAGGCAGACGAACCCGGCCAGTATGACGACAATGACGAACACGCCTTCTATTAGCACAAGGGGCGAGCCCATCAGCGTCGACAGGTAGTCGGTGATGAAGTGGTTAACGATCGCCACATGCAGCCCGAACCTCATGTACAGGTATCCCATCATCATGCCGCCGATGAACGTGGGGATCACTTTCCACCATCCCCATCCGGACATGTGGGCGTAGCCGAACACGAACGACGCTATCACCAGGAGGACCAGCCCGAGGCGGCTGAACCCGAACCCTCCGAAGATGTACTTCCAGGCCTTCTCCTTCTTGCAGATCAGGGCCACGATCGCCATCGGGACGCCGATGTACAGGACGCGGGTGCATATCTCCTCCCAGAACGCGGCATTGGCGAACTCGAAGAGGGCCTCTCCGGAGAATCCGGTCTCGAAGTCGGGGACGTTCCCGTTGGAGATCGCCAGGCCGACGGCCATGCTGATGAGCATGTCCGCGCAGAAGAGCATGACCAGCCAGTACATGGAGGACTTCTTGAAATCGGCAGAGCGCTCGGGCTCCGGCTTCTTGACGACCTTGTGGAACTCCCACAGGAGGATGGCGACGGATGCGGTTATCGCCGCCACGATGATGAACCAGTACAGGTCGAGGGCGATGCCGTTGATGTAGAACAGCTTGACGATCCCAGGCGCGACTATGAACACGCTGTACTTGCGGCCGTCGAGCCAGTCCAGGGCGGTCGGGATGCCGGCCCACATGGTCAGGAACTCTGCTATCAGGGTGATCAGCAGAATCGGCGTGACGATCTTTATGAGAAGGTCGAAGCCGAATCCTTTCTTGCCAGGCTGCTGGCCCAGCGGCTCTCCGCAATACGGGCAGAACTTGCTGCCTTCTCTTGCGGCTTCCTCGCATCTTTCGCAGCTCATTTCAAGGTCTCCAGGATCTTCATGATGCCGGAAGTCCTCTCGACTTCCATGACGACCATGAAATCGGACCTGTATTTGGCTACATCGGCGATTTGTTCGGCGATGTAGCGCTCTCTTTTGAGGGACACCTCGCGGTACCCTTTGACGCTGTTGACGTATTCGTCCCATTGTAGCGCGAACTCCTCGGGGGTGGCGGCATCGAACCTCTTCTTCATCCCCTTCTTGGCCAGGCGGTGCTCCTTCACGAAGTCCCACGTCTTGACCGTGTCGCAGTACATCTCGGTGAAATCGGAATCGTTCATGTCCAATGCGATGACGTTCATGTCCCGTTTGGAGCACTCGTCCACCAGGGCGCACATGGCCGGCGACGGCATCTCCACCGTCAGGCCGGTCAGCTGCTCCATCCTGTGGGCGTAGGCGAGGTCCAGCTCGCTCACTTCGAACTCGTCGGTGAGCTGCAGGCGCTTCTTGATCGCCTGGATGCCCTCGATGCCCATGGTGGCGCCGTAGGCTTCGTGGTCTCCGAAGCACTCGTGGACGCGGTCGGCCTCCGACTGGATGCCGTTGACTATAGGGAGGATGTGGACATCGCAGTCCCCGATCCTTATCGTCTTCACTTGCGGGTCCCCCTCTCGGCCACCAGGCTGGTGAGCTCCTCGGGAGCGTCGATCTTCTTCAGCTCCTCGTTGGAGACCACGGCCGTGGAGTCTATGTTGTCGCGGTCGTGCTTCTGTTCCACTATCAGGATGGAGAAGCGGTCGACGATGCGGGCGATGTCCGAAGCGACTATCGCCTTCTGGACCAGCTTGGAGTCGTCGGATGCCCCGATGCCGGTGAGCATGGCGGTGCTGTCGTTGTGGCTGACCGCCTCGAAGGGGCTCTTGAGGACCGGCCTCACGGAGAACCCGAGGTTGCAGAGCTGGTTGACGGCGAAGGTGTCTATGCGCTCCTGTCCGGTGCGCTCCTCCTTCCTCCTCTCCTCGCTCTTGAACTCGAAGGGGTCTATGGGCTCGATCACAGGCAGGCCCAGGCATTCCTCGATGCGCAGGGCGGCGTCGATCATGGCGCCCATGCCGGACTCGTACATCTGGATGGTCCTCCTGGACACTCCTGCGTAGTCCGCCAGCGTTCCCAGGCTGATGCCGCGGTCCTCGCGGACAGCTCTCAGGAGCTCGCTGTCCAGCTTGACGTAGAGGCCGCCGGGGGCGGCGAAGATGAAGGGCGGGGCGTCCTCCAGCAGGAGGTCCGCCAGGGTCTCGTTGGAGACGATGGATATGTTGAACCTGGAATAGACGATGCTGGGCTCCAGCGCGCCTGCGCTGGACCTCTCGCCCACGACCAGGGGCGTGGCGTCCAAGGTGTCGGCCAGCACCTTCATCTCTTCGGAGTTCTCCTTGGAGAATGCGTCGATGTTGCTGAGCACCTTGATTATCAGGACCCTGTCATCGAGCCTTGCGACTATGTCGAAGCAGACTCCTCTGAGGGTCAGGGCAGAGGAGACGTCGAATCCCGCCTTCGCTAGGATGGCACGGGTCGTGTTTATGAGATCGTTCCTGCCCATGCTTTTCATACTGTCAGAACTTCTATTTAAAACATGATTCAAAGGTTATAAGGGCGGATGCCCGCAGCCCTCCTTCCGGAGGGCCTGCAGGCCCCGTCGGATCATTCGATCCGGATCGACTTGCCCTTCTGGGAAGGCGCCTTCTTGTCGAGGACGACCTCCAGCAGGCCGTTGTTGTAGCTGGCCTTGGCGGAGTCGGCGTCCACCTCGCAGGGCAGCGCCAGGTCCTTCTCGAGGGACTTGCCGGGAGAGTCCACGCGGATCGACAGCATGTTCCCGGTGCAGCTCAGGGATATGTCCTCCTTGGCCACTCCGGGGATCTCCGCGACGGCCCTCACGACACTGTCCTCTTCGGTGACGTCCGTGAAGATGTCCCTGGCATCCGCCGGGCCGATGGCGTTGAGCCTTCCGCCCGTGTTGCCGAACTCCCTCACGTGCCTCACCCCATCCGGACCCTGGTACATGGTGTACCCGTAGGTCTTCACGTTCGGATCGGACACGTTCATGCTCGAGATCATGTCCTCGATCCTCCTGTTGAAGCTGTCGAAGCCCCCGAACAGGTCGTTCCAGATGTCATCAGCTGCGCTCATGGTTCATTCCTCCTTGATTTCCTTCGTTCCTTCTTCCGTTTCCGTTCGTTGCGTTGTTAAAGGGTTTGGAAGGGAAGGATCACTCCTTCCCGTGGCCGTAGTCCTTCAGCTCCTGCCTGGACTTGGGCCCGAACTTGTCGAGGGCCTTCTCGAAGTCCTCTGCGGTGACCTTGCACGATGCGATGTCATCGTCCGAGGGGCTCGGGTTGGCGGAGACCAGGTGCCTCACGGCGTTCATCACGGCCTCGTTGCAGATGGCCGAGATGTCCGCTCCGGTGCATCCCTCGGTCTTCTCCGCCAGGGCGTCCAGGTCCACGTCGTCCGCCAGGGGGCGGTCCTTGGTGTGGATGCCGAAGATCGACTTCCTGGACTCCTTGTCCGGGGGCCCGATGTAGATCGACTTGTCGAATCTGCCGGGCCTGAGCAGGGCGGGGTCCATGATGTCAGGACGGTTGGTCGCGGCGATGACCACGACATCGTTCAGGCTCTCCAGCCCGTCCATCTCCGTCAGCATCTGGGAGATCACCCTCTCGGTGACGTTGCTGTCCCCGCCGGTGCCCCTCTCGGGAGCGATGGAGTCGATCTCGTCCATGAAGATCACGCAGGGCGATGCCTGCCTGGCCTTCCTGAACGTCTCCCTCACGGCCTTCTCGGACTCCCCGACCCATTTGTTGAGGAACTCCGGTCCCTTGACCGCGATGAAGTTCGCCTCGGACTCGGTGGCCACGGCTTTCGCCAGCATGGTCTTCCCGGTTCCGGGGGGCCCGTAGAGCAGGATCCCCTTCGGAGGCCTGGCGTTCATGTGCTCGAAGACCTTGCCGAACTTCAGGGGCCATTCGACGGCCTCCTTCAGCTCCTGCTTGGCGCTCTCCAATGCACCGATATCATCCCACTTGACGTTGGGCTTCTCGATCAGGACCTCCCTCATGGTGGAGGGCTGCATGTCCTTCAGCGCGTTCTTGAAGTCCTCCTTGGTCACGAGGATGGAGTTCAGCACCTCTCTGGGGATCTCCTCGGCTTCCAGGTCCACGTCGGGCAGCACCCTCCTCAGGGCGGCCATGGCGGCTTCCTTGGTAAGGGCGGACAGGTCCGCTCCGGCGTACCCGTGGGTGCGGTTGGCCAGCCAGTCCAGGTCCACGTCGTCGGCCAGGGGCATGCCCCTGGTATGGATCTCCAGGATCTCGCGGCGGCCGTCCCTGTCGGGGATGCCGATCTCGATCTCCCTGTCGAACCTCCCGGGCCTCCTCAGCGCCTCGTCGATGGAGTTGGGCCTGTTGGTCGCACCGATGACGACGACCTTCCCTCTGGAGTTCAGGCCGTCCATCAGCGAGAGCAGCTGGGCGACTATGCGCCTCTCCTCCTCTCCGTTGACCTCGTCCCTCTTGGGGGCGATGGAGTCGATCTCGTCGATGAAGATGATGCTGGGCGCGTTCTCCTCCGCGTCCTTGAAGATCTCCCTCAGCTTGCCCTCGGACTCTCCGTAGAACTTGCTGACGATCTCCGGCCCTCCGATGGAGATGAAGTTGCTGCTCGTCTCCCCTGCCACGGCTTTCGCCAGCATGGTCTTCCCGGTTCCGGGAGGCCCGTGGAGCAGGACTCCCTTGGGAGCCTCGACCCCCAGCCTCTTGAAGAGCTCGGGATGCCTGAGCGGCAGCTCGACCATCTCGCGGATCTTCTTCACCGCGTCTCCGAGGCCTCCGATATCGTCGTATGACACCTTCGGGACGTCTCCCTTGTTGGGGGCGGGCTTGTCCGAGATCTTCACCTCGGTGGCGGACGACATCAGCACGGCGTCGGCGGAAGGGGCGAAGGACGTGACTGTCAGGTCGATCTTGTTGCCCATCACGTTCAGGGTGATGGTGTCGCCTTTCGCGAGGGCCCTGCCCTCAAGCACCTGCCTGAGGTAGTCCTCTCCGCCCTGCAGCCTGAGCTGCTCGGTGGGCGCGAAGGATATCTTCTCCGCATCCTTCGCGACGATCTTCTTGACCGCCACGCGCTCGTCCAGCGACACGCCTGCGTTGCGCCTGGTGGAACCGTCGATCCTTATGATGCCGCGGTTGGCGTCCTCGGGGCCTCCCCTGAGCACCTTTGCCACGGTCTTCTTGTTGCCGTCTATCTGGACTATGTCCCCGACCTTGATGCCGAGGATGTCCATGAGCTCGGGGTCCAGCCTTGCTATGCCCCTGCCGGTCTCGCCCGGCTTCAGCTCTGCGACCTTGATCGCTTTCTCATTGGTCATCTCCTTGCCTCCTTTCCATCGATTGGGTGTTCTTGCCTTCATCCTCTGCGGTTTCCGAACCGCCGAGGGCTCCCGTCAGCGCATCGCGCTCCTGCATGAGCGCGGCGCGCCTCTTCTCCAGGTATCCGATCTCCTTGTCTATCTCTCCGATGCGGTCCAGGATCTGGCCCCTGGTGGCTTCCTGCATGGCCTCTGCGGCCATGCGGGGCCCTGCCATCCGGGCGACGAACCTTCCGCATCCCATCTCCACGACCAGGGTGAACTCGCTGTTGGGGCTGTACACGATCCTAGACGGGCCCATGTCGCTGTCCGCGCGGCTGCTGCTCACCAATCCGTTCTGCTCCATCAGGACCAGGTTCTTCATCACGGCCTGCTGGCTGACTCCGAGCTCCTTCGACAGGCGCAGGGGGTAGCTTGGCTCCCGGACCAGCGATTCCAGTATCCGCCGCCTGGTGGGGTTCTCCACCAGCGACAGCAGACGGTCGATCTCATCCATGTTATCCCTCAGTTGTCAACCTCTGGTTCACAACTACAATATATGTCAGAACTTTTATAAAAAACTTTGCTTTTCAGGGCCTTAAGCCCGTGTTTGGATGTATTTTAATGTACATCCTGCTACCATTATGTACAAATACATCGACTCAATCGAGGATTCATGACTATTCCGAAAGACGCATGCATCAGGCTCATGCCCGATGACGTGCCCAAGCATTGGTACAACCTCGCCGCGGACCTCCCCGAGCCCGTGGCGCCTCCGCTGAACCCCTCCACCGGCAAGCCCGCCACTCCGGAGGACTTCGCGCCCATCTTCTGCAAGCCGATCATCGAGCAGGAAGGCTCCATGAAGAGGTACATCGACATCCCCGAAGAGGTCAGAGAGCAGCTCGTCTACCTCAGCCGCCCTTCCTACCTCCAGAGGGCCTACCACCTGGAGAGATACCTGAAGACCCCCGCCAAGATCTACTTCAAGAGGGAGGACATGAGCCCCCTCGGGAGCCACAAGGGGAACACCGCCCTCGCCCAGGCGTACTACAACGCCGAGGCCGGCATCCACACCCTGACCACCGAGACCGGTGCAGGCCAGTGGGGCACTGCCCTGTCCATGGTGTCCAACATGTTCGATATCGACACGACAGTCTTCATGGTCCGCGGGAGCTTCGACCAGAAGCCCTTCAGGAAGACCCTGATGAACATGTACGGCGCCAAGTGCTACGCTTCTCCCAGCGAGTACACCGAGTTCGGAAGGAAGATCCTCAAGGAGCACCCGGACACCTCCGGTTCCCTCGGGATAGCGATTTCCGAGGCCTGCGAGCTCGCCGTCAAGGATCCCAACACCTGCTACTCTCTCGGAAGCGTGCTGAACCACGTCATGCTCCACCAGACCGTCATAGGCCTGGAGACGCTCGAGCAGATGAAGATGGCCGAGATCGAGCCCGACTACATGATCGCATGCGCCGGAGGAGGATCCAACTTCGCCGGGTTCACCTTCCCCATGATCGCCGAGAAGATCAAAGGCAAGAGCGACTGCCAGATCATCGCAGTGGAGCCCAAGGCGTCCCCGTCCCTCACCAAGGGCGAGTACAAGTACGACTTCGGGGACACCGCAGGGATGACCCCGCTCATCATGATGTACACCCTGGGCCACGACTTCATCCCCAAGGCGATCCACGCCGGAGGGCTCAGGTACCACGGAATGGCCCCGCTGGTCTCTGCCGCGTACAGGCAGGGATACGCCACAGCCGTCTCCTACGATCAGCCAGACACCTTCCAGGCCGGAGTGACCTTCGCCCGCACCGAGGGCATCGTGCCCGCCCCCGAGTCCTGCCATGCCGTGAAGGCAGCGATCGACAAGGCCCTGGAGTGCAAGGTCACCGGAGAGGAGAAGACCATCGTGTTCTGCCTTTCCGGACACGGGCTCATCGACCTGTACGGTTACCAGCAGTTCATCGAGGGAACCCTCCCCTCGTCTTCCGTGAACTGAACCTTTTCAAGGCCCCTGCCCTCACGGGCGGGGGCCGACATTCTCTATGCAGCGCCGGCCCGCGAGCGCTCCGAGGGCAGCCATCGTCATCAGGGCCGGCGGATCCTCCGGCGCGACAGCCGCGGGCGTTGTTATTCCGGAGCTTCCTTTTGTTACGGACAGGCTCCATACGAAGCGGTTTCGGAAGCAGATATAAATGACATGAGTTGGAGTACCTGCGATTTAACAATGCCGATCTCAGACCGATGCCCTGTGTCCGGACGGACATGGCAGGAAAGAGGTCGGATTCATATGACCTATCAGGTGGAAAGATGGAGAAAAGAATGAACAACAATCGCCGCGACAGGCTCGTCCTGATGCTGTCCTTAGCGGTGCTCCTGTCCGCGGCGGTCCTGGCGGGCGTCGCAGGGGGGGTGGAGCCTGCAGCAGGGTCTTCCGACAGCGTGACGACGGACGCTTCGAACATCGTCTATGTGAGCGGATCCGGGGATGACACGACCGGGGACGGGACGAGATCCAGCCCTTATCAAACGATAAAGACGGCTTATACAAACGTGGCCGACGGAGGAACAATCTGCCTCTTGTCCGACATAACGATGAGCGAGAACCTGGCCGTCAATATCAAGAAATCTGTGACAGTCACCGCAGAAGCGGGGGCCGATGGAAGATACAAGATCAAGGGGGCAGTCACCGGGCAAGCGGCCTCATCAGGCATGTTCACCGTGACCAATGGCAAATCCATATCGTTCGAGAATGTGGTCGTGGACGGTTCCAATATGCCCAAGACCGGCAGTTGGTGCGGAGCCGTCTATGTGAGCAACGGAACCGTGATTCTGGGGAGCGGGGCAGTCGTTCAGAACTTCGTGTGGAGCGGCTCCACCGGAGGCATGGGGGTCCTGTTCGCAACTTCGTCGGCTGGAGTAATCAAGATCCAGGATGGTTCGAAGATCACAGGATGCAGCGTGTACAATGGGAGTACTACTAATCCTGCCGCGGTCGTCGTGGCGGGATCGAAAGGAACGGTGGAGATGACCGGCGGTTTGATCACGGGCAATTATGACTGCACGGTCGTGGGCATCGGTTCGTATAACATTCCGAAATTCTATATGACAGGCGGAGAGATAAAGGACAACAAGATCGGCAAAGGTTACGCAGCCGTCTACATGCGCGGGAATACATCGGAATGCGATATCCAGTTCGGAGGGAGCGCATATGTCTACGGCAACACGAAAGATGGAGAACAGAGGAACGTCTACCTGAAGAATTCGACCGGGACAGAAACGAACATCTACGTGAAGCTGCAGAGCGCTCTGACGGATGATGCCAAGCTGGGGGTCTATGCCGTAAAGATATGCGAAGGGACGTGGGTGGCCAAAGGCACCGAAGGGACCAGCGGACACACAGCGACAGAGGACGATGCGAAGCGGATATTCTGCGATAAGCCGTCTGAATACGGTGTGGTGTTCGATGAATCGAACAATGTGATAGAGCTGTCCGCCGATGCGCGCGAAGGAGGCTATATCTATGTCTCGAACACGGCCGGCAGCGACACCTCGGCCACTAAAGGGTCAAGGGAAAATCCTTACACTTCCATGGCGGAAGCTTACGAGAGCGCCAGGCCGAACGACACCATAGTCCTCCTGACCGACATCGTATTGACTGAGACCCTGGACCTGGGCGGGAATACCAACCTGGGCGACAGCAGCGTCATCACGATAACATCTGATGGGGATGATGCTAAGAAGATCACCAGGTCCGGAACGCAGACGGTCCTCTCTGTCTCGAAAGGGATAGTCAACCTAGAGAATGTCACACTGGGCGGCGATGACACGGCAGCGGCGAACAGTCCTGCGGTCGCCGTTTCCGGAGGAACCTTGACCTTGGGCACCGGATCGTCGGTCCAGGGCTTCAAGACGAATCTGGCATCCACATCCACCGTCCTGGTCTCCGACGGAGCGCTAGTCATCGACGGCGGGAGCATCACGGGGAACTCGGCCACCGATGCCGGGGCGATAAAGCAGACCGGCGGGACGGTGACCCTGAACAGCGGGAGCATCACGGGCAACGTTTCTGAGTCGACGGCCGGAGGAATATACTTCGTGATAGGGAAGCTGTTCCTCAACGGCGGAACGGTAGAGAACAATACAAGCGAAGGGAGCACCGGTGACGGATGCGCCGGCGGGATCTATATCAGCAACGGCGAGTCCACGACCAGGACCGTGGCCATAGGCGGCGGCGATACGGCATTGAAGATCGACGGGAACACCGATGCGAACGGCGACAGCAACCTGAAGGTGGTGACCGGAGGAGTGGTTCAGAGGATTCCCAATACGACGCTCGCCAATGGCAGCACCATAGGCCTGTCTCTGACAACATGGCCTTCGAGCGGATCTCAGCTAGTGCTCTCCCAGGTGTCGGAGAGCGAAGCGGAGTATTTCTCCAGCGACAAGCCCTCCCTTGCGGGAACGGTCCGTGACAGCGACGACGGGAAACTGTCCCTTTCGTTCGATGGTCGCACCGCAACGGCGGTGTACGTGTCGGAGAACGGGAGCGACACGACCGGGGACGGCACGAAGGAGCACCCGTTCGCCACGGTCGACCATGCTTACGACATGGTCCAGGACAACGGAACGATCTACCTGCTCTCCGACATCTCGCAGGACGCATCCGTCGCTGTCGATGAGGACAAGACGGTCACCATCGCTTCCGATGGAGAAAACAATTACAGCCTGAAGAGGACTAGTGATTCGGGAGGGACGATGTTCGCCGTCAGCAGTGGGACGCTCAAGCTGACGAACGTCACACTGGACGGCGGCGATCACCAGACGTCCACGGGCAACGCGGTCCTGATGTCCGGCGGCACGGTCGAGATCGCCGAAGGCGCGACGATCCAGAAGTTCTGCACCACGGATACCGCAGGCTCCGTGGGCGGGGCCGTCACCGTGAACGGCGGGACCCTGAAGATGACCGGAGGGACCATACAGGACAACTCCGGGCAAAATGGGGGAGGAGTCCTGCTGAACGGCGGGACCCTGAACATGGCCGGCGGAGAGATAAAGGACAACCACGCCAGCGGCTCCGGGGGCGGGATCTGCGTTCTGAGCGGAACGGCCGAGATCTCCGGCGGCAAGGTCACCGGGAACTGTTCGGCCGAGGGCGCGGGAGTATACCTCTCCGGCTCTAGCAGCGTGGTCACCATGACCGGGGGAGAGGTCAGCGGCAACGGATGCACCTCTTCCGACGCAGGGAAGGCCGCGGGGATCCAGAAGGATGCAGGGGCCCTGACCATCGGCGGGACCGCCGTGGTCAAGGGCAACAAGGCCGGGTCGACCTGGAGCAGTGAGAATGACCAAATGACTCTCGGGACGACGGATTCGAACCTGTGCGTGAAGAGCGGTGAGACCCTGAAGATAAGCGCGGATTCGCCGTTGGCCGACGGAGCCGAGATCCACATCTCCACCGAGAGCACTCCGACCGAAGACGGGGTGCAGTTCGCGACGGACGCCGATGATGGCGATCAGGCCTACTTCCAGAGCGACGCGCCCAAAGCGGCGGGGGTATTGTACAAGGACAACGGCCTGTACCTGTCCACAGCAGTGGCAGAAGGGAAGATCGATCTGGGGACCGTTCCGACAGGGGTCAGCTACACAGGCTCCCTCTCGCAGACAGGGATCGAAGGGGCGATGGAGAACGTCGTCCTCACGGCAGGAGACGGCTATGCGGACCTGACCCAGGCCCAGGCGGATGCCATCAACGAGAAGATCAAGGGCGCGGGACTGAAGGCCGAGCTGGTGGGCCGCACGATCGTGATCAGCGGAACGCCGACCATCGGGCTGAGCGTCAACCTGAGCTCCATCCTCTCCGGAGACCTGGCGCCGGCGACGGCGCAAGCCATCACGAAGGATGCGGACGGGAACGAGCTCGGGAAGTACGCCACAGTGTCCGAAGCCCTGACTGCTTCTGCCGCGGAAGGAAGCTCTGTCGCAACCATCCTCGCGACGGGCACAGGCCTCACCGCAGTGGATGACGGGACGCTTCCGAGCGGGATCTGCCTGACCACAGCCGCGGGGAGCTTCACCGCGACCGGAGGGGCGGCCACGATAGACATGGACCCCTCGGGGAACGTGACCCTGAAGAGCGGCAGTCTGGCTGTCGAGAAGACCGGGGACGAGACCGCAGCCGATGTGGATGTCGTGTGCACGGGCCAGTCCGGGTCGACCACGTACAGCGTCAGCGGAGGATCCTACACGGTGTCCGCCGGTACAGACGGCTCCATGGCGCTGACGGTCGGATCAAGCGAGACGGCCGTCGTCGACGCCGGAGCATCGTACAGCGGCGGATCCTTCAAGCTGTGCAAGACGACCGTTGGAGACACGACCTCGACGACGGTCACCGGCACTGCCGACTCATCCGGAGTTTACGGCGGAACGGTCACATCGAAGGACGGCAACGATTCCATAAGCATAGTCGGCTCGGGCACGGAGATCCTCGTCGACGCGAACGGCGCGATCAAGCTCGTCGGAGGGGAAGGCTCTTCGGAAGGCAAGATGACCGCGACGATGTTCGCCGACGAAGACAGCGGGACGGACATGTCCTTCTCGGGCTCGGCGAAGTACACCGTCGATACGGCCAACGGGAAGCTGAGGACCGACGCGGCAGGATCCGTGACCTCGGGCGGTATCACCTTCACCGGGGCCGCAGGCAGCGAGTTCTCGCTGGCCGAAGGAAGCGAATCCGATGTCGCGTACACGGCGACGGTCCCATCGGGCGCCAAGATCGCAGAGAGCGACGGCCCGACGATCGAGAGCGCGGCGAACGGCACGCAGGTGCAGGTCGGGACCGACGGCCATCTCATCCTCGTTGCAGGGAAGGGGAAGGTCGCGGGCGAGGCCACCGTCAAGGTCAAGGCCGGGGACGAGACCGTCGAAGTCAAGGTGCCTTCGGGCGAGACATACACGATCGATGCCGACGCAGGCACCGTCAACGGACTGTCCAAGGGCAAGACGGTCACGATAGGCGGCGTGATCTACCAAGCAGGAGAGGGCACGACGAGCTTCCCGATCAAGAGCGGGAGCTCCGGGACCCTGGCGAACACAGGGGACAAGGCCACGGTCCCCGGAAGCACGGCCTCGGACGTCACGATATCCCTGGGAAGCGATGATGACGCCGAGAAGGTCACGGTCTCCGGATCCAACACAGGAGATGTGAGCGTGGAGAAGACCGGCTCCGGCTATGTCGCGGAAGTGACCGTGGGAGCCGAGGACGGCCCCTTCGTCTACGGGGAGAACACTTACAAAGCAGGATCTTCCGGAGCGGTCTTCAAGATCGGCGAAACCGGAAGCGTATACATATCGAGCGGATCCGCCGTCATCGGCGACGGCGTGTCCATCTACGGGAAGAGCGGCAAGGAGATATCCAACCCGGCCGACACCGGCGGAGACAGCATAACCGTCACGGTAGACTCGCCGAGCAGCGGAAAGGACACTGCCCTCGTCCCGACCTCCGGAGGGAAGGTCAAGATCGGCGATACCGAGTACGAGACGACCGTTGACAACACCAAGATCGAGGTCTCGAGCGCAACGGATGCTCCGGACAAGGTGGTCCAAGGCGCGGTCAAGCTCGACAAGGGCGAGAAGGTGAGCGTCGGGAACGGTAATGTCCCGGTCGAGAACCTCGTCGAGGGCGACGGCAAGCAGATAACCGTGACCGCCGTGGACGATGGCAAAGGGTCTGTCACGATCCCCGTCGGAGGGAAGGCGAAGATCAATGGGACGACTGAGATCGAGTGCCCGACCGGATCCTCCCAGCTGACCGTCGGCATAGATGCGGACGGGAAGTCGAGCATCACCCTCGGAGAGGGGCAATCCGTGACGATCGACGGGAGGACCTATTCCGGAAAAGGCTGCGTCATCACCATAGGCACGGATGGAACGGTCAGCTTCATCGGCGCCATCTCGACGACCATCCCCGTTGGAGAACTGAAGGCCGGGTTCAAGTACGAGATCTCGGCAGGCGAGTCCGTGACCCTCGGAGACTATGTCTACACCGCCCCGGCCGGCATCGAGAAAGGAGCAGTCACTCTGGAGTTCGAGGAAGGCAGGTCGAACCCTGTCGTGACCTTGGAAGAGGCAGCCGGGCATGTCGATGTGGCTCTGAGCAGCGATCCGACGAATACGACGACCTACACCGCGGTCAATGCGGACACGAAGTTCGCCATGACGTACAGCGGGGACGAAAAGGACAGGACCAAGGCCGACCTGATCTCCAACGGATCCACGTCCGGCGCTGACAGCGAGCTGAAGGTCGAGAGAGGGGTCACCGTCTCCGACGGAGCGCGTTCCATAAAAGCCGAGAGCAACGACACGCAGATCGAGCTTCTGAACGGGAAAGCCACCCTCGTCGCAGGCGAGGGTAGCTCCACCGGCAAGATGGATGCCGTGCTGAAAGGGGATTCGTCGAGCACGACCTTCGACGGCAACGGGTCCGAGTACGCCGTGAGCATCTCTGATGCTGACGGCTCCATCGGCACTCTCGAGCTGAAGAGCGGGTCCTCTGGAGCCCAAGCATCCGTGAAGATGGGCGAAGTGACGTTCACCGGAGAGGAGAACGACAGCTTCACCCTCGGAGAGGCCAGCGACGGGAAGACTACCGCGACCATCCCTGCGGATGCGAGCATAACGGGCATACGTTCGGATAGATCGGCTATCACGATCAAGGGAGTCGCCGCCGCGGAAGGAGAGGATGCCACGGAAGTGGAATTCGATTCTGATGGTGTCCTGGTGCTAGTCGCAGGAAAGGGGACCTCTTCCGGAAAGATGGACGCCAGGCTGAGCGGGGATTCCGCGAGCACGTCCTTCTCCAGCATAAGCGGTGCACAGTACACTGTCGACACGAAGAACAATACCCTCGCTCTGGGCAGCGGGACCGCTGAGGCCCAAGCATCCGTGACGATGGGCAACGTGACGTTCACCGGAAAGGAGAACGACAGCTTCGCTCTCGGAAAAACCGACGACGGGAAGACCACCGCCACCATCCCTGCGGATGCTACCATCACAGGGAAGGACTCTGCCGGATCGGCTGTCACAATCGTAGGAGTCACCGCTGCGGACGGGGAGGACGCCACCAAGGTCGAGTTCGATTCCAACGGCGTCCTGGTGCTCGTTGCAGGAAAGGGCGAGGTCACCGGCGAAGCCACCGTCAAGGCCAGGGCCACAGTGGACGGCCAACCGAAAGACGTCGAGGTCAAGGTCCCTGCAGGCAAGACGTACACCATAGACCTGACAAGCTCGCCGGGCTGCGTCATCGGCGACGCAGAAAGCGAGTCCGTGACGATCGACGGAGTGGAGTGCACCTCCGGAACTGGAGATTGGAGCTTCCCACTGGACATCAGCAACGGGAAGGTGACCAACGACGGAGACAAGGCCGTGGTCCCCGGAGGAACGAGCGCCACCATTGCGTTCGGTAGCTCTGATACAGAGAAAGTCATCATCCCCGGACAGACGGCCGAGGGCCAGCAGGGAACGAACATCGGAAAGGTCACGGTCCAGAAGACTGCGGCAGGATGCACAGTCACTGTAGAGGAGGCGGGCGACACATTCATCATCAACGGTGTGACGTACACGGCCTTCTGTGACGGTGCTACATATACGGTCGATTCCAGCGGGAACGTGACTGCTGTCATCCCGGAAAGCGCATGGAAGGATCCGAGCTTCAGCTACAGCCTGAAGGCCGGGGAGAGCATCACCGTCGGCAAGTACACCTACACCGCCCCCAGCGGCGATGGAGCAGGGAACGGGGACGTCGTCCTCAAGGCCCGTGCATCCGGTGGGAATGCACTGAATCCCGCCGTCGTCCTTTCGAAGGCGGACGGGACTGTGGATGTGGCTCTCAAAGACACGCCTGCGACCAAGACCACTTACACAGCGGTCAACGCCGGGACCAGGTTCGCCATGTCCGCCGCGGACGAGAACACGAAGAACATCGACCTCCTCGAGAACGGAACGGCGGGGTCCACCAGCAGGGTGAAGGACGTGAACGGGACCACTGTCTCCGGCGGAGGGAACTCCGTCACGGCCGCTTCTGCTGATGCGCAGATCGAGCTTTTGAACGGGAAGGCCACCCTCGTCTCCGGAAAAGGGAGCTCCGCCGGGTCCATGACCGCCGCAGTCGGAAGCGGAACCGAGGATTTCGCCACGAGCAACAGCACGGCGTACACTGTGGACATCTCGGCCGGGACCCTGACCCTTGACGCCGCGGGCACGGGCTCCAAGGCTTCGGTCAAGATGGGCAACGCGACGTTCACCGGGAAGGCGAGCGACAGCTTCGTCCTCGGGAAGACCGACGACGGGAAGGCCACCGCCACCATCCCTGCGGATGCAAGCATCTCCGGAAAGGACGGCGCCACGATCAAGGGCATCGCGAAGGAAGGAGACTCCGGAGAGGACACCAAGGTCGAGATAGGCTCCGACGGAAGCCTGACGCTCGTCAGGGGCAAGGGCGTGGTCACCGGGCCTGCCGCCGCCAAGGTGAGGGTCACCGTCGGCGAGATTACGAAGATCGTCGAACTCGGGGTCCCCGCAGGCAAGACGTACACCATCAGCACCGTGGAGACGGTCCCCGTCCTCTCTGTCGGAGACGTCCTGACGATCGACGGCACCGAATACGAGGCAGCCTCGGACAACACGGCGATCGACATCTCTGTCGAACCGTTCAAGCTGACTTCGGGCGCTGTGAAGCTCGACAAGGGCGAGGGCATCGCCGTCGGCAGCTCGAGCACGCCCGTTGTATGCACCGGAGACACAGCCATCATAGTCAGGGCCGCGAACGACGGGTCCGGTTCCGTGGAGATAGTCCAGGGAGGCACCGCGACGATCAACGGCATCCCCTTCGAAGGGCTGTCCGGCGATGTGACCTACACAATCGGAACAGACGGCGGGGTCAAGCTGACCCTGCAGAAGGGCCAGTCCGTGAAGATCAACGGCAGGACCTACGTAGGCACCGACGACGGGATCCAGCTGGAGATGGACAGATACGGGAACATCACGAACACGTCGGTGGAAGATGCCAAGCTCGAGGTCGAAGAAGGGCTGGACAAGGTGATAGACTCCGGAGACCATGCGGTCGGAGAGGTCATCACCCTCCCCGAGAAGGATGCCGACGACCAACCGATCGTCAACGAGAACGGGCAGATCCTGGTCGGATGGGAGATCTCGTCCGGCGGGAGCACCACCGAGTACGGGCTCGGGTCCGATTACGTGGTGGAGACCGATGCATCCATCGGAGGGAAGTGGATGGATCCGGACAAGGTCGTGGTCTATGCCACCGAGGACGGAGGCGTCATCCAGGGGAAGCCCTACGACGAGCTCCAATCCGATGTCGTCGAGCTCAGGTCCGCGGACGGCATCACGGCAAGGGACGACGGCTGCGTCTTCGTGGGGTGGACTCCCCGCGACGGCGTGAACCAGGGCGTCGTCTATGCGCCCGGGACGAGGCTGGACTCCTCGCCTACTGACACCTACATGAACGCGTACTTCATCAAGGAGGAGGACGCATGCAAGCTGACCTACTACGACGAGAGCGACAGCAAAGGGACCATCGGGTACCAGTGGGTCGAGGCCAACAAGAAGACGGTCGTCTGGCTGCCCACGGCCCTGGACATGGTCCGCGATGGGTACAAGTTCGTCGGATGGGGCAAGGTAGTCGAGAACTCCAACAGCGAAGTGGATGTGAAGACCCTCGGAGCGGAGGCCGCCTCGAGGATGACCCTCATAACCGAATCGTACTACGAGGTCAACGAGGACGAGACCCTCTATGCCATATGGGAAGAGGAATCCTCGGACGACCCCTGGTGGGACGATGAGGACGTCTACCCCGTGCCCATCGTGCCCGAGACCGAAGACACCAGGAAGTACGACAGCAAGGTCACGATCCTCATCATCGCCGCCATCGCAGTGGCGATGATGGAGATCACGATCCTCGTCACCCACAAGAAGAGATGAAACTCCGAGGGGGAGCGATCCTCCTCGGGCCTTTACAGGGGGCCGGCTCAGGCCTCCTGGATACTTTTTATAGTCCTGCCCTCTACTTCGCCCCGATGGCAGGAATTCTAGTGGACGACATCGTGGAGGTCCGCGATCAGAGCGAGGGCAGCAGGCTCTACACCAAAGGCAACTTCGGCTACCCGCGCAGCGGCGGAGGCGTCGACCTGGACCTGATAGAGGCCACTTTCCTGATGGAGAACCGCAGGGTGGAGGTCATAGGCCCCGACGGGCCCATGACGTTCGACCAGATGTTCTGCCATTCCGCGTCCGTCTTCGAGGGGTTCGACATCAAGTACCTGGTGTACAGGGACCTGAGGCAGAGGGGATTCATCGCCAAATACGAGACCGGCGACTACGACCTCTCCGTGTTCCCCCGCGGGATGATCATGAGCAACTCCAGGCCGGAGTTCATGGTCAGGGCCGTGTCCGAGAGGACCGCCATAGACATCTCCACCTTCATCCGCGAGGCCGTCGACACCGCCAAGAGGAAGAAGAAGCTCCTCTACGGAGTCGTAGACGAGGAAGGGGACGTCACATACTACATGATGTCCATGAGGGACCCCGCAGGGAAGGTCTTCCCCGAGCCCATATCCGAGAAGCCCGTCGGAAGGCTGATCCGCGACAGGGTGTTCGTGTTCGACCGCCAGCAGTCCGAGGCCCTGAGGGACTACGGGTTCTACGGCAAATCGTTCGTGGATGCGTTGCAGCTGTCACTGATCGAGAGCTGCCATCTGGTCTCCAAAGGCCGTCTCACGGTCCTCGGGCAGGACGGGGAGAAGCTGTCCTACGACGACCTCGTCGATTTCGGAGAATCGATCCAGGACGAGTTCGGCATCCGCCTGCAGGTCTATTCCGACCTGAGGGAGCGCGGGCTGGTCGTGAAGACCGGGTTCAAGTACGGGACCCATTTCAGGGTCTACCAGGAATCCCCCGACGACTGCCACGCAAGGTACCTGGCCCATGCCGTCACCGACGAGGGCATCAGGATGTGGCCCGAGATCTCCAGGACCGTCAGGCTGTCCGGCGGGGTGAAGAAGGAGATCCTCTTCGGCCGCGTCAAGAAGAACGACGTGGATTACCTGGAGTTCAAGTGGTTCAGGCCTTGATGAGGCCGTTCAGGAACCCGATCAGGTCCTTGAAGCGGCATGCGTTCAGGAAGTAGACGTGGTCGTTCCCGTCCCTGCGAGACGATATCAGGCCTGCGGATTTCATCTTCCTTATCGCGGCGTTGGTGCGTGCGCTGTCCATTCCGAAAAGGCCGTCCGGGAACGGCGAGCGCGCCTCTTCTTTCGCAAGCCCTCTTGCCAGCGTCAGCACGTCCTTGTCCGCCAATGCGGAAAGTATGTCGAATTCGGGGTCATCGGATATCCCCAGCGCGTTCCTGTTGGTCAGGCAGATGTGGCGGCTCGGCCTCTGCGTTTCCTCAGCCATGGATACCCCCATATGGTATCTGAACAAAAACGATGCGATGGAAAAAGGGAAGAAGGGCGGGCTCCCCCGCCCATGATTCAGAGCTGGATCTCTATCCCGAGCTTCTCGGTGAGCTCCTTGTAGCGGTTCCTGATGGTGACTTCCGTCACACCGGCCACATCCGCCACCTCCCTCTGGGTCCTGCGCTCGTTGCACAGGATCGAGGAGATGTAGATGGCCGCTGCCGCCACTCCCGTGGGCCCCCTTCCGGAGGTGAGCTCCTTCTCGGACGCGTCCTTGAGGATCTCGGCCGCCTTGCTCTGGACCTCTCCGTTGAGCTTGAGCTCGGAGCAGAACCTCTGGACGTAGTCCTGGGGCTTGGTGGGCATGAGCTTCAGCTTCAGCTCGCGGGTCATGAACCTGTAGGTCCTTCCGATCTCCTTCCTGCCGACGCGGCTGGACCCTGCCACCTCGTCAAGGGTCCTGGGCACTCCGCACTGCCTGCATGCGGCGTAGAGGGACGCTGCGACGACGCCCTCGATGGACCTTCCCCTGATGAGGTTCTTGTTGACGGCCTTCCTGTAGATCATGGCGGCCGTCTCCCTGACGTTCCTGGGCAGCCCCATGGCGGATGCCATCCTGTCCAGCTCGGACAGCGCGAACGCCAGGTTCCTCTCGGTGGCGTTGGAGACACGGATCCTCCTCTGCCACTTCCTGAGCCTGTACAGCTGAGCTCTGTTCCTTGTCGGGATGCTCTTGCCGTAGCTGTCCTTGTTCTTCCACGAGATCTCGGTGGAGAGACCCTTGTCGTGGATGGTGTAGGTCATCGGAGCACCGGTACGGGCACGTTTCTCGCCCTGCTCCACATCGAATGCCCTCCATTCCGGACCCTGATCGATGAACTGGTCGTCCAGGACCAGCCCGCAGTCCTCACACAGCAGCTCTCCGCGCTCGTAGTCGCGGACAAGATGGTGGCTTCCGCACTCGGGACAGACTTCGATTTCTTCTGTTCCTTCTCTTACCTTTGGCATTCTGCTTGTTCCCCCCGAAGAACACTTCCGCACCGATCCTCTGGCCTTCGCCGTCGGGCTTCACGGAAGCATAAGGGCCGTCTACCGGGCCGAAGACCCTGCCGACCGTTCCAACGCGTTTGTTGTCATGCGAGTATACGACGGTGCCTATGTCTGGAAGCTCAGAACAGCGAACTATCAGCCTGCCGTCGCAGGTGATCTCCTCAATCCTCCCCAGAATATCCATAGATCCCCTTCGTTGCGCTTGCGCGATGTACAACCTGTTTAAGATAATTCTACTATATAAAAGTATGGAGATATTTAATAAACTTTAACGGATTTTTACCTTCTTGTACTATATAGTTTACTACCTAACAGTCAATTATATGGATTATACAACCATCCATCTTCTAGACCCATCCAACTCACAGAAATATGCCCTGGTCCGACCGATATCCATCTTGCCCAGAAGGCAGCCAGCTGGTCTGGGGACTCATTTTTTCACCCAACCAAATAAATAATCCAACAGTCTACCAGTGCCAAATTCCCGCAACGCGGGTTTCAAAATCGGAGGCAAAACAATGGATGCTATGTCCTTCCTGACCCTTGTGGTCTTCGCGTTCGCTCTCGTCATGCTCGTGGCAGGGCTCTTCTCCGCGTACTTCGGCTCTGGAAAGAGCAAAGCCGCTGGAGCCGCGATGGCCCTGATCGGTCTCGTGGTCGGAGTCGTCTGGGCTTACCTTGTTGGGTTCAGCAACATCTCCCCGTTCTGCGAGGTCGCGGCCTGGGATACGGTCTACAATGCCATCATCGACCTGCTCGGTATCTTGATCGGTGCCCTCATCGCTGTTGGTATCTTCCTCGTCGTCGTTCTCAAGAGCTGAACGGCCTGGAAGCGAAACCTTTTCCCAAACCCCACCCTTCGCTTTTTATACAGATTATGTAGTCGTCCACATGATGTCAAGGGTCACCATCATCATGGGAAGCAAGAGCGACATGCCCGTGGCCGAGAAGGCCATAGGCGTCCTGAAGAAGTTCGGGATAGGGTTCGATATCGCGGTGGCATCCGCCCACCGCACGCCTGCGAGGGTCGAGTCCCTCGTGAAGGAGAGCGGATCCGACGTTTTCATCGCCATAGCGGGGCTGTCCGCAGCGTTGCCCGGAGTGGTGGCATCGTTCACCGTCAAGCCCGTGATCGGAGTCCCGGTCAGCGGAGCCCTGAACCTGGACGCGCTCCTGTCGGTGGTCCAGATGCCCCCCGGAGTGCCGGTGGCGGCTGTCGGGCTGGACCGCGGAGACAACGCGGCCGTCCTGGCGGCGGAGATCCTTGCAGTCACTGACGATTCCGTGAGGCAGGCCCTCGTCTCGTACAGGGAGGAGCAGGCGGCGAAGGTCATCGCGGACTCGGAGAAGGTGGTTTCAGATGTTGGGTGTTGAAGATTTCATCAATGACTCTGTCGAGGATATCAGGTCGAAGATCACCGGCAAGGCCATCATTGCCTGCTCCGGAGGAGTGGACAGCATGGTCGCAGCGACCCTGGCCAGCAAGGCCATCGGGGACAGGCTGCTCGCCGTCTACGTGGACAACGGCCTCATGAGGAAGGGCGAGACCGAGGAGGTCGAGTCCATGCTCAGGGACATGGGCATCAACTACAGGATCGCAGACGCTGGCGCAGAGTTCTTCGAGGCCCTGAAAGGCGTCACCGACCCCGAGCAGAAGAGGAAGATCATCGGCGAGAAGTTCATCCGCGTGTTCGAGAGGAACGCCAAGGAGTTCGGAGCCGAGTTCCTGGTCCAGGGGACCATCGCCCCCGACTGGATCGAGTCCGGCGACGGGGTCCGCGACACCATCAAGTCCCACCACAACGTCGGAGGCCTCCCGAAGGACCTGGGCATGACCCTCGTCGAGCCCCTCAGGGACCTCTACAAGGACGAGGTCCGCGATGTCGCCAGGAAGCTCGGAGTGAAGGCGTCCGAGAGGCAGCCCTTCCCCGGCCCCGCACTCGCAGTCAGGTGCCTCGGAGAGGTCACCCCCGAGAACGTCGCCATCGTCCGTGAAGCATGCTTCATCGTCGAGGACGAGATCGCCAAAGCCGCCAATGCAGGGAAGATGGACATGCCCTGGCAGTACTTCGCTGTGCTCCTGCCCTCCAAATCCGTGGGGGTCCAGGGAGACCGCAGGGCCTACGGGCGCACCATCGCCATCAGGGCCGTCGCATCGGTCGACGGCATGACCGCGACCTACGCCAAGATCCCTCTGGATGTCCTGGAGCAGATGTCGGTCCGCATCACCAACACGATGAAGGATTCCGTGAACCGTGTGGTCTACGACATCACCAACAAGCCCCCGGCGACCATCGAGTGGGAGTGAAACGATAAAAACAAGGCCGGCGGAGCCCCCGCCGGCCCTTAAGAAAAACCAGATCTTACCTGAGCATCCTCTCGCTGATGCATTTCATGATCTTCGTGACGTTGGCCTTGGTGCTGAACTCGAAGTCTATCTGCCCCACGCCGCTGAACCACAGCGTCAGGCTGCTGTCGATGTCGAACACCGCAGGCGTCTCGACCTCGAACGCCTGGACCTTGTCGTACGGCAGGACGCTGACGGTCTTCTTCTTGCCGGTCATCCCCTGCACGTTGATCGCTATGAGCCTCCTGTCCGTGAACACGAGCCCGTCGCGGCCGGACTTGAAGGTCTGGACTATGGATTCCCCGCTGACGAGGATCCCGTTCACGAGGTCCGAGAACGCGTCGTCGTCCACCGGCGCCAGCTTGAGGTACTTCTTGTTCTCGAAGTTGATCATGGCGTTGCGATTGCAGGGCTTGTTCTTATCGGTAACCCCGCATGTTTCATATTCAACCTGTCCGTTCCGGAATCGATGAAAGTCTACGTCGTTGACAACGGGGGCCAGTGGACCCATCGCGAATGGCGCGTTCTCAGATACCTCAAGGTGGACACCAAGATAATCCCGAACACGACGCCGTTCGACGAGATAAAGGATGTCGACGGCCTGATCCTGTCGGGCGGAGCTCCCAACGTGGCCAACGACGCCGCCCGCATGGGGAACAACGGCGAGTATCTGGACAAGGCGGAGTTCCCGATCTTCGGGATCTGCGCAGGGATGCAGTTCCTCTGCGAGCACTTCGGCGGAGAGCTCGGTCCCGGCACGACTCCCGAGTTCGGAGGGGTCGGCCTGAAGGTCGCATCCCATGACGACCTGTTCAGGGGACTTCCCAACGAGTTCCAGGTATGGGCTTCCCACAACGACGAGGTGAAGAGGATCCCCGAGGGGTTCGTCGTCACCGCTTCTTCGGACACCTGCCCTCACGAGGCCGTCCGCTGCATCGACCGCCCGATCTTCGGAGTCCAGTTCCACCCCGAGGTGGAGAACACCGAGCACGGGCCCGAGATATTCCAGAATTTCTTGGACATAGTGGCTGAACAGCGCCGCTGAAAGGCGGCGCCGTTCAGGCGCATAGAAAATGAAAATCAGTTCTGCTGGCTGATGACCTCAAGCTGGCTGATGATGTTCCAGATGATGGTCCTGCCGTGAAGGGGTATATTGGGGTCGTTGGCAAGGTCGTCGAGGATGACGATCGCACCGGTGGCGCGAACATCCATGGCTTCCTTGGTGTCGAGGAGCTTGGCCTTTGCGTCGGTGGCTCCCTTTCTGATGTTCCTCGGGATCGAGGTGTCCTCGGCCAGCATGTCGAGGCCGTCTGCAATCTGCTTGATCTTATCGGCCATTGGATCACTCCGCTCAAAGCGTCTCGAACTCTTCCTGGAGGTCCTGCACGAGCTGCTCGAGGACCTCTTCGAAGCTGTTGGACTTGTACTCCCTGACGCCTCCGAGGTCGCTCTGAATCCTGATAACGAAATCGTTGTTCTCTTTCACGATTTCAACGTTACAAAGTAGTTCTTCCATACAAACAAGCCCCCTAAAGGTTCCTATGGTCAAACTGTACTAGCATCACATATAAAAGGCGTTGCTCGGAAAAGCGTTTTTGAAATGGGCGGAAACGGGGATCGGGAGCCTTCCGGCATCATGGAACGAGTGTCCGCCACCTCTCTCCCAGGCTGTTCCGCTGGAGGCTCGGGGCCCTGTCGGGACCGTCGGAAAGCTTTATAATGGTAATATAATTGAGGGGTATCCCTGCGTTATAGCTATCAGTGATAACGAGGGCAGTCCGCTATGCGGAAAGGAGAACGATACAATGGCTGAAGAAGATTCATCCGTCTACGAGCTGCAGGACGAGTTCGAGTCCAAAGCCCGCGGCTTCGGAAAGGGGAAGTACGGCAGAATACTGAAGATGGCACGCACACCTAGCAGGGAAGAGTACGTGAAGACGCTGTACATCACCGGAATCGGAATCATAATCATCGGGGCCGTCGGATTCGCGATCTGGTGGCTCATGGACATCCTCCCCACTTACTTCTGAGGTGAAGCCCATGGTACCGATGATAGCTGGCGACAATGCCACGCAGAAAGTCCATGCAGGAAAGACGGTCCAGTGGCCCTTCCAGGTTTCTGCGGAGGAACCCAAGGTGACGATCTCGTTCTCCATCACCACAGGTCCCGACGCGGAGGATGCGCCCGAATGGACGATCACCCTCAAGGACGGCGCCAGAGAGATCTGGGCCAGCAACTACGGGAGCATGACCTCCGTCGAGGTCGACCTCCCCGGAAAGTCTCCGAAGGAGCTCACCCTCGAGGTCGAGTGCCCCGACGGAGCCAGGTACGGCGACATGGTCGAGACCGAGGTTTCAGTCTCGGCAGGCGCCGACGAGGATTCCATGCGCTTCAAGGCCATGGCGTCACAGTCCATTATGGTCCTCAAGACCCAGATCGACCAGGAGAAGAGCGTGGCAGACACGCTCTTCGTCAAAGCCCAGGCCGAATCCAAGGAGAAGGACATATATGCGATACTGAGCCCTGCCGGGCTCAGAGGATACGTGTTCGTCGAAGGGATGGACACCGACCGTCTCCGCGAGAAGACCCGCGACATAAAGAAAGCGAGGTCCTTCATCAACGGAGAGACCAGCATCGATGAGATAGGACCCTACCTCGTCCCGATGTCTGCTGTTGTTGGAATCGTCGAAGGAGACATTGTAGAGCTCGTCAACGGTCCCTTCAAGGGCGAAAAAGCTAGGGTCCAGCAGATCGACCATGCCAAGGAGGAGATCACTGTCGAGCTCACCGAGGCCATGGTCCCGATACCCGTCACTGTCAAAGGAGACAGCGTGAGGGTCATAGAGAAGGAGAGATGAGCAATGGTAGATACTGTTGAGGCATTGGTAGATGGAGGCAGAGCCTCCGCAGGTCCGCCCCTGGGCCCCGCACTCGGGCCTAAAGGCGTGAACATCGGCCAGGTTATCGCTAAGATCAACGAGAAGACTAAGGCCTTCGAGGGAATGAAAGTCCCCGTCAAGATCCTTATCAACGACGACAAGACGTTCGACATCAAGGTCGGAACTCCCCCGATGTCCGCTCTCATCAAAGGAGAGCTGGGCGTTGAGTCCGGAGCGCACAACGCCAAGACCGAGAAGGTCGGCAACCTGACCCTGGACCAGGCTAAGAAGGTCGCAACCATGAAGCAGGACGACCTCCTCGGAGCCGACATGAAGGCCAGGGTCCTCGAGGTCGCAGGGAACTGCGTCTCCGTCGGAGTCACCATCGACGGAAAGGACCCCCGTGTCTTCGTGAAGGACGTCAAGGCCGGCGTCTACGACGGCCAGTTCTGAAAACGGAGGTGGGCAACCCCCACCTTCCATCTTTATCGGCTCTTCACAAGATTGAGTGGGCTTTAAATACCGTTCAGATTGAGGGCGATATT
>CAVCVB010000012.1:0-31224 GCA_963605395.1 Firmicutes bacterium CAG:194
TCTCGCATAGCCTGCGCTGCTGCTTCTTGTCGGGGCGTAGCCTCAGCAACACGGTCATGCAGGACATCATGGAACGCTTGCGCGCTCTAAGATTATAAAGGTTATGCGGAGAGTTCCACTCATGATCCGCTAGAGGGCGCTCAACAGGCACCAACTTTCTGCTCACCTAGCCCGATACGGTTTGTTTGTGGAGTTTATATATTATGACTTCATCGGGGGATTCGTTGCGATTGTAGTCCAGCGGTTAGGACGGGAGCTTCCCAAGCTTCTGACCCGGGTTCGATTCCCGGCAATCGCACCATCTCCTGTTCTCAAGCTCTTGCATCAGCGCCTTCTTACAGGCATCTCCACGCGATACGATAAAAAAAGGGAAAAGGGGCCGGCCGTCTCCGACCGGCTGTTTCAAGGGCTCAGTCGCTCCTGATCTTCAGGGACTGCTCCACGGGGACCACGAATATCCTCCCGTCTCCGGGGTTTCCCGTCTCGGCGAACTTCCTGATCGTGGCGATGACCCTGTCCAGGTCCTCGTCCTCGATGACGGACTCGATCTTCACCTTCTCGATCTCGTCCACGATGAACTCCCCGACCCTGGTGGTGAACCTGAGGCCCATCTGCTCTCCGCGGCCGGTCACGTGGGACACGGTCATGCCGTTGATCCCGATCTCCTTCAGCCCGTCCTTGACGCACTGCAGCCTCTCGGGCCTGAATATCGCGATTACCATCTTCATCTCTCTCACCTCACATCAGGTACGAGGACTCCCCGTGCTCGATTATGTCCGCACCGATCATCTGCTCGCTCTCGGAGAGCGCAGCGCCCTTGCCGGTGGTCCTCTTGAGCACCACGTCGATGGCCTTCATTATCACGAAGGAGACGACGAAGCAGTAGACCAGGGTGACCACGACGTTGACGATCATCCCCAGGAGCAGGTCCGCCTGGCCCTCGATGAGCCCTCCGTTACCGCACCAGCTGTATCCTGCGACGGAGAATATCCCGACGGCGATGGCCCCCCAGATCCCTCCTATGCCGTGGAGGCCCATGACATCCAGGGCGTCGTCCACTCCGGACTTGTCGCGCATGAATATGATGCCGAGGTAGCAGATCACGGACGAGATCGCTCCGATGACGACGGATGCCCAGGGGTCCACGAACCCGCATCCGGGGGTGATCCCGACCAGACCGGCCAGGACTCCGGCGCACAGTCCGGTGACGTTCACGCGGCCGACGTGCATGTACTGGATGACGATCCACACGATGGTGGACGCGCAGGACGCCAGCAGCGTGTTCACTGCAACCAGCACAACGACATCGTCGAACCCGCCCTCTGATCCGCAGTTGAATCCGAACCATCCGAGCCACAGGACCATGCAGCCGAGGAACATCAGGGGGACGTTGTGGGTCCTGCCCTTAGAGATCTTGCTGCTCCTCTTCCCGATGGCCACGGCAGCCGCCACTCCGGAGATACCGGAGCACATGTGGACCACCGTACCTCCCGCGAAGTCCTGCGCGGGAAGCCCCAGATCCGTCAATCCATCGGAGAGGAACCCTCCGCCCCAGACCATGTGGGCCATGGGCGCATAGACGAGGAAGGACCAGATCGCAAGGAACAGCAGGATCACGGGGAACCTGACGCGCTCCGCGGTGGCTCCGAACACTATGCACGACGTGACTATGGCGAACATGCCCTGGAAGAGCATGAACTGCATCGACGGGATCCCCGTCTCTCCGGTGAACGTCTCAGAAATCGACAGGCCCTTCCCGAACGCGTGGTCCAGGTTGCCTATGAAGCTCCCGTCCCCGGACAGGGCCAGGCTGAAGCCGACAGCCCACCAGATGACCCCTACCAGGGCCATGACCCCGATGCACTGGGCCATCATGGACGTCATGCTCTGCTTCCTGAGCATGCCTCCGTAGAACAGTGCGATCGCCGGCGCCATGATGAACACCAGAAGACCGCAGAAGAACATGAACAACGATGAATCCGCATCGATCTGCTCGCCGAACCCTGCGGTGGCGGCAGATGCCTCAGGCAGGATGAACACCGTGAGGGACAGCAGGGCCAACAGCCCGAGCATCGCCTTTCCGATCAACCTCATTTTACTCGAACACTCCAACACTTGTATCTCATGATTGAGATAGATTAGACAAATGTCTAATGTTATATGAATATAACTGCAATATGATGACAATTATAGACATTCGTCCAATAAATGTCGGCTGAAATGTCCAATTGTATACGTCGACGAGTATGGAATCAGAACTCGAACCCGCCGATGACATCGCTGTTATTCGGGCAATGGACGAACCGGTCGCCTATGTCCCTGCAACACGAAGGGGCGTGCTCCGTCATGGCGCACCCGGCGCTGCCGAGCATCTGCCGAATCGGATAGCGCATCCGCCTGCGGTGCGGATCTCATGTCCAGGACGGCAGGGGCGGGAGCTCCTCCTCGTCTTTTTCGGCCAGGAACGGCGTCATGTAGATCGGGATGTATGTGATGCCGTCAGCTATCCTGAGGTCCCGAGGGTGGATGATGATGGGGTCCTTGACGATCTTCCTGTACTTCGCGATGAACTCGTCGAGCGATGCATGGGGGGTCGAGTTGGCCGATTTCACCTCGATGGGGATGACCTTCTTCCCGTCCGCCAGGACGAAATCCATCTCGTAGAGGTGGCGGTCGTCGCCTTTCCGGTAGAACTCGTGGAAATGCAGCTCCGCTCCAGCGGCCACAAGCATCTGGGCCACGGCGTTCTCGAAGACCATCCCCTCGTTCATCGACAGCTTGCCTTTGAGGAAGGACATGTAGGCATCCTTCCTGCTGAGGTCCCCCTTGTCGAACGCCAGGGTCAGCAACAGGCCCGTGTCCAGAAGGTAGCATTTGAACTTCTTCTCGTCGAGGCAGATGTTCATGGCAGGGTTGGGATCGGACGTCTCTATGCACCTGTTGCAGATCTTCGCGGATGTCAGCCAGTACAGGCTGGTCTCGTAGTCCGAAGTGGATGTGCCCGGCTTAATCGTGCCCGGGGAGAACACCTTCTTGCGCTTGGACAGCATGGCAGGCGCCTTTTCGAACATCTCGGTGGCGTGTATGCCGTTCCCGCGTTTGATTCCGCGCATATCGTCCCTGTAGAGGTCGATGATGGCTTTCTTGGCATCCTCCACCCGGTCCATGTCCGCGGTCTCGAGGTATGCCGACACCGCTTCCGGCATCCCCCCGACGAGCAGGTATGTCCTGAACTTCTCCATGACCGACTTGTGGAGGATCTCTCCGACTGGCTCGCGCTCGGCGAACGCTTTGCGGAGGAGCGGGACGGTCATTTCGTCTCCGCAGGCGTTGAGGAACTCCTCGAAGTCCATCGGAAGCATCTCCAGCTTCATCTCCTCCGAAGGTATCTGGATGTCCTTGACATTCTGCCAGACGGAGATCAGAGAGCCGGTCTCGATGTAGCAGTAATCTGTGTCTCTGACCAGATACTTTATCAGCTCCCTCGCACGCGGGTACTTCTGGACATCATCGAACACGACGAGGCTATCCTTTCCGTGAAGCTGGACGCCGTAGATCTGCTGCAGATGCATGAACAGCTTCGGGAGGTCGTGCCCGTACTTCTCGAAGGCGACGATCGTTCCTTCGAGGGGGTCGTTGAAATCGATGATCATGCACGACTCGAACTCGTTCTCGGCGAGCTCCCTGACGATGGTGCTCTTCCCGACCCTGCGAGCGCCCTCGATCATCAATGCGTAATCATCGCTGTATTTCAGCTTCCAGTCGAGCAGCTTCCCGTATATGCGACGCTTGAAGATCCCGCCTTCCATGATCTCCAGATGTCTTCGATGCTTATGAACGGATGCATCGACTCCTGTTTCCCGTAAAGTTGGAACTATCTGAACCACCCATTTCCCGCGAAATCGAAACCCAGTGAACCATCCATTTCCCGCGAAGCCGAGCAATCTGCCATCGTCTCGGGCCGGTACACAGAAGGAATCGGCCGCACCGGAGAACTTCCCGGCACGGCCGTTCAGGTAAAAGGTTGGGCACGGGGCGGAGCCCCGTGCATGAACATGCTCACGAGGAGCGGATCTTGATGGACTGCTCCACGGGGATGACGAAGATCCTCCCGTCTCCGGGGTTGCCGGTCTCGGAGAACCTCTTGATGGTGGCGATAACATCGTCCACCTTCTCGTCCTCCACGACGGACTCGATCTTCACCTTCTCGATCTCGTCGACGATGAACTCTCCGACCCTGTTCGTGAACTTCAGACCCATCTGCTCCCCGCGTCCGGTGACGCGGGTTATGGTCAGCCCGTTCACGCCCATGTCCCTGAGCCCGTCCTTGACGCACTGCAGCCTCTCGGGCCTTATCACAGCCATTACCATCTTCATCTCATTCACCTCACATCAGGTAAGCGGGTTCTCCGTGCTCGACGATGTCCTGTCCGATGAGCTCCTCTTCCGAAGAGATGCGGACCTCCTTCATGAGCTTCCCTATCACCCATATGATGATGTAGGACGCCACGAAGCAGAACACCAGGGTGAACACGACAGCGACGATCTGTCCGACGAACAGGTGCCAGTCTCCGGAGTAGACGAGCCCTCCCTTGGCCTCAGTGGAGAGCAGCCCGGTGGCGATGGCTCCCCAGATGCCTCCGATACCGTGGACGCCCATGACATCCAGAGCGTCGTCGAGCCCGGACTTCTTCCTCATGAATATGACTCCGAAGTAGCACACGATTCCTCCGATGATGCCGATGACGACAGCATCGACAGGGGTGACGGATCCCGCAGCGGGGGTGATCGCGACCAGTCCGGCGATGGCACCGGCGATGAGCCCGAGGACTCCGACGCGGCCCACGTGCAGGTACTGGGTGACGGCCCATGCGGCCATGGCGCAGACCGCGGAGATCTGGGAGACCATGATGGCGTTGATCGCCACGTCGTCGGCGGCGAGCCCGGATCCTCCGTTGAACCCGAACCAGCCGAACCAGAGCAGGAAGCATCCGATGAACGCCATCGGGATGCTGTGGGACCTGGTGGAGATCCTGCTGCTCCTCTTCCCGAGGTATGCTGCAAGGGCGAGGCCGGTGGCTCCCGCGCAGATGTGGACGACGGTCCCTCCGGCGAAGTCGAGGGTCTGGAGGTCGAACGGGAGGTTCGCGAGGAACCCTCCGCCCCAGACCATGTGGGCCATGGGGGCGTAGACGACGATGGACCAGATCGCCAGGAACCATGTGATCGCGGTGTACTTGATCCTCTCGGCGCATGCTCCCAGCACGATGCCGGCGGTGATCAGCGCGAACATCCCCTGGAATATGGCGAACTCCATGTCGGGGATGAGGCCGCCTGCGGGGTCGAGGGTCATCTCGGTGGCGGAGACCCCGTTGAGGAAGAAGAAGTCCAGCCCGCCGATGAACGCGTTCCCGCTGGAGAACGCGAGGGAGAACCCGACGGCGAACCAGGAGATCCCCATGACGCCCATGGCGATGAGGGTCTGGGCGATTATGGACGTCATGCTCTGCTTCCTGAGCATGCCTCCGTAGAACAGGGCGACTCCGGGAGTCATTATGAAGACCAGGATGGAGCAGATCGCCACCCACGACACGTTGGCGTAGTCCGCAGGGCCGTCCCCCAGGGCCCTGGCCGACACCGAATCTCCGGTGAGGGTCAGGACTACTGCTGCAATGGCGAGCACTGCGAACGATATTCCGACAATTCTCTTGAAGTTCATGATATTCCTCGACATTTGTCTAATGAAACTTGTTGATTGTGAGCATATCTAGGAAATATATAATGATATACGCTGCAAATGGGCAATTTTATCCATTTGAATCAGCAAATCGCTGTCAATTAGACAAATGTACAGTCGGAAGAATCACGGGCCGATGCACGACGGATGCGGGCGATCGGACGTTCAAATGCGGAGAAAAAAGGGAAAAGGGACAGGGGGAGGCCCCCGTCCGGTTCAGAGAAGGGATTTGGCCTCTTCGGGCGTCATGTCGAGGGCCTTGAGCATGTACTCCAGGGCCTTCTTCCCGTAGGGCGCGCGGGCCTTGGGGTCTTCCATGATCTCGCCGTAGGTGGCCATGACGTTGTTGTAGTACTCGATGGCGAACTCGGAGAACAGGGAAGCGGACATGGACTCGTCCATCTCGGCCGCTTCGCAGTAGGCCTTCTCGGCCTCGTCGTACTTGTTCACGGATATGCAGAAGAGCCCGTAGGACTGGTAGTAGTCCACGCGCTCTCCGTCGAGCTCGATAGCTTTCTTGTAAGCGTCCATGATCTCCTGGGTGTCGACCTTGGCTCCGAACATGCCCGATGCGTAGTTCCCGCACTCGGCCTTGTAGTACCAAGCGTCCGCGTTGTCCGGGACCTCGGTGACGAGCTTCTTGAACGCCGTGTATGCTTTCTTAAAGTCTCCCTCATCCATCGCCTTCATCGCGTTGGCGATCTTCTTCTCGGGGGTAGCCTCTGCCATGATATGGTGAGTTCCACGGACCTTATAAATAGCCTTTGGAACGGCCGTTAAAGGCTCCGCATGCCGGCTGTTCGGAGCTCTGTGCCCGAGAAGGCATGTTGCGGCGCCATCGGAACCGCTCCGGGCCGGCGTCTGGTGTGCGGCAGCACAGCATCTCCCATCCGCGGGCGTGACAGGCGTTTATATCAGCCCACGGCAATCCAGATTCATAAGGAGGCTCCGGTTTGGACATAGGCAGGCTGCAACCGATCTTCATAATGGCCGCAGCGGCCGCCGGGATAGCCATCGGGACCTTGGCGGATGTCGGGGACTCCGCGACGGCCCTCATCGAGCCGTTCCTGATGGCGCTGCTCTTCGTCCTGTTCCTTTCCGTCGACGCCCGCGCCCTCGGGAGGTCGTTCCGCAACGTCCGCTTCACCGCCTCCGCACTGTTCCTGAACTTCGTGCTGACCCCTGTCGTCGCCTATGTTCTAGGCGTCGTGTTCTTCTCCGGCTCCGTGGACCTCCGCATAGGGCTCATGATGCTCCTGGTCACCCCGTGCACCGATTGGTACCTGGTGTTCACGGGCATGACCAAGGGGAACGTGGAGCTCGGAGCGTCCATCCTCCCGCTGAACCTGATCCTGCAGATCGTCCTTCTGCCCGTGTACCTGCTGGTGTTCATGGGCAGCGACGTGTCCTTCGATGTGCCGTCGATGCTGGCGGACATGTGCTTCGTGCTGGTCGTCCCGCTTGCTCTCGCAATCGCCGTCAGGCTGGCCTTCTCCCGCAGGGAGGGATTCTCCAGAGCGGTGTCCGAGCATGGGGACAACGCGCAGCTGCTGTTCCTGTGCATCGCGGTCGTCGCGATGTTCGCGTCCGAGGGAGGGGAGATGGTGGACAACCCGGTCCTCCTGGTGGAGCTGTTCGTGCCGCTGGCGATATTCTTCGCGCTGCTGTTCCTGCTCTCGCAGTCTCTGGGGAGGGCGATCGGAGCCCCGTACCGCGACAGGGTGGCCTTGACCTTCACGTCCATGGCCAGGAACTCCCCGCTGTCACTTGCGATAGCCGTGGCCGTGTTCCCGGACCAGCCTCTGATATCCTTGGCATTGGTCATCGGGCCGCTCATCGAGATCCCCGTCCTGTCGCTGGCCTCCTGGATCCTTCTCCGCAAGGCTCCGGAGGACGACGCGGAGCCAGCGGGCGCATGACGGCGGGGACCGACAGGGATATCCGTCGCCATCGGGATTCGTCATGCATGACATCTGCAGACGACGTCCTGAGCGCTCCGCGCTTCTCCAAGTACACGATCCTGAAAGGCCGGGTGCCCGTCCGCGACAAGGAGGCGGAGATCAGGTGCAGGAAGCTCTGCGAGACCAACGAGTGCGGGGATTACGGGGCCACATGGGCATGCCCTCCGGCCTTCACTGACAATCTCGATTCCATGGCGGAGAGGTTCTCCCGCACGGTCGTCATGAAGCGCACGTTCCTCCTCTGCCCCACGGACAAGGAGGCCGTGGCCTCTGCCACGGGCGAGATGCAGGAGGACGTCCGCGCGGCCGTGGAGGCGGTGAGGTCCACGGGCGCCGACTGCATGGGCTTCGCCGACGGCAGGTGCAGGTACTGCGGAATATGCTCCTATCCGGAGCCCTGCAGGTTCCCCGAGGCCCTCGTCCCCTCGATATCCGCGCTGGGCCTGAGCATGGGCGATTACCTTCCCACAGTTGGCGAGAGCCTCGGGTTCTCCGACGACAAGGTCACGTTCTACGGCCTGCTGTTCATCAGGGACTGATCGTCCGGAAGCGCATCCCTGCCCCCTGCGCGGGCTCCCCCATATAGAATATATTATAGCGGACGTCAAGGATTAGTCCGCAGAAGGTCTGCCAATGGACAGGGAAACCGTATCGAGGGTCGCGCGCACAGCGCACATAAAGCTCACTGAGGAGGAGCTCGACAGGTACAGCAGGGATCTCAGCGAGATCCTGACCTACTTCGAGCTCTTGGACGAGGCTCCGGGCTGCGAGTCCTACGGGCTCAATCCCATAGAGGTCGCCGACGTCCTCAGGGACGACGAGCCGAAGATGGAGATCGATGCGGACATCCTCCTGAAGGACATGGACACCTACGAGAGGTACGTAAGGGGGCCCAGGCTGTCATGAGCATGAAGTCCACGCTGGAATCCCTGGAGAAGGTCAACTCCAAGTACCTTATGTTCCACGCCAAGACCGCGGACACGGATCCCGGGGACGCGAAGTTCCTGTTCTCCGCCAAGGACAACCTCACGTCCAAGGACATGGAGACCTGCTCCGGGTCCAGGATCCTGGAGGGCTACTTCCCCGCCTTCGACGCCACCGCCATCGACAGGATGCGCAGGGCCGGAGGCAAGCTGATAGGCAAGACCAACATGGACGAGTTCGGGTTCGGGACCTTCTCCGCCAACTCGGGCCTGGAGATCCCCAGGAACCCCTACGACCTGGAGAGGGCCTGCGGAGGATCGTCCGGAGGATCGGCATGCGCCGCAGCCGTGTTCGAGGACCATGTGTCCCTCGGAGTGTCCACCGGCGGATCGATCTGCTGCCCTGCCAGCTTCTGCGGGGTCTACGGGATAGCGCCCACATACGGGCGCGTGTCCAGGTACGGGCTCATCGACTACGGGAACTCGCTGGACAAGATCGGGGTCATCTCCGCCAAGGCGGGGGACCTCAGGAAATACACGAAGATCATCGCCGGCAGGGACGAGAAGGACCCCACGTCCTGCGCCCAGCCGGAGCTAAAGGACGAGGCTGTCAGGATGAAGTCCGTCGCCGTCCCGAAGGACGGATTGGAAGGCCTGTCCAAGGATGTCGAATCGGCGTTCAGGGCCTCTCTAGAAGAGCTGAGGTCCATGGGCATCGATGTGGAGGAAGTCGAGATGCCCTCCCTGAAGTACGCCATGCCCGCATACTATGTGCTGGCGACATCCGAGGCGTCCACCAACCTCGCCAGGTACGTGGGGATGAGGTACGGCCGCCAGGGCGGCGACCTCTCGCTGAAGTTCGACGACTACTTCTCGTCGATCCGCTCCGAGTACTTCGGGGACGAGGCCAAGAGGAGGATCCTCCTGGGGACGTTCACGAGGATGGTCGGGTACAGGGACAGGTACTACTCCAAGGCCAGGGAGGTCAGGCAGGTCATCATCCAGGACTACAAGCGCGTCCTGGCGGACCACGACGCTGTGCTGGCGCCCACCATGCCCTTCGTGGCTCCCAGGTTCGACGAGATCTCCAAGATGTCCGCCCTGGACTCCTACAAGGCCGATTATCTGACTGTCCCCGCCAACATCGCAGGCACCCCCCACATGTCGGTGCCCTGCGGCTACAGCGCCGAGGGCATGCCCATAGGCATGCAGTTCGTCACTGACCACTGGAACGAGAACCTGCTGTTCGCCATGGCCGAGGACTGGGAGAAGAGGTTCGACATCAGGAAGCCGGAGGTGTCCGCATGAAGATAGGATTGGAGATCCACGTGCAGCTCCCCACCAAGTCGAAGATGTTCTGCTCCTGCCCTACAACAGAGGCTCCCGGTCCGAACACCCATGTGTGCCCCACATGCCTCGGGATGCCCGGGTCCAGGCCCGTGCTGAACAGGAAGGTGCTGGAGTACGGGATCATGCTGGCCAAGATGCTGGGATGCAAGGTCGCGGACACCACCTGGTTCTCCAGGAAGACCTACTTCTACCCTGACATGTCGAAGAGCGTCCAGATCACGCAGTACGACAACCCCATCGGGGAGGGAGGCGTGTACTACCTGGGCGACAAGCCCATCAGGATCACCAGGATCCATGTGGAGGAGGACCCCGGGAAGACCAAGAGGGTCGGGGACCTCTCCTCGCTCGTCGACTACAACCGCTCCGGGATACCCCTGGCGGAGATAGTCACCGAGCCGGACATCAAGACCCCTGCCGAGGCGAGGGAGTTCCTGGGCCAGCTGATCTCCGACATCAGGCACGTCATCGACCTGCCCGGGGACGGGGAGAGGAGCATCCGCTGCGACTGCAACATCTCCGTCGGAGTCGAGAGGGTGGAGGTCAAGAACGTCACCGGACTGAAGAACGTCGAGAGGGCGTTGAACTTCGAGGTCGTCAGGCAGACGAAGATCCTCAAGGCCGGCGGGAAGATCGACAGGGAGACCAGGCGCTTCGACGAGGAGCGCGGAGTGACCATCTCTGTAAGGAAGAAGGAGTTCGAGGCCGATTACGGTTACATCGACGAGCCCGACCTGGGGATATTCCACATCAAGGAGATGGCCGACGCCATCACCATCAGGGAGAGCCCCCAGAAGATGGCCGTCAGGATGTCCAAGCAGTACGGCATCGACCAGAAGATGGCCAAGCAGCTCATCGCCACATCCTTCGAGCTGGCGGAGATCTTCGAGACCGTCGCAGGAGCATGCGGGACGCAGAGCGCTGTCAAGTGGGTCGCAGGCCCCGTGAGCGCCAACTGGAAGGCCCTTGAGGCATCCGGGGCGGATCCGAAGGGAGTCATCCCCCTGATACAGGAGTTCTCCGACGGTAAGATGACCGACACCGAGTGCGGGATACAGATCAAGTGCCTCATGACCGGCGAGGACGCAGAGTCCGTCAAGGGCGCCGCTGGCGACCTGGACAAGATCATCGACGGTTTCATCGACCAGAATCCCGGAGTCGTCGCAGACTACCAGAAGAACGACAAGGCCGCCAACAAGATCATCGGACAGGTGATGAAGGCCACCGCGGGAGCATACTCCTCGGCGGATGTCGTGGAAGCTGTCAAGAGGCTCATCGAGGCCAGGTTCTGATAAAAAGGATCCCAGACGGGGCCGGAAACGGCCCCGCTGGGCAAACTGCTTCACTCTTTCTTCTTGCTCTTCATGACCTTGGATCCCATAATCATGGATTCCGCCTCCGATGGATGTATGCCGGCCACGTACTCGATGGCCGGCAAGTGCCGATGAGCCGGCACGATGTCACTTGCGTCTGCAATCCTAAGTCTGTATATAACGGTTTAGGTTTTCCTAAAAACAAATCCGTCAGCATCTTCGGAGCCGGTCGTCACAGAGAAAGATGCCCGGGAGCGGATCCCGGGGATTGAAAAGGGTCCGGGAAGGGCGGGGGATCCCGCGCCCTTCCGGCGATCATTCGTCGGACTGGTCCTCGACGTCGGAGAAGTCGATGTCTCCCGCAAGGGAGATGATCTGGAGCTCCTCCAGCTTGGAGTCGTCGACCTTCTCGGGGGAACCGTCCAGGAGGGACACGGCCCTCTTGTTCTTGGGGAAGGCGATGACCTCTCTGATGGTCTCCTTTCCGAGCAGGATGGCGCAGAGCCTGTCGACTCCGACAGCGATCCCTCCGTGGGGAGGCGCGCCGTAGCTCAGGGCGTCGACGAAGAACCCGAAGTTCTCCTCGATCCTCTGGTCGTCCAGGCCGAGCTTGTGGAACACTGCCCTCTGGAGGTCGGCGTTGTGGATACGGAGCGATCCGGATCCCAGCTCGTTGCCGTTCAGGCACAGGTCGAAGCACGCTCCTCCGACGTAGTCGTCGTCCAGGTCGTTCTGGGGCAGGACGAACGGGTGGTGGAACGCGTCGTACTTGCCGGACACGGGGTCGATCTCGAACATGGGGCACTCGTCCATCCAGAAGAACTGGAAGACATTCTTCGGGACGAGGTCCAGGTCCTCCGCGATCTTCTTCCTGAGGAACCCTCCGCCCTCGTAGGTGGCCTTCCAGGGGCCTGCGATGATGAACAGGAGGTCGCCCTCCTCTGCGTTCATCGTGGTCTTGATGTTCTCGAGGATCTCGGGCGTGAAGTACTTCACGATGTTGCTCTCCAGCTTCCCGTCGGTGCACCTCATCCAGGTGAGCCCTCCGAGCCCGACCTTCTTGGCGTAGGCGATGTACCTGTCGACATCGTTCCTTCCGACCTTGGAGCCGGCGATGTCCGCCTTCAGGTTCATTCCGGCGACGATCCCTCCCTCGGAGAGGATGTTCTGGAAGATCTTGTACGGAGCATCCTTCACGACATCGGTCAGCTTGGTGAACTCCAGGCCGTACCTCATGTCGGGCTTGTCCGATCCGAACCTCTCCATTGCGTCGCGGTAGGCGATGTGGGGGAACGGGGTCGTCAGCTCGGTGCCGTAGAGCCCCTTCCAGATGTAGGACATCATGCCCTCCATCAGGTCCTGGATGTCCTTCATGTCCACGAAGGACATCTCAAGGTCCAGCTGGGTGAACTCGGGCTGCCTGTCCTTCCTGGAGTCCTCGTCGCGGAAGCATCTGGCCACCTGGTAGTAGCGGTCCATGCTGGCGACCATGAGCATCTGCTTGAACAGCTGGGGGCTCTGGGGCAGGGCGTAGAACGTGCCGGGGTGGACCCTGGACGGGACGATGTAGTCCCTCGCTCCCTCGGGGGTGGACCTTCCGAGCATGGGGGTCTCGATCTCCAGGAAGCCGTTCTGCTCCAGGTACTGCCTGGCCAGGTGGACGAGCCTGCTCCTGAAGACCATGGCCTGGGCCATCTCGGTCCTCCTGAGGTCGAGGTACCTGTACTTCATCCTGATGTCCTCGTCGGGGAGCACTCCCTCCTTCTGGTCTCCCAGCTCGAAGGGGGGCACCGCGGACCTGTTCAGGAGCTCCGCATCGGTGATGAGCACCTCGATCTCCCCGGTGGGGTTCCTGGCGTCCTCGGTCCCTTCGACCCTCTTCCTGACGATACCGTTGATAGACACGCAGGATTCCCTGGAGAATGTCTTCATGACGGCGTCCAGATGCGCGGAGTCGGCTCCGGCGGGGAGGTCCTCGGGATCGAATACGACCTGTGTGATGCCGTATCTGTCGGCAAGGTCGATGAAGGCGACCCCGCCGTGATCCCTGGAGAACCTGACCCATCCCTGGAGGCATACTTCTTTCCCGAGGTCGGAGGACCTCAGCTCGCCACAGGTGTTTGTTCTTCTCATGGAACGTTCCTCTCAATGCGGTTGCGATTAGGCATAGCCTATATAAGGGGTGCGCAGGCGCGCGTCTTGAAATAGGAGCGACTGCGATAGCCCGGTCGCGATGAGATGCGAGCTGATGCACAAGGACGTGGTCGTGGCCGTCATGACTCTGACAGACCGCTACTGCGACATATATCGGGTCAATGCTGTCGAGAACAAGGACCACATGCCGTTCGGAACAGTGGTCAATGGCTATCTGCTGTCCGACAACCTGTCCGACTGGTGGCGCTCGCGCTCGATCCCCGCATCTCGTAACGGACTGCGGAATCTGCTCGAATCGCTCGGGATAGAGTCGCCGTCCGCGCTCTTGTCCAGATCCATGGGGCTCAGCCTCTCGGACCAGTATTGGATCAGGCCTGTCGGTTCCGACATCGAGTGGAAGGACGTGAACTTCTTCGACAACAGCTTCTCGGATGATGTGGGCGACCTGCTGTTCGGCCATGCTGTCAGAGAAGGGCATATCGATCTGTCTTCACCGGACAACACTTCGGACGGGGTTCTCAAGAAGCGGTGGAAGATCGTCGATGGGAAGCGCTGTCTCATCAAAGGAAGCGGTTCGACGGGCCAAGAGCCCTACAACGAGGCCATAGCATCCGATCTCATGGAGCGTCAGGGGATCGATCACGCGGATTATTCCATCATCGAGGTCGACGGGAAGCCCTGCAGCATATGCGAGGACTTCATCGACAGGAACACGGAGCTTGTTCCCGCCAGCATGGTCAGATCTTCCATGAAGCGCGACAACCGCAGCTCTTCCTACTCGCATTATGTCTCATGCTGCGAGAATCTAGGCCTGGACATCATCCCTGATCTGGACAGGATGCTGGTGGTGGACTATCTGATGCTCAACGGCGACCGTCACTTCGGCAATTTCGGATTGATCCGCAACGCAGATACCCTCGAGTGGGTCGGCTCTGCGCCGATATACGATACGGGGACGTCATTGTCGTGCGAGGTCCAAACGCAGTCGTTCGACGCGGAGCAGGAGTGCGAATCCAAGCCGTTCGCGAGGTCCTTCAACGACCAGCTGAAGCTGGTGACGGACACGAGCTGGTTCGACGTTCAGAAGATGGAAGAGACGATAGCCGCGGCGAGGGAGCTGCTGTACGGCCAGGAGCTGTCAGCCTACGGAAGGGACAAGATGATAACGGATCTCCTCCAGAACCGTCTGCGGAACCTCGTCGTAGCGGCCAGGATCCGTTGAGGCCCCTCATCTCTCGCCGAGTATGGGCGGGATGTAGGTGAACGGGTCCTTGTTGATCGCCAGGATGACCGATGTGCTGGTCTTGTGGACGTCGGGGATCTTGTTGATCTCCTTGACGACCTCGGAGAACTCCTCCCTGTCGATGCATGCGATCCATGCGACGCAGTCGCTGTCCCCGGTGACATCGAAGATCGAGACGACCTGGGGGATCTTGGCTATCTGGTCCTGCACGGTGATGACGTTGTCCGCGATGATGCTGACCAGGCCCATGTAGTCGAATCCCAGCTTCATGTAGTCGACGCTGGCCCTGTAGCCCTGGATCACCCCTTTGGACTCGAGGTTCTTGACCCTCTGGATGAGCGTGGTGGGGTGGACGTCCAGCTGCTTCGCCAGCTGCCTGTAGGAGCCTTGGCTGGACCTGCACATGAGTTCGATTATACGTTTGTCCAGTTCATCGTAATCAGAGAGCGACATCTGTATCCCAATCGCCCTTGGATTACTGACTATGTTTATTAAGGTTCTCCGACGTGGGGTGTCGCGATACGATGACCGACGAGATCTTCAGGCATGATGGTTACGGATTCGAGTTCGAGGCCAATGTGGCATCCGTCAACGGGGAAGAGGTGATCCTCGACAGCACCGCCTTCTACCCCGGGGGAGGGGGCCAGGTCTGCGACACGGGGGAGATCCGCGGATACAAGGTCACGGAGGTGTTCTACAACAAGGACGGCGACATCGTGCACCGCGTGCCCGGGAACGACCTGAAGGCCGGAGAGAGGGTCTGGTGCAGCGTGGACTGGGACAGGCGCTACGACCTGATGCAGGGCCACACGGGGGAGCATCTCCTGTTCTGCTCGCTGAAGAGGCAGTGCCCGGACCTGACGATCACCAAGATCATGATCTCGCCGGAGAGCAAGTACGTCATCGTCAACCACGACCTGACCTGGGAGCAGATAAGGGCGGCACAGAGGTTCGCCAACCAGGCCATCGTGGACAACCTGTCGGTCACCAAGAGCATAATGGACCGCGACGACCCGGAGCTGGAGAACGTCAGGATCAAGCTGGACAGGATCCCGGAAGGCGAGGAGATATCCGTCGTGGCGATAGGGGACATCGACCTCTCGGCGTGCAGCGGGGTCCATGTCATGGAGACCTCCGAGCTGGAGATGATCTTCGTGGACAGGAAGGTCTCCGCCGGGAAGGACGGGGTGGCCATCCACTTCAAGGTGGGCCAGGCCGCCAAGGACGCGGCCGCGGAGCTGTCCTCCATAGCGTTGGAAGTGGTGGACGAGATCGGATGCAAGGTCGAGGACTCTCCCAAGGCCGTGGCAAACATGAAGGCCTCCTCCGAGCTGGCGTCCAGGCTGCTGAAGCAGGCCGCCAAGGACCTTGCCGCTTCGGTGAAGCCCGACGATATCGGAGGGGTGGAGGTGTATTCCGCCATCCTCCCGGGCACCGAGAGGTCCGTGCTGACCGATGCCGCAGAGGCGGTCAAGTCCAGGGGAGGAGTGGCGCTCATCATAGGGATGACGGACACCCTTTCCGTGATCGCCGCGTCCGGATGCCAGAAGGTCGATTGCAAGAAGCTGTTCGCAGAGGTGCTCCCCGCATTCGGAGGGCGCGGAGGCGGCAAGCCCGACTTCGCCCAGGGCGGGGTGCAGGACGCGTCCAAGGCCGGAGAGGTGCTGGACGCCATGAAGGCCTGGGCTTCGAAGACGCTTATTTAAACGAGAAGGAGGATTGAGGGTACATGGCCGGAATGAGGATGAATGACCGCCAGATGAAGCAGGCGATGAAGAAGATGGGGATCAAACAGGAGGTCCTCGACGGAGTCACCGAGGTCATCATCAGAACGAAGGACAAGGAGATCGTCGTCACCGATGCGGAGGTCATCTGCGTCGAGATGGGCGGCTCCAAGAGCTATCAGGTCTCAGGCGCCGAGCAGGAGCGCCCGCTCGGATCCGAAGGCCCGTCGGCCCCCGTGTTCCCCAAGGAGGACATCGAGCTCGTGATGTCCCAGACTGGGTGCGACATGGAGAAGGCAGTCGAGGCCCTCACGGCGGCGGAAGGCCAGCCCGCAGAGGCGATCCTGAAGATCATGGTCGGGTGATTCAGATGTGTCTAGCAGTTCCCGGGAAGATCGTGAGCATCGAAGGCGACATGGGCGACGTGGATTTCGGAGGAGTGACCAGGAAGGCCAATCTCTCCATGGTCGACGCCAACGTCGGCGATTGGGCCGTCGTGCACGCCGGGTTCGCGATCCAGTTGATGGACGAGGAGGACGCCCAGGAGACCATCCGTCTCTGGAACGAGGTCCTCGACAGCGACGTCGTCACATTCCAGTGACAGACCGAAACAAAAGATGCGGGGCAGGGGAACCGTCCCCCGCCCCGCTATTCGATCACTTCTTCTTCTGTATCTTGCCGTCCTTCTTGAGACGGACCACATGCGTCCCTTGGTTGGCGGCGACGCTCTTGGCGTATTCCTCGGCTTCCGCCTTGGTCTTGAACCTCTTAAGGGCCTTCTGGGCGTTCGCCTTCTTGACCTGCCATCCGCCGTCGGGATGGGGCGAGACGAAGTACGCTCCGTTCTTGGGCTTCTCCTGCGCCTTCTCCGGCTCGGGAGCGGCTGTCTCAGCGGTCGCGGCCGTCTCTGCAGGAGCCTCCTCCTGCTTCGCGGGCTCTTCCTTTTCTGCTGCTTTCTTCTTGAAGAATGCCATGTTCATCCCCGTTGGAAAGATGGGCTTCTCCCGATATATCGGTATGGATTAGTGCTCCATCCATAGATTCCGCGTCCGGACAGAGGGGATCTGGATCACGATTGCTTTTATGCAACGAAATGATTATATACAAAACAGGCATGCCATGTTTTGGTATGACGGCCATAGCGGCGGGGTCACACCCGGTCCCATTCCGAACCCGGCAGTAAAGTCCGCCCGCGTATCTGTCTGTACTGTATTGCGCAAGCATACGGGAACTCAGACACGCTGTCAGCCACTTTTTCCATTCTATCATGTGGCCGAGAGGCCGTCGATTGTCGAATAAGACACTTTTATAATGGAACCATAATGCGCCATCGATGATGTTGATCAAGCTGGGTGGGAGTGTTATCACCGACAAGTCCCAGTACAAGACGTTCAACCGCGAGCAGGCCGTCAGGCTCTGCCAGGAGATCGCCCAGTCCGGGCGCGGGACGGTCATCGTCCACGGCGCAGGCTCATTCGGGCACATGCTCGCAAAGAAGTACTCTATCCAGAACGGGCTGGTCGATTTCGGCCAGGTCCCCGCCGCCGCACAGGTCCATCACGACGCCATGGAGCTCGGCATGCTGCTGACCCAGGTGCTGATCCAATGCGGCATCCCTGCAGCGTCCGTCGCTCCGGGGAGCTGTTTCGTCATGGAGGACGGCAAGCTCGTCGTCAAGGACGACGAGGCCATCCGCGCCCTGGCCCATCTGGGCATCATGCCCGTGACCTTCGGGGACGTGGTCATGGACCGCAAGCGCGGCTTCGGCATATGCTCCGGAGACCAGCTCATGGAGGCCATGGCCGAGATATTCCGTCCGGACAGGGTCATATTCGTGTCGGACATCGACGGCCTGTACACCGCGAACCCCAAGACCGACCCGGATGCGGAGTTCATACCGGAGATCACCCCCGAGACCCTTGACAAGATCTCATCGGTCTCCGACGTCGACGACGTCACCGGCGGGGTCCGCAACAAGATGGAGGCCATGCTCCGCATGTGCGGAGAGGGAAGGGACTGCGTGCTGGTCAACGGCACCGTCCCCGGAAGGCTGCTGGCGCTGCTGAAGGGGGAGGAAGTCCCCTGCACCGTCGCAAGGATGTGATCATATGATGCAGATAAGAGACAGGAAGGCCGACCACATCAACATATGCATGAACGAGCGCATCGCACCGGGCTACTGCTACTGGGACGATGTGAGGCTCGTCCACAACGCCCTGCCCGAGATCAACGCCGACGACATCGACATGTCGTGCACGCTCTTCGGCAAGAAGCTCGAGTTCCCCCTGGTAGTCACCGCCATAACAGGCGGGTTCCCCGGCGCCACGAAGATCAACGGCAACATCGCCGAGGCCTGCGCAGAGCTCGGCATCGGGATGGGCGTGGGGAGCGAGAGGGCAGGGGTCACCGGGGTCAATCCCGAGAGCTACGCCGTCGTCAAGGAGTACGACGTCCCCCTGGTCATCGGGAACGTGGGCGCGCCCCAGCTGGTGCCCCAGAAGAGCAAGGACCTCTTCAGCTCCGAGATGGTCGGGCAGGCCAGGGACCTGATCGATGCCGATGTCGTCGCAATCCACCTCAACTACCTCCAGGAGGTCGTGCAGCCCGAGGGCGACGTGAACGCCGCCGGCGTCACGGACGCCATTCGCGGACTGGCGCGCGAGCACAGGATCATCGCCAAGGAGACCGGCGCGGGGATATCCCGCGAGGTCGCGGACAGGCTCAAAGGCACAGGCATACTGGGGATGGACATCGCCGGGATGGGAGGCACCAGCTTCTCCGCCGTGGAGCTGTACAGGGCCATGGACGCAGGCGACGAGGTCCGCACGAACATGGGGGAGACGTTCTTCGACTGGGGGATACCTTCCCCGGTCTCTTTGCACGAGGTCCGCGGGTGCGGGCTTCCGATAATCGCCTCCGGCGGGATCCTGGACGGGGTCCACGTGGCGTGCTCCGTAGCCATGGGAGCATCATGCGCCGGAGTCGCCAACGCCGTCCTCAAGGAGGCGACGCAGTCGGCGAAGGCCGTGGAGGAGAAGCTCACGGTCATTAGGGAGGAGCTCAGGGCCGCCATGCTCCTCACGGGATCCAAGGATCTCGCGGCCCTCTCGAAGGCCAGGCATGTGGTCCTCGGACAGACAAGGCAATGGATTGATGCGCTATGATAGACGCCAAAGAGTATCTGAAGAAGATGTCCGCCGAGCTCGACGGACCGATAAAGAGCTACATCGGCAACGAGGAGCCCTCCAACCTGATGGAGGCCTCCCGCCAGTACCCCTACGCCGGCGGCAAGAGGATGCGCCCGGCCATGGCTGTCGCATGCTGCAAGGCAGTGGGCGGAGACGGCTCCAAGGCCATCCCTCTGGCGGTCGCCGTCGAGTACATCCACAACTTCACGCTGATCCACGACGATTTGATGGACGGGGACGCCGTCCGCAGGGGGATGCCCACCATCCACGTCGGATACGGCATGCCCACCGCGGTCCTCGCAGGGGATGCGCTGTTCGCCAAGGCCTACCAGATCATCTGCGGCCTCGACGTCCCCGCCGACAGGATGAGGGACGCTCTGAAGTATGTCAGCGACGCCGTGTGGGACCTTGCCCGCGGGCAGCAGATGGACGTCAACAACGAGGGGCAGATCGTCACCGAGGAGGTTTACATCGAGACCATCAAGCTCAAGACCAGCGTCCTGTTCGCCGCCGCGGCCGCAGGCGGAGCCGTCGTGGGAGGAGCGGATGAGAAGACCGTGAAGGCGATCAACGAGTACGCACTCGACGTCGGCCTGGGATTCCAGATGTTCGACGACTACCTCGGCATCGCCGGAGACCCCGCGAAGACCGGCAAGTCCGTGGGGAACGACATCCGCAAGGGCAAGTGCACCTGCATGGTCACCCACGCCATCCGCTCGATAAAGGACCCCAAGGAGCTGGAGGAGTTCAAGTCCATCCTCGGCAACATGGACGCCACCGACGAGCAGTGCGCCCGCGCCATGCAGATCATGCGCAATGCAGGCTCCATAGACTACGCCCTGAACCTGGCGAAGGAGAAGATCGACTCCGCCATCGCCAAGATCCAGTTCCTGCCCGAGAGCGAGGACAAGGACTTCATGATCGCGCTGGCCAGGTTCGCCATCGACAGGGAAGTCTGAAAGCCCTCAACAATCTTCAATCCCGGTCTCGGTTATCCGGTACCGGGTCTTCCTCCCTTCGGGGAGGCTCCTGTGCTTCACGATGACCGCCTGGCGAACGCCCTCGTACTTCTTCTCCAGGAGGATTATGGTCTTCGCGTTGTGGTGGAGCGCATGCCCGCCCAGGAACTCCACTCCGCCGGTGCCCATGTTGGCGTAGACCTGCGATGTCACCACGATGGCGATCTCGTACTTCCTGGCGGTGTTCAGGAGCACTTCGGTCTGCCTTATGAAGTCGTTCCTGGTCCTGGGATCGTCGTGGTTCAGGCGGTAGAACATCGTGAGGGAGTCTATCACCACGAGCGAGATCGATCCCGCCGCGGCGAGCTTCTCGATCTTGTCTATGCGGTCGGACTGCTCCTCGAAGCTGTGGACTTGGAAGATCAGGAGGTTCTTTATGCCGTCCTCCTGGCCGGCGAACACCTGGGAGAGCCTGTCCGCGGACAGCCCTTCGGTGTCGATGTAGGCCACCTTCTGGCCTTTGCATGCGACGTCGCGGGCTATCTGGAGGCAGACGTTGGTCTTGCCGACCCCTGCCTCTCCGTAGAATAGCGTAACGCTTCCTTTCTCGACGCCTCCGCCAAGGAGACGGTCGAACTGGGGGCAACCCAGCTGTATCCTGTCCACGCTAGGGCAATCGCGACCGGCAATAAAACGGTTGACATCCTGCGCGGGGCCGTCGTCCGGCGCGACATCAATATCTACCGTGAACGGGTTCGGTGCATCCATGGGATCCGGGTCGGAGCATGCTCAGGGCGCTGAAGCCGTCATAACGGAGGCTGAATGCCTGGGGAGGAGGGCTGTGGTGAAGCACAGGCCCCCGAAATCGTACAGGCTGCCTGAGCTCGACCGCCACATCCGCACCTCCCGCACCAGGAACGAGGCCCGCATAATGCACGAGGCCAGGGCCGCAGGGGTCCGGACGCCGTGCATCTACGACATCGACCTGAAGGAATGCTCCATCACCATGGAGGAGATACGCGGTTCCACCGTCAAAGGCTATCTCGATGCGCATCCGGAGGATGCGTCCGACGTGTGCCGCAGGATCGGGGAGACCATCGCCAGGATGCACACCGCGCGCATCTGCCACGGAGACCTCACGACATCCAACATGGTCATCACGGAATCGGGGGAGATCTGCCTGATCGACCTGTCCATGGGATGCACCCGTGCGGAGACCGAGGACATCGGCGTGGACCTGAGGCTTCTGGAGAGGGCGTTCACCTCTGCCCATATAGAGCTGGAGCAGGCCTTCGCGGACATGATGGATTCCTATTACGCCAACATACCCGACCCCAAGGCCGTGAGGAAGAAGGTCGAGGACATCAGGAACAGAGGAAGGTACACATGAAGCTCAAGGTCATCACATCGAATCCCGGCAAGGTCGCAGAGTATCAGAAGGAGCTGTCCGATCTCGGGATAGAGATGGAGCACGTCAGGCTGCCCTACGACGAGGTCCAGACATCGGACCTGGAGGAGGTCGTCTCCAAGGGGATGGACGCGATCATCGCACAGGGTGTCCGCGATTTCATCATCGACGACTCCGGCCTGTTCGTGGACGCCCTCAAGGGGTTCCCGGGAGTATGGTCGGCATATGCGCAGAAGACCATAGGGAACAAGGGCCTTCTGAAGCTCATGTCCGGCGTCGAGGACCGCGGAGCCGAGTTCAGATGCTGCATCGGATGTGACATCGGCGGGAAGAGGATCATCGTCACCGGCGTCTGCCGCGGGTTCATCACTGAATCGGAGCAGGGGGACGGAGGGTTCGGGTTCGATCCGGTGTTCACCCATGACGGAGGGCCGACCTTTGCGCAGATCCCCATGGACATGAAGAACAGCGTCTCTCACAGGGGGAACGCCGTGCGCCTGCTCATGGAAGAGATGAAGAAGGCGCTCTGAGAGTCCCGGACTCAATCGAGGACCTTCCATCTGCCTCCGCGGGCGGTGCCTTCTCTGGCCAGCTTGCCCTCGGAGATCAGCTTCCTGGCCATCGCATAGACCTTGTTGCGTGAGATGCCCATCTTGGACGATAGCTTGTCCAGAGAGATCCCGTTGTCGTTCCTCATAAGTTTCAGCATCGTTTCTTCACTGTGGTCGGATCCTTTGACGACTTTCCTGAGGTCTACTGTAACTGTTGTACGGGATGGTTCATAAGTCTGTTCGATCCTCGGCGCATTGAGTTCGGAGGACTCTATCTGAATAATCGACCGGTTTATCCCAGTCCCCGCTCTCTCAATGGCTCCTATAAGTCCGAACATGCGGAACAATGTCGGATTTCTAGGGTTGATTCTGCCACCTTTCATGGCATCATCAACAGATATCCTGAACAGTCCAGGATTGGATATTGTGATGCTGTCCGGTCTCATATCGATGACAACGCCCATTTCTCCCAGATAATCAGCATGAACTATCGCATTCGTGATGAGCTCCCTCACAGCCTTGCGCAGACCCGTATCGTCTCTGCGTAGAAGGGATTCATCGAACATCAACGGGTCGGGCAGTGCGTTCCAGGCCTTTTTGGATACAGCGCTATGGAAATCGAAGAGATTGTCAGTTGTTTCAGGAACCATTGAAGAGATACGATCTGTCCAATCCATTTCATCTGAGCTGAATTCGCGGTAGTCCAGGAAATAGTTGGGATAAGCCTTTACGATGTAGAGACTGTTGCAGAACATCAGAGTGCCGGCCTTGGTGGGGTGTTTTTCCCCGTCAATCTCGCCTATTGCTCCTAACAATTGAAGAAACTCGAGATCTTGCAATGAGTTGTAGGAGCTTCCTGGATTCTTAGATTCGAATAACGCTCTGTATCTGTTGACTGTGCCAGTTTCCAGAGCGTCTATAGGTATCTCCTTCAACGGTGCATCATCGTTAGGAACATCTGACGAATCACGGATCATTTCGTTTAGCCTGGAACGGTTGCAGTGGTGGTCGCCCTGACCATATCTGACGAACGTCCCTCCAGTCATGTTGCCGTTCAGATATATGGGTTTCAAGCGTCTGTCTGCTTCAGGAATCCTGATTACTATGAGGTCCTTTCCATCTGAGTTGACTATCTCGACATCTCTGTCAACCAAGATGTTGGCGCTAACTTTCTGGGGGTTGAGTATAATGTTCCAGAGGTCATCTACGATCTTCTGGGCGTTGTTGACCCCGACCGCATGGATTCCCCCTTCCTCAGATACACCAAGCACTACAATTCCTCCTTGGGTGTTCGCAAAGGAGGAGTATGTTTCCCAGAAGCTTCTGGGGAGGGCATCGCTGGCCTTCTTGTACTCCACTTCCACTCCTTCGGGAATGCCCAAATCGAAATTCATGATCAAGCATTGATTTTTCATTATTAATTTATTTCCTTCATTTTAAGGATGTATATTTTATCGTTTTCATTTGTTTTTTTCATCTTTTTTATTTTATTTATTATATTAATAAAATGAATTTATAAGACCCGTTCTTCACAAGCTCATCTTTCACTATGTACATGCGAATATGTTCTGTGTTTGCCTTTCCGCTCTGGATCTCACTCCTCATGTGAGGGAGCATTGAGCGGATTCGCATGAAAACTCTGACGGACGTCTAGAAAGGATGGAAGATGAAAACAATGGATGAGGGCCCATTGCGGGGCCCATCATCCAGTTCAAAGTATGTTGTTGAAAGGCTCGTTGATGAACAGGATGCAGATACCGAGCGCAAGCATGAGGAACAGCAGGTAGTTCCCGAGCATGGACTTGGTCTCCAGCATGTCGACCCTGAACTTCAGCGCGCCCAGGATCTTCGTCAGGAGGGCGCACACCGCGAACGAGATTATCGTCGCGAGCCACCACAGGCTCCTGTCGGCGTTGCAGATGACCGCACCGATTATACCGACGATGATGGCCAGCACTGCGACTACCAGGAAGACCTTGGTCATGTACAGATCCTTGAGGATGAACTCCCTCTCGTTGAACTCCGTGGGAGTGAAGTTGTACTCCTCTTCGGGCTCTTCGACAATCCGCCTCTTCTTCTTTGCCATCGAGACCGCATCCTGATTCTGTTTAAAAATCCTTCACTCCTCGGAGAACTCTTTCCTGGAGTATTTCAGCGCCTCTATCACGGGCAGGGGCTCTCCGAGCAGGAAAGTCTCCAGGGCGCCTCCTCCCGTGCTGACGTAGGAGAACCTGTCGGCCAGGTCGAAGCGCTCCGCGGCTCCGCCGGTGTGGCCTCCTCCGATGACGGACTGGCCTCCGCTGTCGACCATGGCGGTCATGAGGATCCTCGTCCCGATCTCGAAGCCGTCCTTCTCGATCATTCCGGCGGGGCCGGACATGAAGCATGTCTTGGACGACTCGATGACCTTGCGGAACTTCTCCGCTGTTGCATCCCCTATGTCGAGGGCGGGCTCCTTCGTCGGGAGGTCCCCGATGTTCACGGACACGCGCTTCCCGTCCCTCTCGACTGCCACATCCACAGGGAGCAGGACCTTCTGCCCGTACTTGGCGAGGATGTCCTTGGCCGCCTGGAGGTTCTCGGGCGTGAGCTCGTCCTCCAGCACCTTGCGGCTTGCGTCTCCGATGTCGACGCCCCTGGCGAGGAGGTAGGCGTTGCCGGCGAGCCCCACCAGTATGATGGAGTCCGCCATGCCGCTCCCAAGGACGCGGTCGATCATTTCGGACACGTCCCCGAACTTCGCTCCTCCGAGGATGAACACGCAGGGCCTGCGGGGGTTGCCGAAGATGGCGTTGAGCGCGAATATCTCCTTGGCCATGAGCCTCCCGGACGCAGAGGGCACCTTCAGGGGGAACCCTACGAGCGAGCACTGCGACCTGTGGGCCGCTCCGAAAGCGTCGCACACGTAGTAGTCGACGAGGGGCGCGAGCTTCTCCACGATCTCGCCCTCGGACTGCTTGAACATGTCGCCCTTGGCGGTCTCGCTGTCGATGGACCTGACGTTGCCGAGCAGGACGACCTGCCCTTCCTTCAGGTCCTTGATCGCTTCCACGGCCTCGTCGCCGATCACGTCGTCCACGTACTTCACGGGCATGCCCAGGTGCTTGGACAGGTGGTCCGCGTGCTGCTCCAGCGGGATGAAGTCCCATCCGCCCTTGCGGCTCTGGTGGGCCAGCATGACGACCTTGGCCTTCTTCCCCACGAGCTCCCTCACGGTGGGGACTATCCTCCTGATCCTGTTGTCGTTGACGATCTCCAGGGTCTCCTTGCTCAGGGGGCAGTTGATGTCCACCCTGAGGAGGACGGTCCTCCCTTTGAAGTCGAAGTCCTCCAGCGTGTTGAACTCCTTGGCCATGCGGATCACTCACTGCTTCTCCGGGATGCCCAGGGCCCTGTTGGTCCTGGAGACGGACGCGGAGGCGTCCTGCTCCATCTTGCACATGGACCTGATGCAGTCGATGTTCTCAGGGATGACGTCGGACTCCTGGTGGACGGCCTGGTACATGTAGAGCGTGCTGCCGACCACTTTGATCCCGTCCTCCCAGACCACGATCTCGTACATGTCCGAGCGGTCGCGGCCGAGGTCCCTGGCCATCTCCATGATCTGGGCGGTGGTCTTGATGCCGTCCTTGGAGCTGACGAGCCTGACCCTGGGGGCCTTCTTGAGCACTTCTACGACATCTGCGGTGGTCGCCTCGGAGCCCAGCTCGGCCACGATGGTGTGGACGTGCATGAGCGTCGTGGAGGCCTTCACGGCCATGGTGCTGATGTCCAGCCAAGGCATGATGCTCTGCACGTCGGGGCCGTGGTGGGTCGGGAGCTTGACGGAGGGCTCCAGCCCGTTGATGGGCCCGTTCTTGCTGTCGCCGGGGTCCGCGGCGCGGCGCACGATGGTGACGAACGCCTTCTTGACCTTGAACTGCCTGTCGATGGGGCAGAGCGTCCTCAGGAGGCCGGTGGTGTTGCACGAGACGACACGGGACAGCTGTGCTCCCCAGGACTCGTTGTAGTTGGCGGTGGAGTTGAACGAGATGCCGGTGAGGCTGTGGTCCTCTCCTCCCTGGAAGATCGCCTTGACGCCTGCGGCCTTGTACTGGTCCCTGTACATCTCCCCGACGTTGCCGGGGGTGCAGTCGACCACGATGTCGACCTTCTTGTACATGTCCTGGAGGGTCCCCGCGATGGGGACGCCGGCGTCCTTGAAAGCCTGGACGCTCTCGTCCGGGACGTATATGTCGAAGCCCCTGTCCAGGGCGGCGCGCGCCTCGAAGTTCGGTCTGGTCTTGGTGACCCCGACGAGCTCCATATCGTCCTGTTTGGAGACTGCGGATGCAACTCTCTTCCCGATGGTACCGTATCCGTTGACTGCTACCCTGACCTTGGCCATGATCTTTACCTGGTCGCAGGATTGCGTCCGGTTCTAATAATGTTGCGGGGAAGTCGGATGCGGGAAGGGCTCAGGCTTTCGGAGGGATCCGGTCCCCTATGGCGATCCTGGCCGTGTGCTTGCGGAAGGCTATCCCGACTTCGATGTGGCATTCGTCGATGTTCCTGGAGTAGTCCGTCTTCCTGATCTGCTTCAGGGCCTCCTCGGCCAGCCTGTCCAGGTCGCACTCCTTGTCGGAGTACTTCAGCTCCATCAGGATGCCGGGCCTTCCGTCCTTCCCTTTGGCGTAGATGTCTATGAAGCCGTCGCCGGAGCCCATCTCGGCCTGGTACCTGTACCCCGAGAACCCCAGCAGCGCGGACATGAACGTCTTGTGGACGGACTCGTCGTAGTGGTCGCGGGGGGACATACCGTCGAGGATGCGGTTCAGCTCTCTGGTCGCATCGTCGGCCTTCATGTTGCAGATGGATTCGATAAGGTTCGATGCATCGTCCTTGTCTGCGACGTTCATGTCGCTCATCATGGCATCGAAGGCTTCGGCCACTTCCAGGTTCGGAAGGGAGATGGTGTACTTTCCGTTCACTGCATCCGCTGCCTTGAGGTAGCCCGATGTCACCATCAGCGTGATCACAGCCTTTTTGAGGTTCGTCGGATTGTTGGACGAGAGGCTGTTGAAGTTCAGATACGGGTCGACTTCGCTGTTCATGGTGTTGCCGGGAACTCCCAGTGCGAGGATGCCCTCTTTGAAGTCGGGGGCGGTGCGGCTCAGCATGTCTGTGATGAGCTTCGTGCTTCCGGACCGGACCCAATACGCTTTCGGCTCATAGTCTCCGCGCGTGCAGTCATGCAGGTACTTCATGACGCTGAACGGGTTGTATATGTCCTCGTCGCCGAACCTGTAGCCGTCATAGTACGACTTTATGGTGTCCAGGTCCACTCCAGGCAGATCGGCACGCGATATGAGTTCAGAGACCTCGGATTCTGTGAATCCGAACGCTTCGTCGTATTCCTTCTTGAAGATGTCGAACTCGTTCAGGTTGTTCAGGCCGCTGAAGAGGGATGCCTTGGAGATGTGGGAGACGCCGGTCACGACCGCGAACCTGTATGCCTGGTTCGTCTTGAGCGAGGATTCCATGAACGATTTGAACTTGATCATGAACTCCTGGAGGAAGCCCAGCTCGTATGCCTGGATGACCGGCTTGTCGTACTCGTCGATGAGGATCACCGCTTTCGTGCCGTAGACCTGCTCGATCCATTGCGACAAGCTGAGAATAGAGAACATGAGCTCTACGCTGTCCGCCTTTTTCTCACGAAGTTCTTTGAAAGATCTGCGATCCTCAGCATCTATCTTCCTTGACGTGGCGATCTCCTTGAAATTGCCGAACACCTTCGAGATCATGTTCTGTAGACGTATCATGAAATCATCCATGTCCGAGGATTCGAGCATGGAGAAGTCGAGGTGCACGACCTTGTACTTCCCGAAGTGCGACATGACATCTGGGTATTCGGAGACTTTCAGCCCCTCGAACAGATCGCGGTTCTCGGGATGGCCCATGTCGAAGAAGCAGTGGAGCATGCTGAGGTTCAGCGTCTTCCCGAACCTCCTGGGGCGGGTGAAGAGGAACGACCCGCTCTCGAAAGACACGATGTCTTTGATCATCAGGGTCTTGTCGACGAAGGCGTACTTTCCGTTGGCGATCTCTTTGAAGTCGCTAACACTCGTAGGGAAGACCAGGGCCATGCGATATCATGGGCCTGCCCAGATATAAAACGGTGTCGTGCCGATCGCGCACCGGTCGAATACGCTTATTAAGAATCGTCGCGGTTCGGCATCCAGAGGTATCGACTTGAAAGGCACCAAGGCACTGCTGACAATGCTTGAGGAAAAGGGCGTCGACACGATCTTCGGGTATCCCGGGGGGAGCGTCATATCCATCTACGACGAGCTCAACGACTCGTCCATCAGGCACGTCCTCGTAAGGCACGAGCAGTGCGCGGCCCACATGGCCGACGGCTACGCCCGCGCCAAGAACCAGCCCGGGGTCTGCCTGGCCACCAGCGGCCCGGGGACCACCAACCTCGTCACGGGGATAGCGACGGCGTTCGCGGACTCGTCGCCGATCATAGCGCTCACGGGGCAGGTCGCCGCAGGCTCCCTGGGCCTGGGCGCGTTCCAGGAGGTGGACGCCTACAGCCTCCTGATGCCCATCACCAAGCACAGCTACAGGGTCCTGGACGTCTGCAGGCTCCCCCATGCCGTCTCCGAAGCGTGGGAGATCTGCCAGATGGGCAGGAAGGGGCCGGTCCACATCGACCTGCCCGTGGACCAGATGAACGCCGACATCGACCCCGCCCTCCTGGGGGAGGAGTTCGGGGTCAAGCCCCTGAGGGAGGACCTCTCCGGCCTGCAGGAGGCCGTCCAATGGATAAAGGAGGCCCAGAGGCCCGTCATCCTGGTGGGAGGAGGAGCCATCGACGCCTCGGCGGAGGTCATGGAGCTGGCCCGCAGGCTCAACGCCCCCACGGTCAACACCCTGATGGGGATGGGGATAGTCCCGTCGTCCTACGGCCTCAACCTGGGCCCGCTGGGGCTCCACGGGAGGCTCTCGGCGCTGGAGATGACCCGCGACGCGGACCTGATAATCTCAATCGGCAGCAGGTTCTCCGACAGGACCTACAGCAGCCACGACCGCATGGAGTGCCCGCAGGGCAGGGTCATCCACATCGACATCGATGCGACCGAGTTCAACAAGCACAGGCACTGCTGCGTCAACCTCCAGGCCGACGCCGCGAAGGCCATCCGCGCCCTGCTCGGCGCGCTGGGAGACGCCCCGATGACGTGGGCGCAGTGGACCGAGCATGCCAGGAAGGTCAGGGCAGAGGACAAGATAGACACGGACATCCGGACCGTCCCGATCGCCCCTCAGAAGGTCATGCACGAGATCAACAAGGTCCTGAACGACGACGTGATAGTCACCACCGACGTGGGCCAGAACCAGATGTGGGCCATGCATTACCTGGACATCGAGAAGCCCAGGCAGTTCATCTCCTCCGGGACCTTCGGCACCATGGGGTTCGGACTGCCCTCGGCGATCGGCGCCAAGGCCGCCATGCCGGACAAGAAGGTCATGACGGTCACCGGGGACGGAGGGCTCCAGATGGTCATCCAGGAGCTGGCCACCTCCGTGGCCGACAAGCTGCCCGTCACCGTGGTCCTGCTGAACAACGGATGCCTGGGGATGATCAGGCAGATGCAGAAGTACTACTGGAACGAGAGGTACATCTCCGAGGAGCTGGGAGCCGATCCCGACTTCGTCACCGTCGCCAAGGGATTCCATGCCAAGGGCATCCGCGTGGAGAAGCCCGGCGAGATCGCCGAGGCCCTGAAGGAGGCCATGGAGTCCGATGTGACCACGATCGTCGAGGTCATGGTCGATCCCGGGGCGGACATCCTCCCGATGCTCCCGCCGGACCCGAAGAGGCCCATCATCACCGGGAACTGCCATTATTGAGAAACTTCACAGAAGGGCCCGACGGCCCCGTTCGACGCGGGGCCCGACGGCCTCAATGCTCCGGATCGATCTGCCGGAACGTGACCGTCGCTTTCTTGGATTTGAAGGCGACCCCGTATGCCATCACGGTCTTGTCCGTTCCTGCGGTGTACCTCTTCTCGATGATCTGCCCGAGGGCCTTCTCTGCGATCTTCTCCGGGGACTCGTTCCTCTTGCACCTTTTGAACTCCATCAGGACGTCCGGCCCGGCCCTTCTCGTGCTGGTCAGCATGAGGTCGTAGTATCCGTCTCCCCTCTCGCGGTCGGTCGTGACGATATGATTTTCGCGGCTGGCCACGAAAAGCCCTGCCAGATACGCCTGGTAAGCGTATTCGCTCCTGAGCATCCTGACGCTCAGCACTTCCAGCAGGTCGGTCAGGATCCTTCCGGTGCTCTCGGCATCGCCGTTCTTGACTGCGGCCGTGAGGCCGGAGAGGTCGTAGTTCTCTCCGCCCGAGATGCTGTCGACGACTTTCTTCCCGAACACCTTGAAGATCTCCGTGTTGGGGATGAACACCTCGTACCTGTCATCTGACCTGATCGCTGTCAGGTATCCTGTCATGACCAGGATGGAGTAGAGCGCGGATGGGCTTCTGTACAGCTCGCCGTAGGTGACGTTCCTGTCGAGGGGCTTCGTCAGATGCTTCCCGGAGAGCAGCTCCTCGAGCTCTCTATATGTGCCTTCGTCCGCTCTCTTCAGCACATCGTCGAGGATGTTGTTGTGGCTCGTGTTGATCCAGTACACGTCGGCTTTGAAGCCTTCGTGGGCATACCCCAT
>CAVCVB010000013.1:0-29777 GCA_963605395.1 Firmicutes bacterium CAG:194
ATCTTAATAACTGCAGCGGCATTTTATCTAGCCGCGTTCGCATATGCTATCGAGGGCACGATATGAAGTTCCGCAACCCGTTCAAGAAGAGGATGACTGCAGCAGAGGGGCTCCAGCAGTTCCGCCAATTGGCAGAGGACTTCGAGATCCCGGAAGCGTTCTACACCTACTAGCAGATGCAGGACATCAACACCGATAGACCTGAATGCATCAGGATCTATTACACGATGAAGCCCCGGCTCGTGACCGACCCAGAGCCCAGATGCGGAAACAGGGAGGATTTCATCAATTAGGTCGCGGCGAAGTTTGGAGATTTCATCTGGGAGTTCGGCGTCGGAGAAGGAGATGAGATGTACAATTATGCCAAGGAGCACTATGTCCCACTATTCCCGTGACGAAGAGCCTCTCTACAGGAGCAGGTCGTTCCGCGAAGACAGGTTCCCTGCTCCGGAATGGATGATAAGAGCCGACATGCGCAGTCTCAAAGATTCCATCAGATCGCTGACAGATGCCATCAACGACATCGAAGACATTACAATGTCGCTAGTGCAATCGGGAATCGACCTCTACGGCCACAACTTGGATTTCAGCCAAGCACAACGCCTGAGCTCGGATTTCCAGACGATCTACAACGAGTGCGCATTCCTCATGGATCGCTATTCGGCCAGATTCAACGCAGAGGACCTGACGTACCTGAGGCATCTCAGAGGGCTATGCGCACATCGTTTCGGCTCGTCCATGGACAGGTCCATGCTCCTCCAGGTGGCTGTCTGTGAGATCCTGCCTATGAAGGAGTCCATAAGGTCCTGCCTGATCGATGTCCTCGACAGGAATCCGGGGACAGGTCTGAGGGAGCGGGTGCGCACGTTCAACCGCCGGCTTTGCAGCCGTCGCGGATGGCATGATAGATTTAAACTTAAAAAGTGAATGAATTCGCATTTTTTAAGCTTGATTTATGCAATGAATATCAATTAATCAGCTTAAAAATTGAAAAAATATAAAGCCTTCAAAGCAGTCCGGCAACCATGCTCAAACGGAAGGCCTACGACCAGCTGATGGAATGGAAGAACCGCGACCACAGATGCCTGGTCGTCAAAGGCCAGCGCCAGGTCGGGAAGACGTTCATCATCGAGAAGTTCGGCAGGGACAACTACGAGCACGTGGTCTCCTTCAACCTGAGCGAGAGCAAGGAGGTCCGCACGGCCTTCGACGGGAACCTGGACGTGGACACCGTCATCCGCAACCTGATGCTGTACCATGACCCGGACGATTTCGTCCCCGGCTCCACCCTGATATTCCTCGACGAGTTCCAGGAGTGCCCTTCCGCGCGCACCGCCTTGAAGTTCTTCTCCATCGACGGGCGCTACGACGTAATCGCCTCTGGATCCCTCCTGGGAGTCGACATAAGCAGGGACGATGCCGTCGAGCCGCTGGTCCCCACGGGCTACGAGGAGCACATGACCATGCACTCCCTCGACTTCGAGGAGTTCCTCTGGGCCTGCAAGGTCCCGCAGGCCGCCATAGATCATGTGAAGGAATGCATCCGTGACAGGAAACCGATCGACGCTCCCGTCCTGGAGAGGATTTCGTCCCTGTTCCGGGACTTCATGATCGTGGGCGGGATGCCGGATGCCGTCACCGCCTTCCTCGTGTCGAAGAACTACGCGGAGCCGGGAGAGGTCCAGAAGAGGATCCTGGACATCATCGAGAAGGACATCAACCGCTACAACAGGGGGGCCGAGAAGGACAAGACCCTTGAATGCTTCCTGTCGATCCCGACCCAGCTGTCCGACAGCAACAAGAAGTTCACCTACTCCCGCATCGGCGGCCAGGAGTCCCGCAAGGCGGAGGACACGTACCGCGAGAACCTCCTGTGGATCAAAGGAGCCGGCATCGGCAACTTCTGCTATGCCCTGAGGTCGGTCGAGCCCCCGCTTGCGATGCACGAGGTCAGGAACATGTTCAAAGTCTACATGTCCGACACGGGCCTCCTGATGAGCATGTGCGGGCAGATGACCGTGCGCGCCATAGCCAAAGGAGATGCCAGGTGCAACATAGGAGCCGTGGCGGAGAACGTGGTGTGCGAATGCATCATGAAATCCGGGCTCGCACCCAGGTACTACCGCAAGCAGAGCGGAGAGATGATGATGGAGCTGGACTTCGTGATAGAGCTGGGCTGCGAGCTGGCCGTCATCGAGGTGAAGTCCGGGAAGAGCAGGAAGGCCCCGTCCATCGGCAAGGCCGCCAGGTTCTTCCCCGTCGACAGGAGGATCATGCTCGAGCAGTCCAACATCTCCGTCTCTGAGGACGGGATAGAGCATTACCCCATGTTCGCCGCCGCGTTCCTGAAGGACATGGAGAACCCGGAGGTCGGGCTCGGGCCTGAATGAAAGGTAGTAATTTTCTATTGAGATTCATAGCAGAAAATTACGTCTTTTCTCAGATTGATCGCGAGAGAACGGGATTGCACCCGATGCACGCACTAAATACAACCGCGAGCATCACGGAGACGGTGCCCGAATGAAGACGAAGACCGCAAACCTGCTGGGGACGGCGCTGATTGCGCTGGGATTCCTGATGTTCTTCCTCATGGTCTACTGCATCATAGTCTGGGGCCCGGCGTTCTGCGGCATGATGTTCGTCATCATGCTCATGCTGGCAGGCGGAGCGATGCTGATGATGCGCAGGCCCGCCGGCCCAAGCATGTCCGAGGCCGCCAAGCTCCCCGATAGCCCGTTCGCCGACGGTCGCCGCAACGACGGCACCGGCAAGGATACTGCCCCTTCTGCGGGTCCCCTCTTTCGGATGGTGGATCGTTCTACGGAGCCTGCGGGAAGAAGCTCTGAGATCAACGAATCCGAGAATGACCTCAGTGGTTCAATGATGCCATGAATAAAATAATATCAATTTTTTAATGAAAATAATAGTAAATAAATAGTATAATTTCAATGCATCTGTATGGACCGGGCCAAATATCTTCCGCGTATCGTAGATTACACTCTCGAACGTCGCCTACATTCCTCCGGGGCGATTCTGCTGACAGGTCCGAAAGGCTGCGGCAAAAGCACCACTGCGAAGATGGCAGCATCCAGCAGCGTGATGTTGCAAGACAAGGCCAACGCCAACACGCTGTACACTGCACGCACGAACCCCGATCTCATACTCGAAGGACCGGTCCCGAGGCTCATCGACGAATGGCAGCTAGCCCCTGAGATCTGGGATGCTGTACGCAACAAGGTCGACGAACGTGACTCCATGGGCCAATTCATCCTCACAGGCTCTTCCGTGCCTGTCGATGACGGGCATATGCACTCGGGAGTGGGCAGGATATCAGAACTCAGGATGCGCACGATGTCCCTCTATGAGTCCAAAGACTCGTCAGGAACCGTATCGATCAAGAAACTCTTCGACGGCACGCAAGAGCTGATCATGGAGAGCTCAACCCATGACCTGAAGGGGATAATGTCACTGATCGTTCGCGGTGGATGGCCGAGGGCCATAGGGATTGACCCCGAATACGCCCCTGACCTGGTGATGGGATATTACAACACCATGATCGGCGTCGATGTGTTCAGAGTTGATGGCAAGAAGAGGGATGTGGGCACAGTCGATCGTTTGATGTACTCATATTCCCGCAACATATCGACGATGGCAAGCACGAAGAGCCTCATATCCGATGTGAATGCATATGATACCAGCATATCTCCGACCACCATCGAAAATTACATCGACGCTCTCAGAAGGCTGTTCATAATAGAGGATATACCGGCCTGGTCCCCTGCTGTGAGATCCAAGTCTGCAATCCGTCAGTCTCCCAAGCGCAGCCTGGCCGACCCATCGCTCGCCGCTGCCTCGCTTGAGATGGACACCGACCGCCTCCTTGGCGATCTGAACACTGCAGGCTTTTTGTTCGAAGCGATGTGCGCAAGAGACCTCCGCGTGTACTCTCAGCCGCTCGGAGGAACGGTGCATCATTACCATGACAACTCAGATCTCGAAGTCGATCTCATCGTGCAGCTGCGTGATGGAAGGTGGGGCGCCATAGAGGTCAAGACAGGCGGAAGAGGCATACCCGACGGAATCGGAAATCTTACGAAACTTAAGGGCCTGGCCGAAGAATCCGGGTTCACAGGACCGTCGTTCATGATGGTACTGATATCCAACGGATACGTGAGCAGAGACGAGAACGGCATATGGGTGGTGCCTGTCGACTGCCTTGGACCCTGATATGGGATTCAGAGCTCGTCATACTTCAGGTTCCTTCCCTTCGACGACTCCACGGGATACTTCTCCGCGTTCATCGCGATCTTCCTGGGGAGCTCCTCGGACAGGTCGATCCCGTTCATCTGGGCGAACCTCAGCACGAAATAGAGGACATCGGACAGCTCCTGCTTCACATGCTCCGAGCGCACCGGGTCGGACATGACCTCGTCCGGGTCCCGGAACCTGAAGATGTCCAGCAGCTCGGAGGACTCGGTGGCCATGCCTATGGCAAGGTCCTTCGGGTTATGGTACTGCTCCCAGTCCCTCTCGTCGCAGAACCTCTTCACAAGCTGCTTCAGCTCCTCCACCGTGGTCTCGCTGTCCGTCATAAGGCATCATCTTCCTGATAGGGATAAAAGGGCCCGCCGGGGAACCGTTCCCCGACGGGGCCGAGGACCTCAGAAGTCCTTGGGCTTCTTGGAGTTGTACACGGCGTGGATCGCCTTGTACAGCATGTAGACGTCCGCCTTGGCGGTGACCTCCACCGGAGCGTGCATGGACAGCACCGGGACCCCGATGTCCAGGGTGTCGATGTTGTGCACGGAGATCTCCGAAGCGATGGTTCCTCCGCCTCCCAGGTCGATCCTCCCCAGCTCTCCCATCTGCCAGGGCACGTCCTCGTCCCTGAGGATGCCGATGATGTAATTCATCATCTCCGCGGAGGCGTCGTTGGTGCTGTACTTGCCCCTGGCGCCGTCGTACTTGGCGATGCAGGGCCCGCGGTTCAGGTAGTTGCAGTTGTTCCTCTCCTGCACCTCGGGGAAGGCGGGGTCGAAGCCGGCGCCCACGTCGCACGAAAGGCAGATGGAGTTCCTCAGGACGTGCCTGACCTCGCATCCCTCGTCCTGGGCCAGGTCCTCGATGAAGTCCCTGAAGAAGAACGACCTCATGCCGGTGACACCGTCGGATCCTGTTTCCTCCTTGTCGGCGAAGATGGTCACGGTGGTGTACTCGGGCTTCACGGTGTCCAGCTCGGCCATGAGCTCCGCATAGGCGCAGGAGCTGTCGTCCTGTCCGTATCCGGCGACCATGGACCTGTCGAATCCCAGGTCCCTGGGCTTGAAGGCAGGCACGGCGCAGAGCTCGGCGGTCTCGAAGTCGCACTCCCTGATGCCGTACTTCTCGAACAGGATCTTCATTATAGCGAGCTTGACCCTGTCCTTGACCTTGTCGTCCTCGTGGGGCCAGGAGCCGAGGAGGATGTTGAGCTGCTCCCCCTCCACGATCTCCCCTGCGGGCTTCTTCATCTGGTTCTGGGCCAGGTGGGGGAGTAGGTCGGTGATGATGAACGAGGGCTCGTCGTCGTTCTCTCCGATCCTGATGTCCACGGACCCTCCGTCGCGGAGGTAGACCGTTCCCCTCAGGGAGAGCGGGATGGTGGTCCATTGGTACTTCTTGATGCCTCCGTAGTAGTGGGTCTTGAAGTAGGCCATGTCGGCGTCCTGGAAGAGCGGGTGGGGCTTGAAGTCCAGCCTGGGGCTGTCGATGTGCGCCACGGTGACCCTGACCCCGTCGGCGACGGGCTTCTTCCCTTTGGTGCACATGAGGACGGTCTTCCCGCGGTTGACCTTGTAGAACTTCTCCCCGGCCTTGTACTTGGTGCCGCGGACGTACTCCTTGTATCCGTGCTCCCTGAGGATCGGCAGCACGTAGGAGACGACCTCGCGCTCGGTCTTGTTGGAGAGGAACGCCTTGTAGCCTTCGCAGAACTCCGTCGCCTTCTCGAGGATCTCGGGATCCTTCTCGGGCAGGCTCTTGGGCTGGACGAGGATGTCCTCGGCCAGCTTCTGACCTTCTGTCTTCTTTACCATGGGTGAGAACAGTGTTTGCGCTTGTATTTGAAGATGACCTACGAAACGATGGGTCCGTTGTAAAATCCGGATGCGGCAAGAGGGGCTCCCGTATCCCGGAGAGGATGCGGGAGCCTTATTGAGGAAAGAAAATCAGAGCGCTCCGGCGCCCTTGGCGGCCTGGATGCACTCATCGCATCCGCATCCGCCGATCTTGGGCAGCCCCAGCTCCAGGAGCCTGAGCACCTTGTCCAGGCACTCGGACATGGTCTTCGTGACCATGTCGATGTCCACGGCCTCGTCCTTCCATACGTCGTAATCGGTGATGGTGGCCAGGCTGCAGTAGCACATCCCCAGCTCCCTTGCCAGCTGGCATTCGGGGACCACGGTCATGCCGATGATGTCCGCGAACTGCCTGAACATGGCGCTCTCGGCCCTGGTGGAGAACCTGGGGCCCTCGATGCACAGGTACGTTCCTCCGAGGTGGTAGCCGATCCCCATCTCCTTCGCCGTGTCGGCGAAGATGCCGTTCAGGTAATTGCAGAACGGATCCGGGATCGAGATGTGCACCGCCTTGTCGTCGAAGTAGGTGTACTCCCTCTTCTTGGTGAAGTCGATGAACTGGTCCGCGATGACCAGGTCCCCGGGGGCGAACTGCTCCTGCAGGGATCCGACGGCGCATGCGGAAATCACATACTTGCACCCCAGGTCCTTCAGCGCTTTCATGTTGGCCCTGTAGGGGACTCCCGTCGGGGGGTGCTGGTGCTGCTTGCCGTGGCGGTAGAGGAACGCGACCTCCACCCCGTTGATCCTCCCGATGAGAATCGGGTCGGAAGGCTTCCCGTACGGCGTGTCGGGGAAGACCTCCTCAATGGTCTCGAACGTGTCGGGGTTGTAGATCCCGGTGCCTCCGATGATTGCGATCTCTGGCATGCGGAGGTCATCGGTCGGACCCTATAATAAACCGTCTTCCGGGGAAAACGGGCCTCCGAGCATTTTCCGGGGCTTCTGTTGGAGTATACATCCAACATATTCTCACTATTCCATATTAAATACTGTTTGCGTTTTTACATCCTACAATATATAACCTTATCCCCATAAATGCGGATTTCGACAAGATATTTTAAATATTAGATTTCCAGACGATATGAATTTCAATCCCGATAACGACCGCTGAATGCTTTATTATTTAAAAATAACGCATTTATTAATATACTAACATATGGGATATTAAGAACATTGAGTCGTCCAACTCATGGCAAAGACGCTCATATGAAACGGTCGGAAGGCAACCCGGCCGCCCGCCCGGCGGATGGCAACCCGCCGGGTCACACACTTAGTAGGAGGAGAAACATGGCAAAACACGGAGTAAGGATATTGGCTGAGGGGAACAGCCATTCATCCTGGGGGCTGGACAGCTCGGGCCTCGTGAAGTCCATTGACTGGAAGCAGGGGATGATCATCGCGATGGGAGTGCCCATCCTGATCCTCCCCGGGATCTACGATATCGCAGGGACCGCATGGGGCCTCAGCATATTCATCTGGACGATCTCGGTGCTCCAGGGCTTCGCGCAGAACCTGGCCATCGGAGAGATGGCGTCCACCCTGGAGACCCCGGGGATAGGAGGGTGCGCCCAGAAGGTGTTCACCAAGCCAAACGGCGGACGTTACGGTTTAGGCAAGTTCGTCGGCGCCTTCACGGCATGGTCTTATTGGTTCACATGGACCCCTGTCATCCCCATTTTCACTTGCACTTCAGTAGATTACATAACCAAGTTCATGGAGTACGGCCTCGGGATGGCCCCGCTCAGCAGCACGGCCACCCTGATATTCCAGCTGCTCCTCGGAGCATTGATCTTCAGCGTCATCGTGTACGTCGGGTCCAAGGGCCTGTCGGGCGGAGCCAAGCTCGGCCTGATCCTCGCACTCGTCGCCATCCTGCCGCTGCTCGTGGTCATCGCCCTGCCCCTGCTCGGGCTCACCGTCGGAGCGGGAGCGCTCAGCGGGTTCTCGATCGACCTCATCCTCGAGAACCTCACTCCGCCGGGATGGAACTGGAGCGCCACCGACTTCATGATGGTCTTCGGTATGTTCGCATACGCCCAGTGGTGCGCATGCGCCTGGGAGTCCACCGCCACCTACGGCGCCGAGTACAAGAACCCCGGAAAGGACCTGCCCAAGGCTATGATCTCCGCAGGTCTGATCTGCCTGGCGATGTACTTCATCGTGCCCTTCGTGGTGTACGGGATGATGACCCCCGGCCAGATCGACGAGTGGGGCATATCCACCCTGTACCCCATCGCGGAGTACGACTTCGGCTCCATCGGGCTGATAATAGCACTGGTCCTGCTGGTCGCAGGAATGGTGATGCTCATCCAGACCGCGTTCCTGGGATCCTCCAGGACGCTGTACTTCATGGGGCACGAGGGCAACATGCCCAAGGTGTTCACCGTCACCAACAAGAACGGGGCCCCGCTCGTGGCGATGGCCTTCCAGTTCATGATGGGACTGGTCTTCATCGTGATCATCCACTTCGGATCGGTCGGTATGATCCTGGCCGCGTCTTCCTTCGGATTCGCCTTCGCCCTCGGAATGGGGATGCTGGCGTTCATCGTCTCCAGGAGGAGCCCCAGGTTCAAGGACCTGGAGAGGCCCTACAAGGCGCCCCGCGGCTGGTACTACGTCGCGTGCTTCCTGATGGTCTACCAGTTCTTCGTGCTCATACCCTGCCTGGCGTACTGGTGCATCAACGGAGGAATCGAGAACGGAGTGTTCTCCGTCGTGATCGGAGCCGTCATCCTGCTGTGCTACATCCCGATATGGCTCGCGCTGCAGTTCATCAGCGGCAGGAACGACGAGAAGTGCTACATCTGCAAGAGGACCGCGGAGGACTACAACGCGTACATCGCGGACCCGAAGCACCTGGACATGGTGGAGAAGGAGGACATCCTCACGGAGATGGACGCCCTGCCGGTGATGCTGGTGGGCAACTCGATCATCTCCCTGTGCCCGATATGCTACGAGATGACCTTCGGGTTCTCGTCGGATGTGGAGGAGAAGGCCACCGGGCGCAAGAAGGGGCTCAGCCTCCTTGCGGACCCGATCTTCGCAGAGGACATCGAGAAGATGAGGGAGGAGATGGAGAAGGCCGAATCCGCCTCGTCCTGACGGTCCGGGCCTGCGGGAGCAGGCTCGGGATAAACTTCCTGTGCCGTCTGCAAGGGCGGCACGGGGCCTTTCGCTGTTATTCTGATGATTGTTGCAGAAGAAAGAGGCCGACGGGAATCCCGTCAGCCGGTTGATGTTTCCTCAGGCCACCCTGCGGACGGCTTCGTAAGGGGTCTTGTAGAGAGCCTTGTCTGCTTCCTCAGCAGTCATCCCCGCTCCGAGAGCGACGATCCTGGCGGAGGCATCGTCCATCAGGTTCTCGGGCTGATGGGTGTCGGAATCGATGACCATGTCCGCACCGACCGCACGGGCCATGTTCACCACATGCCCGTTGGTGATGTTGTGCCCGGCCCTGCCGGTGACCTCCAGGATGACACCGTTGTCCTTGGCCAGCTGGGCTTCCTCCAGAGTGATGAACCCGGGGTGCGCCAGCACGTCGATCTCGGGGTCCTCCGCGGAGGCCCTGTTGGTGCCGGGGGCCACGGGCTCGGTGACCGTCTCGCCGTGAACTACGATCCACTCGGCGCCGGCCTTCCTGGCCATCATTGCGACCTTGTTGATCTTCGACGGGGGCACATGGGTGATCTCCACTCCGGGGACCACGCGGATGTAGTCCTCCACCAGCTCCACGGCCTTGGCCACATTGCTAGCCACGAACTCCACGTTGGTCATGTCCACATGGTCCGTTATCGCTATCAGGTCGTGTCCGAGGACCATGGCCCTGCGGACCAGCTCCGCGGGGATGAGCTCCCCGTCGCTGAACACCGTGTGGGTGTGGAGGTCCGCCCTCATTGCGCCCTCTCCCACAGCTTGCGGTAGACCTCGTTCATGGGGATGCCTGTCTTCTCAATCGCCACCATGGTGTGGTAGATCAGGTCCGCGACCTCCCAGGCCTCCTCCTCCTGGTCCTTGTCCTTTATCGCCAGAACGACCTCGGCAGCCTCCTCGACGATCTTCTTGCACATCTTGGTCTCGTCGTTGTAGAGCTTGCAGGTGTAGCTGTCCTCCTGGGGGTTCTCCAGACGGTCCTTCAGCACCCTCTTCAGGTCGGGGATGATGGCCATGGTCTCCTCGGTGCTCCCGTAGACCAGCTGGTTGAAGCACGACGGGGTCCCGGTGTGGCATGCGATGCCTCCGACCTGCTCCACCCTCGCCAGGAGGGTGTCGCCGTCGCAGTCCTTCTGGATGGACTTGATCTTCTGGAAGTGGCCGGACTCCTCGCCCTTCTTCCAGAGCTTCTGCCTGCTCCTGGACCAGAAGTGGGTGTAGCCGGTCTCGACCATCTTGTCGACCGCTTCCTCGTTGGCCCATGCGACCATGAGCACCTCGTTCGTAATCCAGTCCTGCACGACCACGGGGATGAGCCCGTTGGCGTCATATTTGAGTCCGATCATCTGACCTCGATCCCCCTGTCCTTGAGGTACTGCTTGACCTCTCCGACGGTGTATTCGTTGTAATGGAAGATTGATGCCGCGAGCGCAGCCGACGCTCCGGTCTGCGAGAACACGTCGTAGATGTGCTCCACGCTGCCGCATCCTCCGGAAGCGATGACAGGGATGCTGACCTCGTCGGATATCGCGGCTGTAAGGGGGATGTCGTATCCCGTCTTCACGCCGTCCGCGTCCATGGAGGTGAGCAGGATCTCCCCCGCCCCCAGGTCCTCGGCCTTCTTCGCCCACTCGACCGCATCGATCCCTGCGGACCTGGTCCCTCCGTGGGTGAAGACCTCCCAGTGGTCGTCAACTCTCTTGGCATCGATGGCCACGACGACGCACTGCCTTCCGAAGCTCTCGGCGCATTCCGATATGATGGAAGGGTCCTTGACCGCTGCAGAGTTCACGGACACCTTGTCCGCTCCCGCGTTGAGGGCGTCCCTCATGTCCGCCACGCTGCGGATCCCTCCGCCCACGGTCAGCGGGACGAAGAGGCTGCTGGCGGTCTCCGAAACGATGTCGAGCATGGTCTGCCTTGTCTCGAGAGAAGCGGTGATGTCCAGGAACGTGATCTCGTCCGCGCCCTGCTTCTCGTACTCCACAGCCATCTCCGGAGGGTATCCGACCTCGCGGAGCCCTTTGAAGTTGATCCCCTTGACTACTTTCCCGCCCTTGACGTCCAGGCAGGGTATGATCCTCTTCGTAAGCATGGGATCACCCGATGACCTCGCGGTCCTTGGTGCTCAGCTCGGTGCTCCTCCTGCGGAGGGCCTCCGCCAGAGCCTTGCCGGTGGCCTTGAACGATGCTTCGACGATGTGGTGCTCGTCGAATCCCCTGATCTTCACGATGTGCAGGGTCATCCCTGCGGCCATGGCGAAGCTGCGCATGAAGTGGATGTACAGCGGATCCGGAAGGTCGATCTCCGCGTAGGGCCTGTCCACCAGGTCCAGGGACGACATGACGAGCGCGTCGTCCATGGGGATGATGCAGGTGGCCATCCTCTCGATGGGCTCCTCGCCCATGGCGGCCCTCAGGGCCTTGCCCAATGTGATGGCGGTGTCCTCGATGATGTGGTGGTCGTTGTCTCCGGAGGCCTTCAGCCTCAGGTCGAATCCCGCGTACCTGGCCAGCGTCTCGGTCATGTGCTTCAGGAACTGTATGTCGCACTCGACGTCGAACTGCCCGGTCCCGTCTATGTTGAGGTCCACGGAGATCTTCGTCTCCCTGGTGCTGCGCTCGATGGTGGACGTCCTGGCATTCATAGCGCCCGTCGTAGGTTGCGCCAATACATATAAATGCGCGTGGACGGGGCGGAGGATGCGGGGGATCCCCGGCACCGGTCCGGTCCGGCCTCCCGGCGCACGGATCCGATTGGATGGGAAAACAGGAAGGGTCAGACTTCCATCCCGTCGGGGACGACGATGGCTGTCTTGGGGCACTCGGCGCACACGCCCAGCTCCCCGGTGTACCCTTCGAACACGTACAGCGCCCTCAGGAGCCCGCTGCTCTTGACGAAGGCGCATATGTTGCAGAGCGACATGGTCACGTCCTCTCCGGAGGCGATCCTGTCTGCCGTGTCCGCGATCAGCTTGTAGAAATCGTCGCGGTAGGCGCTCCTGTCGATGAGGTTGTTCCCGCCCCTCAGCCCTTTGACGTACTGGGAGACGGCGACGCTGGTCACCCCGAAGAGCTTGGCGACCTCGACCTGGGTCATCCCGTGCCTGTTGACCAGCTCCTTGACCAGGGCCCCCCTGGCGGTTGGCAGGATGTGAGTGACTATGAGCTCGCAGGGCATCTTCATGGTATCACCACGATGTTCCGCATGGGATATAAAGATGGCTCGGAAGGCTCATGCCTTCCAGGGGGTGCCCCATTCCCACGGCTTTATGATGCCCGTGTACATCGACAGCCCCACGACGGCGCCTTCCGCTCCGGCCTCGGACAGGATCCTGGCGTCTTCGATGGAGGTCACGCCTCCCGATGCGATGACCGGCGCGGGGCATCTGGATATGAAGTCCCTGGCCTGGGCCTCGTCGATGCCCTTCCTCTGACCCTCCACGTCCACGTTGGTGTTCAGGACGGCGGCTAGATTCATGCCCCTTATCCTGTCGAACATCTCCTCCACGCTGACAGGGGAGGCCTCCTGCCATCCCTTGACGGCGATCTTCCCGGCCTTGGTGTCCAGGGACAGGACGATCTTCCCGGGGAACGAGTCCGCCAGGTCCTCCAGCCATTCAGGCTCTTTCACAGCTTTCGTGCCGACGACGACGCGGTCGGCGCCTGCGGATATCAGCTCTTCGACAGTGTCCTTGGAGCGTATGCCCCCTCCGACCTCGGCGGGGACGTCGAACTCTTTTATTATGGATTTGAACACGGGGACGTTGCTCTCCTTGCCGAAAGCGGCATCGAGATCCACGAGATGGAGGTAGGGAGCCCCTTTCTCCACCCACATGCGGGCCACTTCCAGAGGGTCCGGCATGACGATCTGCTGGCTTCCGGGGACTCCCCCGACAAGCTGGACCACCATGTGGTCCATCACGTCCACAGCGGGGATGACCCTCATAGGACCGACTCCGCGAAGGAGATGAAGTTGCTCAGGAGCCTCATGCCCGATGCGCTGCTCTTCTCCGGGTGGAACTGAGTGCCGTATGTGTTGGCCTTCCTGAAGAACACCGGGACGTCCTTCCCCTCATAATCGGTGTGCCCGATGGCGATGTCCTCTCCGGGGCATCCGCGGAACGAGTGGGCGAAGTAGAAGTGCCTGTCCTCTATGCCGTCCATGAGGCTGTCGTCGGAATCCACGACGTTCCATCCCATGTGAGGAACTATCTTTCCCTCCAGCGGGACCACGCGGCCGTCGAAGAACCCCAGTCCGGGAGACTTCCCCTCGGCGCTGCCCTCGTACATGATCTGCATGCCGATGCATATGCCCAGCGCGGGGGTCCCGTCCAGGAGCTTCTTCCTGATATCTTCTCTGTAGGGCTGGAGCCTCTCCATGGTCTTGTCGAAAGCTCCCACTCCGGGGAAGACGATGCACTCGGCGTCCAGGACCTCGGACATGTCCGTGACAACTTTCACGTTAGCGCCGCAGTTCTCGAGGGACCTGCGGATCGAATAGAGGTTCCCCACACCGTAGTCGGTGAGGGTTATGTTCAGCGGCATCCGTCGATCACCTCTGCGGCCTTCTCCAGCAGGATCGCGTTGAGCTCCTCCGTTCCAACAGTGGTCCTCACGCAGTTCTCGGTCCCGCGCTTGGAGCCGAAGTCGCGTATGAGCACGCCCTTCTGCTTCAGGCCCTCGACCAGCTCCGCGTGGTCCACGGGCGAACGCGCCAGTATGAAGTTGGAATCGGACGGGAACGTCTCGAAGCCAAGCTTCCTCAGCCCGGCGTCGAGCTTGGGCCTCTGCTCCCTGACCATCCGGACGCTCCTCTTCACGAAATCCTGGTCCCCCAGGGCGGCGACGGCCGCTCCCTCGCTGACCGCGTTCAGGGAATAGGGGATCTTGACGCTGATCATCATGTCTGCCAGCTTCCTGTTGGCTGCCATGTACCCCACGCGGAGCGCGGCCATGGCGTAGGCCTTGGAGAACGTCCTCACGACTACAAGATTGTCGTACTCGTCCACCTTGGATATCATCCCCTCGCCGGCGTATTCGGTGTAGGCTTCATCCACAACGACTATCCCGTCGAACCTGGAGATCAGGTCGTCCAGGTCCTTCTGCCTGAAGCAGTTCCCGGTGGGGTTGTTCGGAGAAGGCACTATGGTGACCTTCCCGCCCGCTTTGACCATGGAGTCCACGTCGAGCTGGTAGTCTTCCGTGAGATCGACCTCGATGGCCTTTCCCCCGTTGCACTTGACGAAGTAGTCGTACAGGGAATAGGAAGGGACGGGGACGACGCTGTTGTCGCCCCAGTTCGTGAACGTCTTGAACACCACGTCGAGCATCTCGTCGGAACCGTTCCCGGCGATGAGGTTCTCCGGCTGGAGGCCGTACAGCTCGGCGAGCTTGCCCCTGAGCGTCCTGGAATAGGTGTCCGGATAGCCGTTCAGGTCCACGGACACATGGCTCAGGTACTCCGCCGCGGCGGGATTGGAGCCGAGCACGTTGGTGTTGGTGTCCAGCCTGATCTCCCCGTGGAGGACGGGGCTGTAGTACATCTGGAAGCCTTTGGTGGTCTCCCTCATTATGCTCCTGTCCACGGTCATCGGTTCACCAGCCTCTCGATCGGAGTGGTGAGGATGCCCTTGGCGCCGATCTTCTTGAGCTCGGATATGGCGTGGAAGGTCTTGTCGGAATCGATGACGGCGTGCACGGCGACGAAATCATTGTTGCCTGCGATGTCCAGCACGGTGGGGCCCCCTATCCCGGGGATGATCCTCTCCACATCCGCGATCCTGGACCTGGGCACGTCGGCCATGATGTACTTCTTGTTCTCCGCCTCGATGACGCTCTCGATGGAGTCCACAAGCTCCTGTATCTGCCCTCCGATCCTGGCCATCGCCTCGGGCGATGTGAACACGGCTGCTTGGGAGTCCAGGATCCTGCCGGCCTCGATCATCCTGTTCATCTTGAGGGTGGACCCGGTGGAGACCAGGTCTACGATGTAATCGGATATCCCGAGGTAGGGCATGACCTCGGCGGCTCCCGTGACGACGATGACGTTGACGTCCTTCCCGATGGACTTGAAGAACCTCTTGGCGATGTTGGGGTACGAAGTGGCGACCCTGCAGCCGTCGGCGATCTCGGACGCGTCCTTTATCCCGCAGGACTCCGGCACGGCGAGGGCCATGTGGCAGTATCCGAACCTGAGGTCCAGAACGCACTGGAGCTCGTTCCCGGACTCGGCGACCATGTCATGCCCGGTGATCCCGACGTCGATGGCCCCGGTCGCGACGAACTCGGGGATGTCCTGGGCCCTCACGAACAGGACCTCCACGTCCTGGTTGCGGGCCTTGAGGTACAGCTTCCTTCCGAAATCCTCTCCGAGGTCGAGCCCTGCCTTGAGGAGCAGCTCGATGGTCCTCTCGTTCAAACGTCCTTTGTTGGGAACTCCTAGTTTAAGCGTCATTTGAGCCCTCTGTCGTTTCGTATAATAGAGGGATAAATATGCCTTTTTATGGAGAACTTCCCTCTCCGTCGGATTCCGTCAGGTTGAGGCCGATGACCCCTCCGAGGACGACGGCGAGGAACAGCCATCCCAGGACGTTCAGCATCTCGCCGAACAGGACGATGCCCACGAAGATGGACCCCACAGCCCCGATACCCACCCATACGGCGTAGCAGACGCCCGTGGGCAGACCTGCCTTGAAGCCCTGGTTGAGGAAAAGGACGCTCACGACGAGGAAGACGCATGTGAACAGGGTCCATCCTATGCTGGAGAACCCGTCGGACAGCTTCATGCCGGTGGCCCAGGTGGTCTCGAACAGCCCGCCGATGAGCACCCATGCCCAGGCCTTGTTCACAGGTCCACCCCCGACGACAGCTCCAGCCCCACGACTCCGGCGATGATCATGAAGATGAACAGGACGCGCCTCCTGTCGAGGGCGTCGCTGTAGAGCACCTTCCCGGCTATGACGGTCATCACGGCGCCGATCCCGGTCCAGATGGAGTAGGCGACTCCCACGGACATCCCCTGCATGGCGAACGCCAAAACGCCGGGGCTGATGAACATGAAGGCCACGGCAACGATTCCCCACAGGATGCTGTGCGTGTCATTGTACTTCTTGAGGCCTATCACCCAAACGGGCTCTAGGAACCCTCCGATTATGACGTATGCCAGCGGGTCCATGGTGGATACAAATTCCCATTTATACTATATATAATAAACGTCCATCAACCTTCCATGGACGCCGTAGCCGTTCTGGACCGTTTGAGGTCGGAGAAGGGGATCGTCCGCGCCGAGATCGTGCCGGACGTGCTTATGCAAAAGATACTCGCAGAGGAGTCCACGGTCACCGCCGCCCTCGGGAGCATGCCCGTGATCAACACCGGCCTGGACGTCTGCATGGACCGGGACGTCAGGATATGCGTGTTCGAGGACGAGACCGCCTGGCATCCCAGGGAGACCTCCATGAGGCTGGTGGACTCGGAGATGAACGTGCTGGGCCACGACATCCCGTTGGACGAGGCGTTCGACTACGCCAAGAGGGACGATGTGGTGATGGTGTCCGACGACTTCGTGATGTACCCTGACAGGATCGCGAAGGGGGGCATGAGCATGGAGATGCTGGCCGCCCCTTACCTGGGGTCCACCGGATGGATGCCGGAAGCGCAGTCTCCTGTGATATGGTATCCTTCCACATCCAGCTCGGAGATAGTCATGCGCTTCTTCGGGCACCCATCGGACGGGACCGCCACGGGGATTCTCTCGTTCAATCTTTGAGCCCGTGCCTCTCCATGGCATCGGCCACGTGGTTGAGGAACAGCTCCCTGAACTCGGGGAACTCGCCCATGCCGCGCACGATGCATGTGACGCCGAACCCTTCGGACATCAGGCGGCACTTGAGGGAATCGTCCTCGTCTCCGGCCATGTCCTCTGTCGCATGGTCGCCTGCGACCACCATCAGGGGGAACAGGACCGCTTTCGAGAACCCGGCCTCCTTCATCAGGCCGATGGTGTCGTCGAACTCGGGGAATCCCTCCACGGTGGTGACGAACACGTTCCTCATGCCTCTGAGCCAGAGCTTCATCTGCAGCTGGGAGTACGTGGCGTTGGCGTAGTGCTCGGAGCCGTGCCCCATGAGCACCAGGGCCTCTCCATCTGTCAAATTCTTGGCGAGGACCTCCTCGATCGCATCGACGAGGGCGTCGTAGTCCTCGGAGGACGTGAGCAGGGGCCTCCCCATCTTCAGGTTCTTGACGTTACCCAGATGCTCCGAAGCGATCCTCACGACATCGTCGTACTCCACGCCGTTCATCACATGGGTCGGCTGGATCAGGACGGTCTCGTAGCCTTCCTGCACGAGCTTGTCCATGGCCTCTGTGACATAATCTATCTTCAGCCCGTCGCGCTCCATCAGCTTCTTGATGATCATGCGGCTGGTGAACGCCCTGCGGACGTCCCAATCGGGGTACTTGGCCCTGACATCTGCTTCTATGGCACCGATGGTCTTCTCGCGGTTGTCGTTGTAGCTGGTCCCGAAGCTGACCATGAGGATGGCTTTCTTTGCGTCGCCCATATTGGATGTATGAGCCAACTACATGATAAAGATGGCCACTGAGAGAGCCATCATATCGGAGAACGGAAAAAGAAAGGGAAGGAGAAAGAGGTTTACGACCCCGGGCCCGAGGAACCGGGCCCGGGATGGATCATCAGAGTATGCCCTTGGCCTTGGCCAGCTCGGCGTTGAGGACGGATCCTCCGGCGCCTCCCCTGAGGGTGTTGTGGGACATGGCGAATGCCTTGTAGTACCCGTTGCTCTGCCTGAGCCTTCCGATGGTGACCGCCATGCCCCTGGCGCGCTCGGGCCTTCCGGCCATGGCGTCGAAGACGGGCTGAGGGCGGTTCTCCTCGTGCCTGACGATGATCGGCTGCTCGGGAGCAGAAGGCAGGTTGAGCTTCTGGGGCTCTCCGCGGAAGCTGACGAGGCAGGACTCCAGCTCGTCCAGGCCGGGCTGCTGCTCCAGGTCCAGGACGAGGGACTCCAGGTGGCCGTCGACGACGGGGACCCTGGCGCAGTTGGCCATGACCTTGAAGCCGGCGTAGTGGAACTCGCCGTTGCTGTATGTCCCGAGCATCTTGGCGAGCTCGGTCTCCATCTTCTCCTCCTCGTGGCTGATGAAAGGCACCACGTTGCCGACGGCGTCCAGGGAGGGGACTCCGGGGTATCCGGCGCCGGAAAGGGCCTGGTATGTGGAGACGAAGACCTGCTTCAATCCGAAAGCGTCGTCGATGGCCTTCAGCGGAGCCGCGATCCCGGTGGAGGAGCAGTTGGCGTTGGTAACGATGTACCCGCCGTCCTTGTAGGTGGGCTGGTCCTCGATCGCCTTGATCTGGTCGGAGTTGACCTCGGGGATCAGGATCGGGACGCTCTTGTCCATCCTGTGGGAGCCTGCGTTGGTGAACACTGCGACCCCTGCCTCGGCGAGCTGGGTCTCGGTGGGCCCGGCGAGGTCCGAGGGGATGCCGCTGAAGGCGACCCTGCACTCCTTGGAGATCTTGGAGATGTCCATGGTCTCGATCTTCCTGTCCATGGTCTCGTCCAGGTAGACGTGGTCCCTGACCTTCAGGACCTCGGACAGCTTCTTCCCGTTGGACCTCTCGGAAGCGTAGAGCCCCTCGATCTCGAAATACGGATGGTCCTCGAGCATCTGGATGAACCTCTGGCCGATCATCCCGGTGGCCCCGAGCACCGCTACTTGAATCTTACTCATGGGAAATCCCTCTGGACGGTCATCCGCCGTCCGCTATATAGAAAGTACTATAGGGGACGGCAGGAGCCCCCGCTTCCGTGTTGGACGGGTCGGGCCCGACTTGCAGGGAGTGTTGCATTTTTATAATGATGAGCCGATTGAACGCCTGCGCAACAACTGGGGAGGAACGCGCATGACTGATAATGATAGCATACTCCAGGACCTCAAACGGTCCGTGGAGACCTGGGACAACAAGCTCATGAAGGAGAGCGTCGAGAAGGCGCTGGACAAGGGCATCGACCCGAAGTCCATCGTCTCAGACGGTCTGTCCAAGGGAATGGACACCATCAGCGAGCGCTTCAACAACGGAGAGATCTTCCTGCCCCAGGTCCTGGCGGCATCGAACACCATGGACGAGGCCCTGGCGATGCTCGGCCCCCTCATGGTCGCCGACAAGAACCTCTACCGCGGGACCGTGATTATGGGCTCTGTCCGCGGGGACATCCATGAGATCGGCAAGAACGTCTGCTGCGCCATGCTCAGGGGCGCCGGGTACAACGTCATCGACCTGGGCTCCGACGTGCCCTCCGACCTTTTCCTGAAAGCCGCTGAAGAGCATTCCGCCGATGTCATCGGCGGATCGGCCCTGATGACCACGACCCTCGTCGCCCAGAAGTACATCGTGGAGGCCGTGAAGCAGGGCAAGAGGACAGTCCTCACGGTGTTCGGCGGAGCGCCCTGCAGCTCCGAATGGGTGGACGAGATAGGCGGCGACGGGTACTCGGCATCCGGGTCCGAGATCGTGGCGCTCGTCAACCGCCTCATGGAAGAGAAGTGATCTTGTCCTCACCTGTAGCCGCGGGCCCTGTCCCTCTCCCATAACGGAAGGGTCGTGTGGATCCCCTCGGGCTTCTTCCAGATCGTCTCCACTTTATCATCTGTCTGGAGGTCGTCCAGCAGGAAGAAGCGCCCGCCGAGATTGTCGGCCAGCTTCTCCGGCATGTCGTTCTTGGTGGTGCCCAATCCGGTGTCGACCACGATCCAGTCCACGTTGTCCGCATGGAGGGTGGATGCCACTCTGAGGGACTCCTCGCAGGGGTCCGAATCCGGGTCCAGGGCCTTGGTGGCCTTCCCGTCGGTGAACAGTATGATGTGCACCAGTCCCTCCGGATGGCGCCTGGTGTAGTTCTGGACGAAGGTCCAGCAGACCATGAACGCCTCGCTCAGGGGGGTCCCGCGGCCGATCTTGATAGATTCTACAGCCTTGGACACCTCGTCCACGGCACGGGTGGGGGCCATGAGCTCCTCGATCCTCTCCTCGTTGAAGGTCATCAGCCCGACGCGGTCCCTCTTCTCGTAATGTATCTTGAGCATGGACATGACGGCGGCCTTGACCTTCGAGATGCGGTTGCGGATGATCAGCGAGCCGCTGGAGTCCACCATGAAGTAGAACACCTGCTCCACGCGCTTGGTCCTGACCTTCTCCCTCAGGTCGTTCCTGCTTACTATTATCCCGGGCCCGTCGCGGCCCCTCTCCAGCTGGTGGGGGGCTGCGGCGCGTATCGTGGCATCGATGGCGATGTCGGTGCACTCGCCCTTGGGGGCGCGAGCGCCGGAGTACCTTCCCATGGGGGACTCCACGAACCTCTTGGTCCTCTTGTCGTCCTCCTGGCCGCGGCTGTCGGCCGCTTCCATGATGTCGATGACCTTGAACTTCTTGCCGACCTTGACCTCGATCTCCTCGATGTCGTCTCCCAGGACCTGGCCGTCTCCTTCCTCTTCGTCCTCTTCCCCGGCCAGCTCGACGGGCACATCCTCGTTGATCTTGTCCACGATGGAGGTGTTGAGGCTCTTCTTCCTGTCGTCGTGGATGAAGCGCATGATGTCGTATCCTTCCGGCATGCGCTCCTGCTCGACGACGGTCTTCTTCTCCACTTCGAAAATCGTCCTCCTGTGGGTGAGGGCCAGCTCCGCGGCCTCCACCACATCGTCGTCGGAGGTCTTGCGCCTGCCGTCCAGAGCCGCCAATGCCACTGCGGTCCTTGCGCAGGCCAGCGGCCCCCTGTATCCGACCACGCCGTACATAACGCACAGGCGTGCTATCGCATCGCGGTGGCGCTTGAGCAGCCTGACATGAGGGAGGACCTCCCTGGCGCGGGCGATCTCCTCCATGGCCTTCCTGTCCTCGGACGCCATCTTCTCGATTATGGCTGCGTCCTCGTCGGCCAGGAGCAGGTTGTTGCGGAGGGACTCCATGTACTCGTCATCAGAAGGGCGGGACATGCGGACGCAGAGGTCGAAGCGGTCCAGGAGATGGCTGTCGACCCCTTTCACGGCCCCGCAGACGGTGGCCACCAATGAGACGTCCACGTCGTATCCTGCGGAAAGGCCGTCCCTCTCGATCTCCACCCTGCCGGTGATGGCCGTCTCGACGGCCTCCAGCGAGGTCCTGATGTCCATCAGGTCGATGTCGTCGATGCACAGCACCCCGCCGTCGGCGTCCATGAACAGGCTCTCGTCCGTCCGGATGCTGCCTTCGAGCACGGCCTGCTCTATGTCGATGGATCCGAACAGGCGGTCCTCCGAGCATCCGATGGGGACGTTGACCACGGGTATGGAATCATCAATGGTGGCGATGGAGCGCACCAGAGCGGTCTTCCCGGTCCCGGCCCTGCCGGTGACCATCATGCACCTGATCTCGGGGTTGACAAGCAGGCACTTGACTGCCTTCTTCGCCTCGGGGTTCCCGGCTATCGCCGAGAAGGGCATCAGGCCTTGTTCAGACATGCTCTGACCTCTCCCATGTCCAGCGTTGCCTTCTCGAAGGCGGACTTATTGAGGCGGTGGGTGAGCACCATCGGAGCGACATCCACGAAGTCCTCTTTGGATATGGAGGGCCTCCCGTGCAGGGCCGCGTAAGCTCTGGCGGAACGGATCAGCGCCAGGTCGGAGCGGTGCCCTTCCATCTTGAAGTGGGCGGAGATCTTGGCGGCGCAGCGGATGGCCTCGTCGTCGATGGGGATCTTGTGGATCAGCTCGCGGGCGTCGGAGATCTGCTTCCTCAGGGCGTCGAGCTCGTCCTTGCATCCCTCGACGTAGGCTTCGGGGTCCTCGTCGTACTGCATGCGGCGGCGGATGACCTCCATCCTCGATTCGAGATAGTACTCTTCCTTGACATCGACGGACAGGCCGAACCTGTCGAGGAGCTGCGGGCGCAGGTCGCCCTCTTCCGGGTTCATGGTCCCTATTAATATGAATTTAGAAGGGTGGGAGAAGGAGACGCTCTCCCTCTCCACGTAGTTCCTGCCCATGGCGGCGGAGTCCAGGAGCAGGTCGACGATGTGGTCGTCCAGCAGGTTGATCTCATCGACATACAGTATGTTCCCGTTGGCGCTCGCCAGGATTCCGGGCTCGAACCTCCTCTTGCCGGTCTCCAGCACATGCTCCAGGTCCAGAGTTCCCGCCACCCTGTCCTCGGTGGCGTTCAGGGGGAGCTCCACGACCTTCGTGGGCACCTCGACGGATTCCAGTTCTATTCCGGCTGCGAGCTTCTCGGCGCACTCGGGGCACATCTTCCCGGGCTGGGAAGGATCGCATCCGAACCTGCATCCCTTGACCACGCGGTGCGGTGGGATGAACTGCGGGATCGAACGGACCGTCGTGGACTTGGCCGTCCCCTTGCTGCCTTTGATGAGCACTCCGCCGATGCCGGGATCCACGATGTTGAGGAGCAATGCGTTCTTCATCTCTTTCTGTCCGACCACGCGGACGAACGGGAATGCTGCCATGTGTGCCGATGCCATCTAATTACCTTCTCTTCATTGAACGATGTTGGACTTTCATGGATGACTATGGATGTAGCATACATCCAAAGATATCTCGTCTTAATAGCCACTTATTACATTATTAAAGGCATTTTTGACCATTTATTTTGAACGTTAATTCTAGACAAAAACGCTTCAAAAATTAAATCACGAATTGTTCTATTTATAATTTGCTTCATTTACGAATGTCGGATTTTTTCGGTTTATAAAGCTTTCGATAAGCAGGATTATTTGTTGAGGTAAACACCGATTTTAATGAATCCAACAATAAAATTTAAATAGTCATGGATATAATTTCTTATTCGTGAACGTTGGATAAGCGTTCCAAGGAGGAAACATAATGGCAACAAGAACTCCGATCTACCCGTCTACCCAGAGTCAGAACGGGATCAAGTTCGAGCTCTTCAGCGATGATGAAGCCCGTAAAATCGATATGGCGACAAGGGATGTCCTGGAGAACTACGGTGTCCAGGTGTCCGATGTCGAAGCCAGGCAGCTTTTCAGAGATGCCGGCTGCGAAGTCTGCGAAGAGACGAAGATCGTCAAGATCCCCTCGTACATCCTCGACAAGGCTCTCGCCACCTGCCCCAGCATGTACTACCTGTACGGCCGTGAGGATGAGAGGAAGTTCCCTCTCGAGTGGAAAGGAAAGGTCCACTACACCTGCTTCGGAACCGGAATCCAGGTGTGCGACTACAAGAAGCACGGAGAGTTCCAGACCCGTGACTCCAACGAGCAGGACCTCGCCAACATCGCCAAGCTGTGCGATGCAATGGACGGCCTCACATTCTTCTCCCTCCCTGTCTCCGCAAGGAACTGGGCCGGAAACGGATCCGAGGATGTCCACGAGGCTTACACCTCTATGAAGAACACGACCATGCACTTCCAGCACATCGACCCCGTCGCTGACAACGTGAAGTACTACTTCGAAATGGTCAAAGCCTACTACCACGGCGACGAGTACAAGGCCCTGAACTACCCCATCATGTCGATGCTGGTCTGCCCCACCTCGCCCCTCGAGCTGTCCTACAACGCAGCCCAGTGCATCATCCAGGGTGCCAGGTACGGAATCCCGGTGAACGTCCTGTCCATGGCCATGGCCGGCGGATCGTCCCCCGTGTTCCTCGCAGGAACCCTCGTCACGCACAACGCCGAGATCCTGTCCGGTATCGTCCTGTCCCAGCTGGCGAAGCCCGGTGCGAAGATCATGTACGGATCCTCGACCACCACCTTCGACCTCAAGAGAGGAACCGCTCCTGTCGGATCCCCCGAGCTCGGACTCATCAGTGCAGCCGTCGCGAAGATGGGCCAGTACTATGGCCTCCCCGTGTTCACCGCGGGTATGTAGACCGACGCGAAGGTGCCTGACGAGCAGGCCGCCCACGAGAAGACCATCACGTCCCTCGGCGCAGCTCTCGCTGGTGTCAACATCATCTACGGATCCGGAATGCTGGAGCTCGGACAGACCTTCTCCCTCGAGCAGATGGTCATCGACAACGACATCATCATGATGGAGAGGAAGTTCATGGAGGGAGTCCCCGTCTTCGACGAGACCCTCGACGTCGACGAGATCAAGGCTGTCGGAGTCGGTAACGACTTCATCTCCCAGCCCACCACCATGGAGAACTTCGAGATCGCCTCTGACCCCAGGGTCTTCGACAGGCGCATGCTCGGAGAGTGGACCGCCGACGGAAAGAAGGACGCAGTCGATGTCGCTCACGACATCGTTGTGGACATCCTCGCAAACCATGAAGTTAAGCCGCTCGACGCTGACGTCGACGCTGCATGGCAGGAGATCTGCAAGGCCGCTGACCAGGCCTACTTCGACAGGGTCAAGAAGCTCGAGGCAGAGTGATTATAATGGTTACACAGCAAGAAGCAAACAGCAAGGCAAAAGAGTGCGTCCTGAAATACGACATCAAGGGCGCCAAAGCGATCGCAGAGCAGGCAGTTGCCGAGAAGCTCGACCTGGTCGACATCATCGACAACGGATTCACCGCCGGAATCAACGAGGTCGGAGAGCTCTTCGCCCAGAAGAAGCTCTTCCTCCCCCACATCATGGCCGCAGCCAACGCGCTGAACGCCGGAATGGACGTCATCACTCCCAACCTCGGGAACGCGTCCACCTCCTCCCGCGGAAAGTTCGTCATCTGCACCATCGAGGGAGATATCCACTCCATCGGAAAGGACATCTGCGCCATCATGCTGAAAGTCGCCGGATTCGATGTCGTCAACCTCGGACGTGACGTCAAGCTCTCCGAGATCATCAAATCCTGCAAAGAGAACAACGCTGTCGCAGTCGGAACCTCCGCTCTCATGACCTCCACGATGGTCAACCAGAAGACCTTCGAGGAGATGATGAAGAAAGAGGGCCTGAAGGGCAAGTGCCTCACCAACGTCGGTGGAGCACCCGTCACCCAGCAGTGGGCCGACGAGATCGGAGCCGATGTCTACACCGAGACATCCACCGACATCGCCCCCAAGATGATCGCCGCTCTCGACGGATGATCTTAAACTGAACGGCTGTGCCGCAAGGCACAGCCCACTTTCTCTATTCTATCTCCTCAAAGGTGCAGGAGAACAAGCACCTTCGCTCCTCAGTCATCTAGGGACGGAGCACGCTCCGTCCCATTTTGACACATCGTTCTCGGGATCGTCGATGCCATGCCTGATTTTCAGGAATCACAGAGGTTACCTCGTGACAATCTGCATGGACCTTGTGCAATGCTATCGGGCGAGGAAGATGATCACCCACCCTGCATGTGCCTATCCCAGCTCATGCATGCAGCACAGATCCGCATTCGAATGCTCGATGATATCATCCGATCATTTGCGTGGCACGCACATCCCCACATGACGATAGGGACCAATATCGACCATCCATCAGTACCTTCTCATGCTTACCGGTCCAACCCTGGAAACTAAAGAAGGAACGAGCGCCATCGCTCAGATGCCTACGCTTGAGCTAAACAAACTGCTACTGGGCAGCATCTATGCCTTCATGGACGTGCGAACCAGCCATGGTGCTATGGAAGCTTGCTGCATGGCGGATACATCCAAAGAATCGTCGCCTACGTATGGAATCAATCCGCGATTGTCCATTGCTTCAACACGATCATGCAGGTTAGCGATACTCCGCATTCATACAGGCCTGCCTGCGAAAGCTGGCACAGACCGCTGCCATGACACCGAACGGTGATCTATTGCCCGCCGGCATTGTTCCCCCTGCCCTGATGAATGATGATTGTTCTGTCACAACCCGTCATGGAGCTTCTCAGATCTTCTGGTCGTATCCATGTGCCCTCAAGCGGAATCCTCGATCATCGAGGATACGAACACGATTTGGAATCAGGGAAACGAGGAGGCCTCGACTTGAGCATCGGATGGCATGCAGAATGTGTGAATGCCACAGTATAGCTGCATGATACAGATAGGTGAGGGGAGGGCGCATAACCTTGCGCCCGCCCCTTAAGGAGTTTCCGAAGGAGTGTGGTTTGTCTTCGTGTCCGGCTCAGAGCTCTGCGTAGAGCCTCTTGGCCTTCCACATACCGAACAGGGCCAGCCCGACTATGAAAATCGAGCTGATGATCGCCCCGTAGGGTATACCGCCATCGAACCAGGATGCATAGAGATCCCACTGGGACATCTTCATGCCCCCTTGGGGATGACCTTGACTCTGAGGTCCTCGAGGTAGCTCTTGCCCAGGTTGGTGATGGCGTACTGGGTGAGAAGGGCGTCCTTCTTGTAGTGGCCGTCCTCGTCGATCTTCGTCTCCTCTTCGCGGATGAGCCCGGCGGAGACCAGTTCGATCAGATCGTAGTTGATCATGTTGCGGCCGTGGTCGGTGTTCATTCCGTACTCGGACTGAATCTGCGGAACGATCTGGTCGTTCCAGTGGTCAGGGTTCGCCTCGATGTACTCGAGGAGCCTGAACTTCAGCGGCGTGTTCTCCATCATTTCTGTTTCCCTCCTTTCTCTTCAAACAGTTTCATTCGATATCGTCCTTGAGCGATACCAGGCCCTCGGTGTCTTCGCTTCCGAGGAGGTAGCTCCCGCACAGACAGATGATCAGACCTGCGATCGTCGATCCGACAATCAGCAGCATCGTATCGTCGGTGTATCCGAGTGCCGTCTCGGGACCTGCGAAGATCACCAGGAAGATAACGGCACATGCAGCATAAAGGCTTCCTATGGCCTGACCGCGCGGAACCCCGAGCATTGGGAATGACTTGTACCAAGTCACGTAGCACCAAGCGAACGAGAATCCGAGCAGGATGACCGCGAACAGGACAGCGGGGTCGGCGAGCCAGTGAGCTGCGGAGAATATGGGTATTCCGCAGATGGCGAGCACGATCATGAATATGACCCAGAACAGGGCTTCGAAGATGAACCTCAGGTGGAGTCCCACATCGGGCTCGCACAGGTCCAGCGCCTTTCCGGCGACAGCTCCCTCGCATCCCCAACCGACGGCGGCCATGACTCCTCCGATGAGTCCGATGGCGGACCCCTCGATTCCGTTGGCGACGATGGTTCCCAGGTACAGGGTGATTCCACCGAACAGGATGACTGTGATTCCGGCGTAAGCCCTCCTGGACACCTTCTGATGCAGAACGAGGACTGTGAGCGTGGTTCCGATGATCGGGTACAGGAGACCGGAGATCGCAGCGAATCCGGCTCCGATGAAGTATGTGGCGATGTAAGTACCGGACACGGCGCATGCACCGCAGATACCGGCGGCGAGGAAGTACTTGGTCGCGGCCTTGGTCTGGACGACGGTCCTCTTGAGCTCGCGGGTCTTCCCGAGATATCCGTTCCAAATGAACAGCATCAGCGCACAAGCGATGGCGTTGATACCGGTGAGGAACACGGCTTCAAGGACTCCAACGGTCCCCTCGCCCATGTCAGGGTACTTGTCGAGGATATTGACTCCAAGCTCGTTGAGCATATCCATGTTCCAGATCGCATAACCAGGAACATACCAGATTCCCCAGTACAGTGCGCACAGGACTCCCATCAGGATCCCTATGCGTATCTTCTTCTTATGATTCTGTATCTTCAGTTCTTCAACATCCATATTGCAATCCTCCTAATCGCAATGCCGGAGACCGGCAGATGTTCGGGGACAGTCCCCGATTAACGGATGCCCCGGGGCCATGATCCCCGGAGCACCCTGTTTTGAAGAGTTTATCAGCGCCTCGTCTTCTCGCGGAACTTCTCGCAGCTGTTGATCTTGATGTCGAGGAGGTCCTCGATGTTCATCTTGGCAGCGATTCCACGGGTTGCTCCAGGCACTCCGGTGACGACTCCGATCTTGAGCTCCTCACGGAGGTCCCTCATGACGAACTCGTCAGCGATATCGAGGACGTCCAGTCCGAGCTTCTTGGCAACGTACTGCTTGGCGTCCTTGATCTTCATGTTCTTGCCGAACTCCATCCTGGCGACGAGGTCTCCTGCAGACCTGATTCCGCCCATTCCGGAGGTCATGAAGTGTGGGAGATCCATTCCAGCGGGGTCTCCCACTCCGACCTAAACACCGTCCACGTGCGCGATCTCCACCATGGCCTTGTTGGCCCTGGAGACTGCGTCGATCGGGGGCGTCTCGCACATCGGGATTCCTCCGACACCCATTCCCATGTCTGCATGGACGGGGATCTTGGACTCCTTCACGGCCTCCTTGATGAAGGTGACGGCCCTTGCGATGTTGAAGGCAAGCGACTTGCTGGTGTTGGTGTTGACCACAGTACCGCACACGTTGGCACCGGCCTTCTCGGCGAGGTGGACGTACTGGTGGGGGTACATTCCTGCGACAACCTGGCCCTCGAACTCGATGGCTCCGTGGATACCCATGATGGACTCTCCGGCGAAACCGACCTGGATGTAGGCCTCGGGGCACTGCTCCCTCAGCTTCTTGACTCCGTTCAGGGTTCCGACGCAGTCCGCATCTCCTGCGGATCCGGTGGTGTCGAAGTTGAATCCGTCGGATCCCGCGGCCTGGAGCCTGGTTGCGACGTACTCGATGTCCCTTGTGACGTGGGCAGCGGCCAGCTCGGACTGCTGCATGGACTCCTCGATCTTGAACTCCCTCATGAGGTCGGCTGGGTTGCCGTAGGGTCCGTCGGGGGCGTAGTAGAGTCCCTGGTTGGGCATCGCTCCGTAGAAGAACGGGGCGACGATCTCAGCCTGGATCTCCTCCATCGTCTGCATCTCCATGGAGATGACGGGCTTCACGGGCTTGATGGAGTAGTCGGAGTGGGCCAGCTCGAAAGTGTCGGCGCCCAGTGCCCTCTCGTGGAGCAGGGCGGCCTCGAGCCTTCCCATGTCGACTCCGTTTCCGGAGTTTCCGTTGTCTCCGGTGAAGTCGAGCTGTCCGATGTCGTAAGAGAGGACGACCTCCTCTCCGGGAGCGACTCCGACGACCCTGTCCTGGCAGCAGATGATGTCAGCGATGTGCTCCATCTCGTCTGCCGTCAGCTGGGGGATCTCACCCATGTCGGCCGCGTCAGCGGTTCCGGCACAGATGTCGTCGAGGATCTGCTGCCTGGACATCTGGACCCTCTTTCCGTCTCCCATCCTTGTGTAGTACTCTGCCATAGTGTTCACCTTCAGTCGGAAGCGATTGCCTGAGCCTTCCTGGTTGTCTCGGAAGCGGACTCTCCGTAGATGTCGGCTCCGATCTTGTCGGCGTATCCCTGAGTGATGGGGGCTCCGCCTACCATGACGGTGATCTGGTCCCTGATTCCAGCGGCCTTGAGGTCATCGATGACGACCTTCATCCCGGTCATGGTCGTGGTCATGAGAGCGGACATTCCGCAGAAGTTGGCTCCGTTCTTGCACTCAGTGATGAAGTCCTTGAGGGGCACATCCCTTCCGAGGTCGCGGACCTCGAATCCGGCGCACTGGAGCATGGTCGAGCAGATCGACTTGCCGATATCGTGCACATCTC
>CAVCVB010000014.1:0-29540 GCA_963605395.1 Firmicutes bacterium CAG:194
TAACTACAAATCCGCCCATGCCTGGCTCGGAAACGCTACCACCGTTTCCACTGCGGGCGGCAGACGGGCATGATCCGCTCCGATCATGGGTCCTTGGCCCCAATATTCTTTTTATATCGCTCACCTTTGCGACTCCTGATTGCAATGAAAGGCACCAAGGCTTTGGTCACGATGTTGGAGCGCAAAGGCGTGGACACCCTGTTCGGATATCCGGGCGGAAGCGTCATCCCGATTTACGACGAGCTCTATGATTCCAGCCTTAGGCATATCCTCGTGAGGCACGAGCAGTGCGCCGCCCACATGGCAGACGGGTACGCCAGGGCGTCCGGCCGTCCCGGAGTGTGCCTGGCCACCAGCGGGCCCGGCGCCACCAACCTCGTGACCGGAGTGGCGACGGCGTTCGCCGACTCCGTCCCGATGATCGCCCTCACCGGCCAGGTCGGGACCGGCTCCCTGGGGCTCGGAGCGTTCCAGGAAGTGGACGCCTACAGCGTCCTGATGCCCATCACGAAGCACAACTTCAGGGTCCTCGACGTCAACAGGCTCCCCCACGCCGTCTCCGAGGCATGGGAGATCTGCCAGACCGGACGTCCCGGGCCGGTGCACATAGACCTCCCCGTGGACCAGATGAACTCCGATGTGGACGAGGCCGTCCTCGACGAGGAGTACGGGGTCAAGCCCGTGCCCGAGGACCTGAGCGACCTGGAGATGGCCGTCAGGTGGATAAAGGAGGCCAAGCGCCCCGTGATCCTGGTCGGAGGCGGAGCGATAAACGCATCAGAGGAAGTGATGGAGCTGTCCAGGGTGCTGGGGGCTCCGGTGGACACCACGCTCATGAGCATGGGCCTGGTCCCGTCGTCCTACGACCTCTGCATGGGGCCGCTGGGGATGCACGGGAGGATGTCCGCGCTGTCGGCGATGAACGAGGCCGACCTGATCATATCCGTGGGCAGCAGGTTCTCCGACAGGACCTACAGCCAGAAGAGCCGCATGAAGGACCCCGAGGGAAAGGTCGTGCACATCGACATCGACCGCACCGAGTTCAACAAGCACAAGCACCCTGCCGCGAACCTGCTCTGCGACGCGGCCAAGGGGATAAGGCTGATTCTCAAGGCCCTGGCCGGCTCCCCGTCCAACGGGGACTGGACCGCCCGCGCCAAGGCGTTCAAGCACGCATGCGCGTGCAATACGGACTACACATGCGAGCCCATCATCCCCCAGAAGGTCATGCGCGAGATCAACAAGGTCCTCGACAAGGACACGATAGTCACCACCGACGTGGGCCAGAACCAGATGTGGGCCATGCACTACCTCAACATAGAGCGCCCCAGGCAGTTCCTCTCGTCCGGGACGTTCGGAACCATGGGGTACGGCCTCCCCGCGGCCATAGGCGCCAAGGCGGCCAAGCCCGACAGCAGCGTCATCGCCATCACGGGGGACGGAGGGTTCCAGATGGTCATGCAGGAGATGGCGACCTCCCTCGCAGAGGACCTGCCTGTCACCGTGGTCCTGCTGAACAACGGCACCCTCGGAATGGTCAGGCAGTGGCAGAAGCTGTTCTGGAACGAGAGGTACAGCAACACCACCCTCAAGTGCGACCCCGACTTCGTCAAGCTGGCGGAGGCGTTCGGGGCCGAAGGCATCCGTGTGGAGAAGCCCGGCGAGATATACGATGCGCTGAAGCAGGCCAAGGGTTGCGGCAAGACGTGCCTGGTCGAGGTCATGGTCGACCAGGAGGAGTGCGCCCTGCCGATGATACCCTCCGATCCCAAGGCGGCCCTCGTCAAAGGGCGCTGCCAGTACGGGATGTGAGAGGATGGGCCTTGAGGAAGAGGTCCTGGGACGCATAGTGCCGTCTCCCGAGACGATAGCATCCATCGATGAGCGCGCTTCGCGCCTGAAATCGATGGTCGAGGACTACATCGCATCCCACGGGATCGACGTGGAGGCCAGGTTCGCAGGGTCGTTCTCCAAGGGCACCTTCCTCTCGGATCCCGACCTCGACCTGTTCCTCATGTTCCCTCCGGACGTCCCGAAGGAGAAGGTCAAGGAGATCGGCCTGAAGGCCGGCGAGGACATACTCCACGGGATGAGGATGTACTCGGACCACCCCTACACCAAGGGCGTGTTCGAGGGCCTGGACGTGGACATGGTGCCCTGCTACCATATCGACAGCACGGAGCACATGCTCAGCGCCGTCGACAGGACCCCGTTCCACACGCAGTTCATAAAGTCCAGCCTCGACGATGCGGGCAAGGACCAGGTCCGCCTGCTGAAGAAGTTCATGAAGGGCATCGGGGCGTACGGGGCGGAGCAGGACTCCAGAGGGTTCTCAGGATACCTGTGCGAGCTCCTGATCGTGAAGTTCGGGACGTTCTCCAAGCTGATCTCGGAGGCTTCCCGCTGGAAGGCGGGCACCGTGATCGAGATCCGGGGCAGGGGGCCCCTGATGATGGCCCCGCTGGTCGTCTACGATCCGGTGGACCCCAGGAGGAACGTGGCGTCCGCGGTTCACCTCGACACCCTGTCGCTGTTCATAGTCGCGGCGAAGGCTTACATGTCCAAGCCGTCGGAGAGGTTCTTCTTCCCCGAAGCGAGGATCCCCGATTCCAAGGAGCGCCTGGCCGAGAGGACGGAGATGCACGGGTCGAGGCTGATCTCCGTGGTGTTCGGGAGGCCGGACGCCATCGAGGACAACCTGTACTCCCAACTCTGGAAGACACAGATTGCACTGGAGAAGAAGCTGAACGAGTTCTCCTTCAACGTCCTCCGCGCGGTGCACGACATGGACGGCTCCAGCCTGACGATCGTGTTCGAGATCGAGCGCGACACGATCTCCAAGACGTACAAGCACAGGGGCCCGCCGGTATGGGTGAGGTCCGAGCCCTTCACCGACAAGTGGAGGGGCAGCCCCTACGGGGACCCGTTCATAGAGGACGGGGCATGGATGGTCATCGCCGAGAGGCTGTACGTCACCGCCCGCGAGATGCTGCAGGACGAGGCCTGCAGGGCCGGCATCGGCAGGGAGCTGAACCCTTCCGAGATGAAGGTCCTGGACCACGATATGACCCTGTCTTCGGTGGACCCGCTGCTCCTGACGGACCTGCTGGACCCCAAGCTCCCCTGGGAGAGCGCTTCTGGGAAGGACTGAATGGCATCCCGTCCCGTCAATGGGGCGGGGCACTGCCCATTTTTTATACAGCGTCGCTCATTGACGCCTTCAGTGGGCCTATGGGCTAGCTTGGTATACTTGTGGCTTTGGGAGCCATTGACCCCGGTTCAAATCCGGGTAGGCCCACTCTCTCATGACCCTCCGGTCTCTCGGCAGCGGTCGTCGCAACCATAATAGCCGTTCTGCCGCCATCCTTTCTTCATTTCGTCTTCATATGGCGGAAAAAATCGAAATGCTTAAGAATCAGAATATTTAAACACGTTTAAACAAGGCATACGGGCCCCTGGCCCGTGAGAAAGGCTTGTGGGGAATGCGCAATGGAAGACATACTGATCATGATGACGATCCCGTTCGTCATCGCAGTCCTGCTCCTCCTGGTCCGGAACGACCGGGCCCGCGGATACATAGCCGTGGTCGGCGCTCTGGCGACCATGGCGGCCTCCGTGGCCGTCGCGGCGATCCATCTGGGAGAGCCTGAGCAGTTCGAGCTGAACGACAAGTACATAGACACCCTGATGTACCTCATCGAGGCGGTCCTGGCATTCGTCGTCATCGGGCTGGGAGTGAAATACAAGAAATACGTGGCCGTGGTCCTGGGCGCGGTCCAGCTGGTCCTGTCCACCGCCTTCGAGTACGAATACAACGGCGACATCGAGGTCCAGAACGGCCTGTACATAGACGACCTGAGCGTCCTGATGGTGCTGATCATAGGCATAATCGGGAGCCTGATATGCATCTACGCCGTCGGGTACATGAGGGACTTCCAGAAGCACGCGGAAGACGACCGCAGGCCGTGGTTCTTCTTCCTGCTGTTCGTGTTCCTCAGCGCCATGTTCGGCATAGTCCTGTCGAACAACCTGGTGTGGATGTTCTTCTTCTGGGAGATCACGACCCTGTGCTCCTTCGCCCTCATCGGGTACACCCGCACCGAGGAGGCCAGGAACAACTCGTTCCGCCAGCTGATGCTGAACCTGATCGGAGGGATCGCGTTCATCTCGGCACTGATAATACTCGCGGACAAGGCGGGCATCCTGGGCCTCGACGAGCTCCTCGCCACTCCGGATGTCTCCGGCGCCAAGTGGGTGCTGCTGGCCGTGATGCTGCTGGCCCTCGCCGGGATCGCCAAATCCGCTCAGATGCCGTTCCACACATGGCTCCTGGGCGCGATGGTCGCGCCGACCCCCACATCCGCGCTCCTGCACTCGTCCACCATGGTCAAGGCAGGGGTGTTCATGGTGCTGAAGCTCGCTCCGCTCCTGACAGGGAACATCGCAGGCTACATGGTCATGACCGTCGGAGGGGTCACGTTCCTCCTGGCGTCCATGGCCGCCATCTCACAGAGCAACGGAAAGCGCGTGCTCGCATACTCCACAATAGCCAATCTCGGATTGATCGTCGCATGCGCCGGTGTCGGAACGCCCGAGGCGGTCTGGGCCGGCGTCCTGCTGATGATATTCCACGCCGTGACCAAGTCCATGCTGTTCCTCTGCGTGGGAACGGCGGAGCACCATATCGGCAGCAGGGACATCGAGGACATGGACGGACTGTTCTCCAAGATGCCCCGTCTCGCCAGGATCATGATGCTCGGCATAGCCGCCATGTTCCTGGCCCCGCTGGGGATGCTTATCTCCAAGTGGTCCGCCCTCGTCTCGTTCGTGGATCCCGGGAACCCCCTGTCCATCCTGCTCATCGGATGCATCGCGTTCGGCAGCGCGGTGACAGGGTTCTACTGGACCAAGTGGCTGGGGAAGCTCGCCTGCTCCGCCAAGGGACAGGAGAGCATAGAGGGCACCGTCAGGGTGCATGAATGGTCCGTGCTGATCTCGCTCGCAGTGCTGACGGTGGCGGTGTGCTTCGCCTTCCCGCTGGTGTCCGAGCATCTGATAGAGCCGTGGATCGAGACCGCCTTCGGATACGGGGCGGCCATACCCATGATGGACAACGGGACGATGGCCCTGCTTATCGTGATGCTCGCGGCGCTCGTCATGATGTTCCTGCCGTTCTTCGGCAGGTCCAAGGCGCCCGAGGCGCCGGTGTACATGTCCGGAGTCGCCGAGAGCGATTCCACCTACACCGATTCCTTCGGCTCCACGGCCACCGTGTCCCTCAGGAACTGGTACCTGGACGGATGGTTCGGCGAGGACAGGATAAGGGTCCTGGGCGAAGCGTCAATGACAATAGTCATCGTGGCTGCGATCATCATCGGGTACGGGGGGTGGACGCTGTGACCGACATCCTGCCGTTCGCATTGGCCGCCGTGTTCCTCATTCTCGCTCCCTTCGCAGGCTGCATCCTCGCGGGAGTGGACAGGAAGATCTCCGCCCGCATGCAGGGGAGGCGCGGGCCTCCGCTCCTCCAGCCCTGGTACGACCTGCGCAAGTTCCTGGCCAAGGAGCATTCCGCTCCCAACAGGTTCCAGGACTTCTACGTCGGGTGCAACCTGGTGTGGATAGCCGTGACGGGTGCGCTCTTCTTCGGAGGGGCCGACCTGCTGCTGGTGCTGTTCACCCTCACCATGGCCGAGACGTTCCTGGTGCTGGCGGCGTATTCCACCGGGTCCCCCTTCGCACAGGTGGGGGCGCAGAGGGAGATCTACGTGGCCATGGCCTACGAGCCCATGGTGCTGATGGTGGCCATCGGGTTCTACCTGTTCACCGGAGGCACCGACGGAGGCACGTTCATGGTCTGCGACATCGCCCGCTACGGCGAGATGTCCATCCTGCCCATGATCGGCCTGTTCATAGGGTTCCTGTTCATCCTGACGATGAAGCTCAGGAAGTCGCCCTTCGACCTCAGCATGTCCCACCATGCCCACCAGGACATCGTCCGCGGAGTCTCCACCGAGTTCTCCGGCCGCACATACGCGATGATGGAGGTGTCCCACTGGTACGAGAGCATAATGCTGCTCGGCATGGTGTCGCTGTTCTTCCAGAACGGCGCATGGACCGGATTCGTAATTGGTCTGGTGATCGCGGTGCTGGCCTACCTGCTGGAGATCTGGATCGACAACGGGTTCGCCCGCATGAAGTGGCAGACCGCCCTCAAGAGCGGCTGGGCAGTCGCCCTGGTCCTGGGCCTCGGCAACATAGCGTACCTGCTGGTGATAGCATGACAGGCACATCGAAGTCCCTATGGGTGATGCATTACGACGGATCGAGCTGCAACGGCTGCGACATAGAGGTCCTGGCCTGCCTCACGCCGGTCTACGACGCCGAGAGGTTCGGCGTCATCAACACCGGCGACCCGAAGCAGGCGGACATCTTCCTTGTCACAGGCTCGGTGAACGAGCAGAACAAGGGCGTGGTGAAGCAGCTGTACGACCAGATGTGCGAGCCCAAGGTCGTGGTCGCCGTGGGCATTTGCGCATGCAACGGCGGAGTGTTCCGCGACTGCTACAACGTGCTGGGAGGAGTGGACACGGTCATCCCGGTGGACGTCTACGTCCCCGGATGCGCCTCCCGGCCAGAATCGATCATTGACGGCATAGTCAAAGGCGCCGCCGTCCTCGAGGAGAAGCGCGCCCGCATGAAGGAGGATGAATCATGTTCCAAGAGCAGGACTTCGAAGAGCTGAGCGCCGACGGCATCAAAGGGAAGGCGGCTGAATTGAAGGCGGACGGCTACCGCATGGTGCAGATATGCGCCGTGCCGGAGGAAGACGGTTCCGAGCTGGTCTACAGTTTCGACAAGGACCTCAAGCTGAAGAACTACAAGGTCCGGGTGTCCGGAGACGGGCCCGTGGACAGCATAACCCAGTCCTACTGGTCCGCGTTCATCTACGAGAACGAGATCCACGACCTGTTCGGGGTGGAGTTCACCGACATGGCCGTCGACTACAAGGGGAACTTCTTCCGCACCGGAAGCAACAAGACCCCTTGGAAGGCGGCCGCGAAGAAGGAGGGGGAGTGACATGGGAAAGAGGACGATAGTCCCGTTCGGCCCGCAGCATCCGGCCCTCCCGGAGCCGGTCCATCTGGACCTGGAGCTCCAGGACGAGACCGTCGTGCGCGCAGTCCCTTCCATAGGGTACGTGCACCGCGGGCTGGAGAAGCTGGTGGAGCAGCGCGACTACCAGCAGATGACCTACGTGATGGAGAGGGTCTGCGGCATATGCAGCTTCGGCCACGGCTGGGGATACGCCGGCGCCGTGGAGGGGCTGATGAAGATCGAGGTCCCGGAGCGCGCGGAGGTGCTCAGGGTGGTGTTCCACGAGCTCGCGAGGGTCCACAGCCACCTGCTGTGGCTCGGCCTCCTGGCGGACGGCATGGGATTCGACAGCCTGTTCATGCAGTGCTGGAGGATCCGCGAGAGGATCCTGGACGTGTTCGAGTCGGTCACCGGCGGAAGGGTGATCATATCCTTCTGCAGGATCGGAGGGGTCAGCACGGACCTGACTCCGGAACAGGTCAGCAAGATCATCGGGATAATCGACGACATCGAGGAGGAGGTCAGGAAGACCGGCGTGGTCTTCATGAAGGACACCTCGGTCCGCAACAGGCTGAAGGGCGTGGGGACGATCTCCAAGGAGGACATGATAGACCTCTGCGGAGTGGGCCCGACCGCAAGGGGGTCCGGAGTGGACAACGACATCCGCAGCACCGATCCCGTCTACAAGAGCCTGGGGTTCTCTCCGGTCATCTACGACGAGGGCGACTGCCTGGCCAGGTGCATGGTGAGGGTGGACGAGCTGATGCAGTCGCTGAGCATCATCCGCAACGGCCTGAAGTCCCTTCCCGAAGGGGAATGGAGGGTGCCCGTCAAGGGCAACCCGCCCGTGGGAGAGTACGCGATGAGGATCGAGCAGCCCCGCGGAGAGGCGTTCTACTACGTCCAGGGCAACGGGACCAAGAACCTGGCGAGGGCCAGGGTTAGGACCCCGACGAACATCAACATCCCCGCGATGGTCAGGATGCTGCAGGGATGCAGCCTCCAGGACGTGTCGATGATAGTGATCACCATCGACCCCTGCATAAGCTGCACGGAGCGGTGATACCGTGGCTGTCATGAAGATGGGAGGGAAGATCCTCTCCAACCTGTTCCGCAAGCCCGCGACGGTGGATTACCCCGCAGTGCCGAGGGAGTACCCGGAGGCGTCCCGCGGCCACCTGGCGTTCGACCCTTCGGACTGCATCCTGTGCGGCATATGCTCGAGGAAGTGCCCTGCATCGGCGATCCATGTGGACAAGCCCGCCAGGACCCTGACCATCGACCGCATGCAGTGCGTCCAATGCGGGTTCTGCGCCGACTCCTGCCCGAAGAAGTGCCTGTCGATGGCGCCCGGATACCCGGAGCCGGGAGCGGCCAAGGTCTCCGACGTGTATCCTGTGCCGGAGAGGCCGGCGCAGGAGAAGAAGCCGAAGGACGGCGAAGGGAGCTGAAACCTTTCCGGGAGGGGCCGGCGACGGCCCCTCCCCTTAAATAGGGTGAAAGACGCAGGTCGTCTTATTCTCCAATAGTTGGAAACTATGGCATAACGAGAGCGAAATCGTTGAAATTTACTAGATTTTTAAGACGAAATCGTTGATGTTATATCATTCAGCCGACATTCCATCTCCCATGCGCAGGAAGATTGCGGACAGGCTGAAGGAGTGGCTGGACTCAGGAAGGAGCACATGTCCCATCGTCCTTGGAGCCCGGAGGGTCGGCAAGACCTTCGTCATCGACAGGTTCCTCAGGTCCCGTTTCGGCAGCTATCTGAGGATCGACTTCTCCGAGAACGCCGAGGCCAGGGCGGTCTTCGACAGGAACCTCGACGTAGACTCGGTCCTGATGGCCTTGTCGCTGGTGTTCACGAGGTTCAGGCTCGTCCCCGGGGACACGGCGCTGTTCTTCGACAACATCCAGGACTGCCCCCGTGCCGTGACCGCGTTGAAGCCATTTGCTCAGGACAAGAGGCTCAAGGTGGTGGCCGCAGGCACGATGATTCAGCCGCGCATGAAGGAGGTCCCGTTGATCCCTGCAGGCTATTGGGAGCGCATGCACATGGATCCGATGGACTTCGAGGAGTTCCTCTGGGCGATCGGCTTGCAGGAGAGCATCATCGCCGAGGTCCGCAGGAGGATATCCGCGAAGGAGCAGTTGGAAGGCATGCTGCCCCCGCTCATGAGGTACCTCTGCCAGTACGCCATATCCGGGGGGATGCCAGAGGCCGTGGAGAGCTTTGCGGAGAAGGGGACGTTCGAGGGCATGCAGGAGATCCACCAGAGCCTAGTCGGAGCTTTCATGGACGACGTGGAGCAGATCGCAGACGATGGTCTGAAGCAGAAGGTCCGCTCTTGTTTCTCCAGTGTACCAGCCATTCTGTCCAAAGAGCGCAAGAAATTCCAGTTCTCTGACGTGGAATGCAGGCCTGACTATCAAGTCGGCATCGGATACTACAGGGGCGCCTTGGAATGGCTCGAGTCATCGTTCATGACGTTGGAGAGCATGAACCTCTCAGGGCTGGAACCGCCTCTAGAAGAGATGTTGAAGCCTTCCGAGCTCAGGGTCTACTTCCGGGACACGGGGCTCCTATTGTCCCGCTATGGTGACGCCGTCGCCCCGAAGGTCCTCAGGGGGGACCTGGGCGTCTGCAACGGTGCTGTCGCGGAGAACCTGGTCGCAGGGATGCTTCACGCACAGGGAAGGCGGCTGATGCACCATTCGAAGTGGCAGGACAGAATCGGGATCGATTTTGTCACGATGGTGAACGGCGGGGTGTGCGCCATATCCGTCAGGGGCGGGGCAAGCAAGGCCAGCGGTTCCCTGGAGAAGGCTGTCGCCAAGGGTGCTCACGGCGTGATGTTCGAGACCCGCGACATCTTCACCGATGAGAAGGGGATCGATCACTATCCTCTCTTCTGCGCCGCGTTCCTGGACTGCATAGACAAATCCAGGCTCCCTGTTCCGGAGCCGTTCGATCCCGGAGAGCTCGAGATGTTCCTCGAAAAAGAATCGGGGCAGTGATTGAGATGACGGTGGGCGCAGGCGACTGCGCCTGCCGTCATCGGACAGAATGTTCGCAGCGGGATCTCCCGCGTCTCAGATGACCGCGGGCGCGGGGCGGTCCTTCTCCAAGAGGGTGGATATCTCGGCGACAAGCTCCCTTATGCGGGCGCCATCGTCGCTGAGCGTGTATCTGGTGCAGTTCTCGTTGATCGTCGCGGTGACCAGCCCCGCCTCGACGAGCTTCTTGAGCTTGTCGGGCATGCGCGGGTTGTGCGACACGGCCTTGTAGATCTCGGTCTTCATACAATCGGGGTTGCTGCCGATGAAGTCGAGGATGTGCATTACGTGCTTTTCCTCCAGCAGTCTGATGCCGTCATCCATCTTCATGTGGTTGTCTCCTTTCTGATTAGACCGCTCGCCCATCGGGCCAGTCGGTCAGCGATGCGGATCCTGACGGTTATCGTCGAACGCCTGCATCGATGCCGTTGCTCACAGCAATGGATTACAAGCGTTGATATGAATATAAAGATATCTAGCATGCTATAATTAGTAACAGGCATTAATACATATGATTCTTGTCCATTTCATATAGATCTTCTATATTTTTTGATGATTTTAATGATTCAATTCCCTATATATTGCATAATATTATTCAATATTGTATTGTTTAGTTCATACATACTATGAACATGATTATACACGCGCGTTAATCGAAAACAACGAGATTGATAAATTTAATTCTTTTACGAATATCAACATCCGTTCACTCAGACTTGTCCGCAGATGTTAGACGATTGTCGGATATCTCGGGATAAACCGTCCATCCGAGCAGTATCGGCGCCCGGAGGGGGTTTTCAGTCCACCCCCTCGGAATCGTTCATAAATGGCTCCGGGGTCGGAAGGCCCATGATCCCCAGCGAGGACGACCTTATCGGCACGATGCGGCAGTCGATACGCGAGCTGGACATGGCCCTGGGCCCCCGCGTGTCGGCCATGGTGGTGTCCGGAGCGATGTCTCCTCCCCGCAGAGGGGTCGCCACCCAGGAGGGCCCCCAGTTCCTCACGTCCCGCGTGTTCGTCGCCCCCATGCTCCGGATCCTCGGGTACAGCGACGTCACACTGATCGCCAGGGCCATGGACCGCCTTCCCGGCTTAGCGGTGTCGATGACCGCTGTCAACTGCCCCCTGTCGGACCCTGTCCGCGACCTCATGGACGTGATGCGCAGGGACGGGATGAGCCTGGGATACGCCACCGACGGCGTCAGATGGGCCAAAGGCGAGGGCGACGGGGAGAAGGTCAGGATAACGGCGGTGTCGGACCTCAGCGGATATTACATCGAGGTCCTGGACCGCATGAGGTTCAGGGTCTCGGTGGAAGCGGACAGGGCGGAGCTGAACAGGTTCGCGGAGGCTTTCTCGAAGGACGACGGGTTCAGGGCCTGATGTCGGCGCCGGCTCCGCGGCCGACGTATCCGAGGGCGTCCTTCCATCCCCTCAGCTTCTCTTCCCTCACGGCTTCGGGCATGGAAGGGACGAACCTGCGGTCCAGGGACCAGATCCCCCTCAGGTCGTCGGTGCTGTCCCAGAAGCCCGCTTCCAGCCCTGCCATGTGGGCCGCGCCGAGGGCCGTGGACTCGATGCACCTGGGCCTCTCCACCACGGTGCCCGTGATGTCCGCGAGGAACTGGCAGAGGAACCCGTTGGCGCTGGCGCCGCCGTCGACCTTGATCGAGCAGATGCTCTTCCCGGAGTCGGACTCCATGGCGCGGATGACGTCGTGGGCCTGGAAGGCTATGGACTCCAGCGCCGCGCGGACGATGTGGCAGCGGTTGGTGGCGCGGGTCAGGCCTGTGATCACGCCTCTGGCGTTCTGCACCCAGTACGGCGCCCCCAGCCCGGTGAATGCGGGGACCACGTAGCATCCGCAGGTGTCCTCCACGGATTCGGCCAGCCTCTCGGTCTCGGAGGACTTCTCCACCAGCTGGAGCTCGTCCCTGAGCCATTGGACCGCCGCTCCCGCGATGTACACCGATCCCTCGAGCGCATAGGATGTGGATCCCCTCAGGGTCCATGCCACCGTCGACAGGATGCCGCTGGCGGGCTCTGCGGGAGCGGGGCCGGTGTTCATGAGCAGGAACCCTCCGGTCCCGAACGTGATCTTGACGTCGCCTTCTCCGAAGCACGACTGCCCGAAGAGGGCGGACTGCTGGTCCCCTATCGCGGAGGCTATCGGAATCTCCGCGCCAAGGACATCTTTGGATGTGCATCCGAACATGTGCGACGACGGGACAGGCTCGGGGAGCATGCAGCGGGGGACGTCCAGGATCCCCAGGAGCTCGTCGTCCCAGTCCAGCTTCCCGATGTCGAACATCATGGTGCGCGACGCGTTGGAATGGTCCGTCTTATGGGATCTCCCGGCGGTGAGGCACCAGATCAGCCATGTCTCCACGGTGCCGAACAGAAGCTCGCCTTTCTCGGCGCGCTCCCTGGCGCCGGGGACGTTGTCCAGCATCCATCTCAGCTTGGTGCCCGAGAAGTACGAATCCACCTGCAGGCCTGTTTTGGAAAGAATGGTCTGGGCATGGCCGGCATCGATGATGTCGTTGCACAGCTCCGCTGTCCTGCGGTCCTGCCAGACGATGGCGTTGCATACGGGGGCGCCGGTGTCCTTGTCCCATACGACGGCGGTCTCCCTCTGATTGGTGATGCCGATGGCCCTGCACCCTTCCGGCCCGCCCATCTTGGAAAGGCACTCTTTAGCGGCCTCTATAGACAGGTCCCTGATCTCCAGGGCGTCATGCTCCACGAGCCCGTCGCCGGGGTAGATCTGGCCGACCTGCCTCTGCGCGACGGCCAGGATCTCTCCGCCGTGGCCGAAGGCCATCGCGCGTATGCTGGTCGTCCCCGCGTCTATCGCGAGTATCCATCCGTCCATGGGGATCATCCGTTGTATATGTCGTCGAGGGTCTTCAGCACCACGGACGCGTCGTTCCTGGCCCTGGTCTGGAGTTCCGGGCCGAAGCCGCATCCGGAGAACATCATGTACAGCTTGTTGGAGCCCTCCAGCTTCTTGCCCTTGTCCATCAGCTCGATAAGGTCGGATTCCCTGAACGGGTCGCCGTTCAGCCTGCAGCGGGCGACGATCATGCGCTTGACGCCGTACATGTTGGCGCCGGCGACGAAATCGACTACGGAATCCTTGGAGTCGTCCTTCCTGCGGAGCTTCCCGATGAAGGTGTAGTCGTAGGCGCAGGTGATGTAGTCCATGCAGATCGTCTTGAAGCCCATCTCCATGTAGCCGTCCACCAGCGGGCGGGCCATGTCGAAGGCGTCCTCCGGGGACTCGAACTCCACCTGATGGGTGTGCCTGTACACCACTTCGTAGAAGAAGCGGATTATGTTGCTGCATATGGTGTACACGGACCTGCGGGGGATCCCGGAGGTGGTCTCCTTGTTCACCAGGCCCTTGTGCTCCATGTCGTCCAGGAGCTTGGTGCAGAACGCCACCCCCAGGCCGGTGCGGTCGGAGATGTCCTTGACGCCTTCGCATCCGTTAGCCATGGCAGACAGGATCTTGCTGCACGCGGGGGTCACCGATGTCTCTGCCGACACCATCCCCTCCACCTCCAGCGAGAACACCGACATATGGTCGAAGAACTGGTCCCTGATGACGTCTATGGGGTCTCCGCGGATGAGCTCCTGGTAGGCAGGGGTGCCTCCGACGATGCTGTACGCCATCAGGTGCTCCATGGGGGTGTAATCGGGATGGAAGCCCTTGCACTCCAGATAGGACATGGGCTTCAGGTCCAGGGTGTAGTAGAACCTGCCGAAGACGGAGCTGTCGTTGTCGCAGACCACCAGCATCATCTTGGTGTTCATGATCTCGCGGTTCATGAACGACCTGAGGTACGAGTTGAACTCGGGGAAGTTCTCGATCAGGTCGGAGAACCTGTCGATGATGACCACGGTCCTCTTCCTCTTGCAGATGTCAGACAGCGTGGGGAGCAGGTCCAGGATGTCCGTGATGTGGACGGTCTTCCCGGAATGCTTGGACAGGGTCCGGCTGATCTCCGCCAGGTTGTCCGACTTAAGGCCGGCGGTGCCCGTGATGTAGATGTGCTCCTTGCCCTGGCAGAACCATTTCAGGAGGGCTGTCTTCCCCAGATGGCGGCGGCCGCATACGGCGCAGGCTACGGGGGTCCTCGCGTATATCTTCTCCAGAAATTCCAGTTCCTCGGCACGGCCGACGCATCCATCCATGCCAGAGGGAACGGCATCATGGATGATAAACGTGTGTCATGCTCGGTCCGCAAGGTGTCGGGCCGTGATAGATTTAGGATAGCTTAAAATATGATTTTAGGCTTTCCTAAAAATTGATGACTGACATCGCAGTAGTGTATTGGAGCGACACGGGGAACACGGAAGAGATGGCCAAGCTCGTGGCCGAGGGCATAGCCTCGGCCGGAGGGAGCGCGGTCCTGATCGGAGCGGATTCCTTCGGTCCCGCCGATGTGGAGAAGTACGGCGCCATCGCGTTCGGATGCCCCGCCATGGGCGACGAGGTCCTGGAGGAGGACATCTTCGAGCCCATGTTCTCGGAGGTCGAGGGCAAGCTGTCCGGCAAGAGGATCGGGCTGTTCGGGTCCTACGACTGGGGAGACGGCCAGTGGATGAGGGACTGGGCCGACAGGTGCAAGGGCGTCGGGGCGGACCTCGTGAACGACGGGGTCATCGCCAATCTCGCGCCCAACGCGGCGGAGTCCGAGGACTGCAGGCAGCTCGGCAAGCTGCTGTGCGCCTGATCTCCTTCCTGAAACGGAGCTCCGGCTCCCAACTTCCCTTCCTTCTCGTTCTGACGGTCCGTTCTCCGCATCTCCAGGTTGGATCCGGATGGGCGGATTCCCTCTCCGCATACGGCAAGCGCGATCGGCCATCGGATCATGGCGATGAGGCCGTCTGCGATGCTTCGGCCCATTGTTTTAGGCTGACCTAAATCATTAAATAGTTTTTAGGCATTCCTAAAATCATGGAAGCCGAAAGGGGTTCCGGGAGCAAGATGGGATGAAGCTCGACATAAGGAGGCTCTTGAACGGCATCATGGCGACGGACTACGACGATCCGCTGTTCATGGAAGGACTGGAGACAGAGGAGGTGGACATCAGAAGGTTGAACAGGCGATGCCGATACTCACATCACTTGCGCCCGGTTTGAGCTGAACCGTATATAGTATCACAATTGGGGCCGGGCGCATCCGTATACCATTCCGACCCCGTCGTTCTTCTCATATCTTGTAGAGTTCCGGTCTCCTCTTGTCAAGGAAGCACAGGTCCTTCATGCTCTCGTAGCCTTTCCTGCGAATCCGTTCCAACGGCTCTGCGGACAGGTCCGCGGTCACGATCTCGGCTCCGCCGAAGTCCTCGCACATCGTCTCGCCGCGGGGATCGAATATCATGGCGCCTCCGCCGAACTCCGTCCCGAACCCGTTGGGCCCGTATGCGTTGCACGCTCCGACGTAGACGGTGTTGTCGTAGGCCCTTGCGGGAAGGTATCTGAGCCACGAAGACCTCCTGCGGTCCCCTCCGAGGCCGGATGCGAAGGGCATCAGGATGATGTCCGCGCCTTGGAGGGCGAGGGTGGTGGATATCTCCGGGAAGTGGGACTCCCAGCAGAGCTGGATGCCGACGACCGCTTTCGACGTGCGGATGACGTCAATGCTCTCTCCGGGCCTCATGACCTTCTCCCTCTCGCCGAGATGGGTCTTGTCGTAACGGCCGAGCATCCCCCCGTCCTCGACGACGGCCTGACGGATGCAGGGGCCCTCTCCGACATATCCGAAGCAGATGCACATGCCGGTCTCGGCGCTGACGTCTTGGATGGACCGGATGGCCGGATGGTCGTCGGGGATGGGGATCTCCGAGCTGTACGGCATGGCGTATCCGGACAGGCAGAGCTCCGGGAGGCACAGTATGTCCGTTTCTTCTGAAGAGGCGAGCCTGCAGATGTCCAGGATTCTGGAGAGGTTGCCTTCCATGTCGCCTGCGACGGAGCGTATCTGGGCCATGGAGAGCCGGAGGTCTTTCATGGAAGGGCGATAGCCCTGCAACGGATATCAAGATTCCATAGGCCCGCTTCCGGCCCGGCACGGGGTTCTTCTGCGCTCGCTTTTATACTCTTCACGATATCGGAGCAGCAGTGATTCCATGGCATACGGGCGCAACGAGCTGATAGACCTCATGATGGTGTTTCCCAGGAAGACAGCCAACATCAGCCGCATCCTTGTCGCCAAATACCTCGGCGACTCGCGCATCCGCCCGCACCATCTGATGATCCTGAAAGTGGTGTTGGAGAACGAAGGGGTCTCCCAGAAGGACCTGGCAGACCGCCTGCCCTTCGACAAGTCCTACATATCCACCAGCGTCCGCGAGCTCATCGACATGGGCATGCTGGTGAACGGGAGCGAGGGGAAGGTCCACAGGATAACGATCACGCCTCTCGGCAAGGACATCGTCCAGATGGGGAACATGATGTTCGACCTGGTGGACCAGTCCGTGTTCGGCAACCTCACCGACGAGGAGAGGGATGCCCTCGTGGCGATCATGAAGAAGATAGACGCCCACACCGACGCGCTCATAGAGAAGCTGTCCGCTTCTGATAGTTGACAACAAAACTATCGTGTTTCCGACGCTTCCAATGCATTTTCCTGTTCATTTTCCGTTATTCCATTTAAAAGCTCGGCATCGCGGCAACAACATGAATCGCGATTGTTGTTTACCCAACGTTCTTATACAAGTTCAAATTGTAATCGTTGTTCAATCCCTGAGGAGGGAGCGATATAGCAATAGAGCAAGTGACTTACAAGAACATCGACCCCAAGGTCCGCAACACCATCATGTTCGGCCTGTGTGTGGCGATGCTCGCTGCTTGTTTCGACGGCACCATCGTCGGGACCATCGGCACCAAGATCGCCGCTGATTTCGACTCCATGGGTCTGTACGCGTGGATGGCCACTGCGTACATGCTGTGCGAAACCATCATGATCCCCATCGCGGGGAAGCTTTCAGACATCTACGGGAGGAAGCCCCTGTTCCTCATCGGACTCGCCCTTTTCACGGCCGGTTCCGTTGTCGCAGGAATATCGACGAGCATGGAGATGTTCATCGCATGCCGTGCCGTCCAGGGTCTCGGAGGAGGTATCCTGATCCCCGTGGCCATGGCCGCCGTGGCAGACCTCTACTCTCCCAGCGACAGGGCCAGGATGCAGGGCCTTCTCGGAGCCATATTCGGAGTCGGGAGCGGTATCGGGCCCCTCCTCGGAGGATACATCGAGGGAGCCATCTCTTGGCACTGGTGCTTCTACATCAACGTCCCTCTCGCGGCTATCGCGTTCATTTTCACCATCAAGAAGTTCCCGTCGCCCGTCGACAACAGCGAGAAGCACATCGATGTGGCCGGTATCGCCCTGCTGTCCGTGCTCCTGCTGGACTTCATCCTGCTCATCGAGTGCGGAGGGAAGGACTTCGAGTGGGTCAGCACCACATCCATCGCGATGGTCGTCATCGCCGTGATCCTCCTTGTGCTGTTCGTCAAGGCGGAGCACAAGGCCATCGACCCCATCCTCGCGCCCCACCTGATCAGGAACAAGACCGTGATCAAGGGGGCCATCTACATGTTCATCTTCGGTATAGGAATGGTCGGAGCCATGATGTACACCAACCTCCTGGTCATCGGAGTGTTCGGGCTCAGCACCCTGGAAGCAGGTGTATGGTCCTTGGCGATGGTCGCCGGAATGATGATAACGTCCATGGCCAGCGGTGCGCTGCTCAACAGGACCGGGTTCAGGGTATGGCTCATCGCAGGGCCCATCCTGTGCTTCCTGGGACTGCTCTACCTCTCGGGCATGACCATCACCGAGGACATGTTCGGCCTGTCCGCCGCCGGACTGGACGCGAGCCAGATCCGCGACACGTACATGATCCACTACCTCGTCGGTATCTTCGTGCTCGGCCTCGGCCTGGGATGCATGATGGCTGTGGTGATGTCTGCAGTCCAGAACAGCTCCAAGCAGTCCGAGATGGGTATGACCACCTCTGCTGTCAACCTGTTCAGGTCCATCGGATGCACCATGGGTACCGCCATCTTCTCGATGATCATCAACTCGAGGATCAGCACCGAGCTCATGAACTCGGTCCCCGAGATCTACGATCTCATCCCGCATACCACCGATATCCTGAACGGGACCATCCTGGCCCAGTTCCCCCTGCAGATCCCCGGCATCATGGTCGCGTTCTCCAACAGCGTGGACTTCGCGTTCATCGCGGGCGGTGTGATCATCCTGCTCCTAGTGTTCGTGGGGATCGTCTTCAAGGGCGAGAAGCCCCCGGTGGACGAGGGATTCGAGGCCGCCAAGAAGGAGATCGAGGAAGGCAACTGAACCTTTTCCGAGGGGGACATCCCCCCTTCTCAAACCCAGGGGCCTCGCGAGAGGCCCCGAGATTCTCCGGTCCATTGGGCCAGGATGCCATGTTACACATGCTTTGCGGGGCTCTTTCCGTTTCTGCTGATCGCAGCTCGGCCCATCTGCGCCCGGGCTGCAAGGGATCGGACCGGAACGGCGGTCGTCGTAGGCTTCCACGAGGGCATCCGTGCATGCGCCCAGCGCACATCTGCCACGTCCAGGATCGCAAAGATCGGGGGCACAGGCCCTGTCGTCTCTTGACAGGCAATCGGGGTGAGAAGGATGAATGTAAGGGCCTGCCCGGCGGACGCCGGGCAGGATTGACGGCAAAGCCCTCAGATGTCGAAGGTCCCGGATGCCGAGAGGAGCCCGAGCACGAAGACGGCTAACACGCAGATGGGGCAGACGTACCTCATCATGAACGTGTAGATGTCGGCGTAGCAGAGCCCATGCTTGCTCTCCTTGAACCCGATCTCGTCGGTGATGGCCTTGGTGTTGAACACGTATCCGACGAAGATGCATATCATCAGGGCGAAGAAGGGCATCAGTATGTCGTTGGACAGGTCGTCGAAGAACGTCAGCAGGTCCCTTCCGAACGGTGCGACTCCAGAGAGCACTCCGAACCCCAGACAGGCCAATGTCCCCAGCACCACGATGAGCGCCGTACATGCGATCGATGCGGTGACACGGGACATCTTGAGGCGGTCCTTGAAGATCGACACCACGGTCTCGGCCAGAGAGATGGACGATGTGACCGCCGCGAAGATGACCAGCAGGAAGAACGCGGCTCCGACGATGTGCCCTGCGGGCATGGCATCGAACACCTGGGGCATGGTCACGAACATCAGTCCGGGCCCGCCGTTCCCGATGCTCATGGTGAACGCAACGGTCGCAGGGATGATCATCAGTCCCGCGAGGAAGGCGACCAGCGAGTCCATCAGGCAGATGACCCTTGCGGAGCTGGGGATGTGGACGTCCTTCTTCATGTACGACCCATAGGTAATCATGATCCCCATGGCCAAGGACAGGGAGTAGAACATCTGCCCCATGGCGCCCAGGACGGTCTCCATGGAGAAGTCATCCAGCTGGGGGATGAGGTAGTGCTCCAGCCCGGCTCCGATGTTGTCGAGGGTCAGGATGTAGATGCATATCACGATGAGGATGACGATCAGGGCGGGCATGAGGATCTTGCTGACCCTCTCGACCCCTTTCTCGACTCCCAGCACGACGACTAACATCGTCATGGCCGCGAACACCAGGAACCATACCATCGGGTTGTCGAACAGCCCGGGCAGCGATCCCTGCATGAACCCGTCGAAGAACGTGCTGGTACCGGCGGTGGCGCCGTTCCCGACCGCGTACTCGACGAAGTACTTGGTGACCCATCCGCCGATGACGCAGTAATACGGGACGATGATGGCGGGGATAATCAATCCGAGCCATCTGACAATCTTGTACTTGGAGCACAGGTCCTGGAAGGCGTCGATACAGGACTTCCCCGTATAACGTCCGACAGCCAGCTCCGTGACCATGAGGATGAGACCGACCACAAGCGCGAGTATGATGTACGTTACGAGGAACGCTCCTCCTCCGTACTTGTCTGCAAGATAAGGGAACCTCCAGATGTTCCCGAGTCCTACGGCCGACCCTGCGGCCGCCATGATGAAACCCATGCGGCTCGTGAAATTGCCGCGTGATTCAGTTGACTCCATAGGGAAGAAAGAATCCTATCTGTTTAAAAAAGAAGCAGATAAACTTCAGGTTTTCCGTTGCATCTGGGGGTTGTGTCATGATAAGTCACGGCACGGTTTCTTAACGGTGATTGCACAATTCTGTGCGCCCTGCGAGCCTCACGCGCGTGCGCGGAACAAGATATAAATGGAATGTGATGGTAACGCGCTCCATAGGTGCTTAACCATGAAGCTATATCACGAGCACGATGCGGACCTCAACGTCCTCGCAGGCAAGAAAGTCACAGTCCTCGGATACGGGGCGCAGGGAAGGGCCCAGGCCCTCTGCTTCCACGACTCCGGTATCGACGTCACCGTCGGAGTCAGGAAAGACGGGAAGTCCTGGAACAAGGTCAAAGAGGACGGACTGAAGGTCGCCGAGTTCGCAGATGCGGTCAAAGATGCCGATGTCGTCCTGATGCTCCTCCCCGACGAGGTCCAGCCCGACATCTACAAGCAGTACGTCGAGCCCAACCTCAAGAAGGGCGCCGCCCTGGAGTTCGCTCACGGATTCGCCATCACCTACAAGCTCATCACCCCTCCGGCCGATGTCGATGTCATCATGATGGCCCCCAAGGCCCCCGGAGACATGGAGAGGGTCGTCTTCACCGAGGGATTCGGAGTCCCCGCCCTCATCTGCATCCATCAGGACGCAACCGGCAACGCCAAGAAGATCGCCCTGGCCCTGGCCAAGGGACTGGGATCCACCCGCGCCGGTGTCTTCGAGACCACCTTCGACAACGAGACCTACACCGACCTGTTCGGCGAGCAGGCCGTCCTGTGCGGAGGCCTCACCGCTCTGATCAGGGCCGGATTCAAGACCCTGACCGACGCAGGCTACCCTCCGGAGATGGCTTACTTCGAGGTCCTCCACGAGACCAAGCTCATCGACGACCTGATCATCAAGGGCGGATTCGAGCTCATGTGGGACGTCGTCTCCAACACCGCCGAGTACGGCGGAATGACCAGGAGGGACAGGGTCATCACAGCCGAGTCCGAGGCCGGGATGAAGTCCATCCTGGACGAGATCGAGAACGGCAAGTTCAAGGACCAGTGGAGGGCCGAGTGGGCCGCCGGGCTCGTCAACCTCAAGAAGATGGAGGAGGACGAGAAGAAGCTCCAGCTGGAGATCACCGGAAAGGAGATCCGCCAGCTCTTCGAGAGGAAGAACTGATCTTCCTCCCTCAGCCGGGTGGTGCATTTGAGCAGGATAGAGGTCAGGACGAGGAACGGGACGTTCTTCGGGGACCTGGACCAGTCCGACGTCTCGAACACCATCTGGCTGTCCAAACCCATTACCATCGACATCAACATGATGTCGGGGATGATCTACGGCGAGCTGCCCTTGGACGCCATCGTGCCCAAGGACGGCCGCACCACCGTCCTGGACGTGGGCGACATAGCCTACTGGCCCGGGCCCGGGGCATTCTGCATATTCTACGGCCCCACGATGCTCAGCGGAGAGGACGGCCGCCCTGTCTCTCCGTATCCCGTGGTCAAGATCGGGAAGATGGAAGGCGACTGCTCCGGGCTGGACGGCGCCGGCGACAGGCAGAGGATCACCATCGTCCCCGTGTTCTGAACCGGTTCCGCCTCGCGCGCATCCTCCAAGGCTCAGATCGCATCGCAATGCAGTTTCCGAGACGGCCCGGGCGATGCGGCGTGCCTGAAGAAGCGTGCTGCGCGGTCGTGAGACACTTCCGATCTGTCCGGAATGCATCCTGCATAGGGAACAAACGGAGCAGGTTTTAAGAACCGTCCGCGCAAAGTCTGATGCGGAGGGGACACGAGCCGCATGCGGCGGGTGTTCGCCTTTATAACGGAGGCAGGCGATATGGATGCAAGAGGCGAGAACGTGGAAGGGATGCCGGTCGGGCATGATGACTTCAGGAAGCTGAGGGACCGTGACCTCTATTATGTGGACAAGACTCCGCTGATAGACACGGTCTTGAAGAGCTCGTCCGATGTCATGCTCTTCACGCGCCCCCGCAGGTTCGGCAAGTCCCTCAACATGAGCATGCTGGACGCGTACCTGAACATCAGGTACGCCGGAGAGAGGGACCGCTTCTCGGACCTGAAGATCTCTCAGCTCCGTCCGGACGATCCCGAGAAGAACAGCAACATCGTGGTGTTCGTCAGCCTCAAGGATCTTGGCGACGGGACATATGATTACTTCCTTCAGCGCATCGCGGACTTCGCATCCATCCTCTACAAGAAGTTCCCCGAGCTGAGGACCTCGGACAAGCTGGACTCCGACGCCAAAGAATACTACAGCGCGGTCACCGGATACAAGATGGATCCGGCCAGAATGGACTCCTGCCTCCTGCATCTGTGCATGATGCTCACCGAGCACCACGGCAAAGCCCCGATCGTCCTGATAGACGAGTACGACAGCATCATGAACGCTTCTTACGGCAAGCCGAAGGACCATGAGCTGATCATGAGGTTCATGAGGACCTTCCTGAGCACAGCGCTGAAGAGCAACGAATCCATGCGCTTCGCAGTCCTCACCGGAGTGATGAGGATCTCCAAGGAGAGCATATTCTCGGGGTTCAACAACCCCGACGTCTACGACGTGTTCTCCAAGGAATACGACGAGATGTTCGGTTTCACCCAGGTCGAGGTGGAGAAGCTCCTCGCGGACAACGGCCATCCCGAGAAGATTTCTGAAGCCCGGGAATGGTATGACGGATACCGGTTCGGGGATGCGGACGTGTACAATCCGTGGTCGATCCTGAAATACGTGGACCGGGGCTTCGATGCGGATTCGCATTGGGCCGGCACCAGCGGGAACTCGATCATAACTGACCAGCTCCATAGGTGCGATACCGACACATGGAACGATCTGAAGGTGCTATGTTCGGGAGGCACGGTCTCGAAAGGCATCCGCAAAGCGCTTGTCTACAGCGACCTCGACGAATCGAGAGATGCTATCTACTCTGTCATGGTGGCGACCGGATACCTCAAGGCGATCCCGAACGGGAGCGATTACGACCTGTCGATACCGAACAAGGAGATGTTCAGCGCCTTCGCGGAGACGATCCTCACCGAGTTCGGGCTCGGAGCCAACCCCAAGGTCCTATCCTTCGTCAATGCGGTGGAATCCGGCGATGTGGAGAAGATGACGTCTTATCTGGGGGAGCTGATGGATATGCTCAGCAACAGGATCCTGTTCGACGAGCGCTCCTACCAGACGTTCATCGTCGGGCTGATGGCGAACGCCCACAAGAGGTTCGAGATAACCGCCGACTATGAAGCGGGCAAGGGCTATTACGACATCCGTATGAAGAGGCTGCACGGCCCCGGCCCGAACGCCATAATAGAGATAAAGCGCCGCACGAAGAGGAACATCTTCACGAGCATGGACAAGCTGGCCCGGATGGCGCTCGACCAGATCCACGAGAAGAAGTACTATCGGGGTCTGGAGGGCGAGACCATCCTGTACGGCATAACCTTCGATCAGAAAGAGCCCACCGTACTCATGGAGACCTATCATCCCGGCTCCTGAGCCCCGGTCGCGCCCGCGGCCCTGCAAGGTTTCATTACCACGCACCTGGTTATCCGCCCCATTATGGCAGAGCAACCAGATTTGCAGACCACCGACGAGGGAAGGGAGTTCGAGAAGGAGATCAACCAGGTCCTCTCGGTCGAGAAGAGGGACTACCCCAGCTACTACGGCGGGTTCAAGGTCGCGTCCGGGAACGAGTTCGTGCTCCATAGCCCCATCGACGAGAGCATCCGCTACGGCACGTTCCAGGAGCCCGAGGAGGGCATAATGGTCGAAGCGGTCACTGCTTCGCTGAAGGCCTACGATGAATGGTCCGGGAAGACCGTCGCCGAGCGCGCCGCGTACTTCTCCAAGTTCCTGGCCCTGCTGAAGGCCAGGCGCATGCACTATGCAGCTCTTGTCACAGTGTCAACAGGGATGGTCAGGCAGGACGCCGTCGCCGAGGTCGACTGCCTCATATCCGCGGTCGAGAGCATCCTGGCCGAGGCCGAGGGCTTCACAGGCAAGCCCCTGGGAGTCTGGGCCGTGCTGTCCGCCCACAACTCGCCCATGGCGTCTCCGATCGCGTTCGCCATCGGAGCGATGGTGGCGGGGAACACAGTCGTCATGAACCCGTCTAACACCTGCCCCCTGCCCGTGTACTCGTTCTACGAGTCCATGGAGCGCTACGGCCTCCCGGGAGGGGTCCTGTCCCTGATCGTGGACAGGAACGAGCAGTCCACCGAGGACCTCGCCAACGACATGAGGGTCGTGGGCATCGCGGCCACCGGCTCCGGCGAGAGGCTGGAGGACCTTATGTTCCTCCAGGTGGACGACGAGCTCGCGTTCATCAACGAGATCAAGGGCATGAACCCCGCGATCGTCTACCGTCCATCAGACATGAAGGCCGCTGCCCGCGCCATCGTGGAATCGGCGTTCGCATACGGAGGCCAGCGCCTCTACTCCTGCTCCAAGGTCATCGTCACCGCGGACGACCAGAAGAAGCTCATGGACAACGTGATCGAGATCATGAAGGACCTCCGCATCGGGGACCCCGTGGACGACACCACCTTCTCCGGGCCTCTCATAAGCGAGGCCGCCGCCAAGCGCTTCCAGTCGCTTACGCTGGAGAACATGGCCTATGTCATATCCAAGGCGCCGACGCCCATGGACGTCCCCAAGGGCGCCTATGTCGCGCCCGTCGTGATGTCCGGCCTGGACGAGGACAACGACCTGAACTACATGGACTCCGGCCTGCCGATCCTCGGGATAAAGGTCGTGGGCTCCCTGGACGAGGCGTTCCAGGAGCTGGAGGACACCGAGTGCGGCCTGTCCGCAGGGCTCTTCACGAAGGACCCCAAGGTAATAGACCGCTTCAAGTCCGAGGTCGACGTGCCTCAGACGTACATAAACGCGAGCAGCAGGTCCCTGATGCCCGTTGCGGGGATCAGCCTGTCGCAGTTCTCCAAGTGATTCAGGAGATCTTCACCTCTTTGGCGAACGGCTTCAGGGCCTTCGCCATCGAGGTCACCTCATTGATCTTGTAAGCGTTCCCATGGGCCTGCTTCAGCAGGATCAGGTGCGCTCCGGACACCAGGTCCGCGATCCTTCCGATGTCGTCGGACGTTATCCTGTCTTTGCCGACGGTCATCCTGACAGAGAACGGGCAGCCTTCCTTCCTTGCGGCTTCCATGGTGTTCAGCTGGTCCCTCGTGGGGAAACGGTCCAGCTGGAGGACGATATGGTCCACATAGCCCGCTCCGACCAGGTCGGAGACAGCATCGGGGTGATGCCCCGGGGTGGCGACGACGACCTTCAGGCGCTTGGGCCTCAGGTCCCTGATGACCTTGTGGACTCCCGGCATCCCGAACACGTCCTGGCCGTCCTTGCCCAGGATGAGCAGGGCATCGAGCGAGTCCTTGTCCTCGCGCAGCGTGTTCGCTATCTCCGCAATGTTTAGGCCTTCTCCGTCCTCTTCGGACAGCTCCACGTCCGACAGGTAATGGCCGGGGATGGTGGTCGTGTCGATCCTGAAGAACCGGGTTACAATCATCTATACAATCTTAAGATTGATAAGTTTAAATCAGTTTCCTTTTCCGATGTCCAAGTGGACGGAATTGTTCATCAGAGCATCGAGCACACGGCATCCGTCAGGGTCCAGATCGTCGAGGACGGCTATCTTCGCGCCTCTGAGGACCGCCACGGATGCGACAGACATGGCGTACTCCCCCGACCAGGCGCGGACCATCACCGGCCTGCGGGCCAGGGATATCCCGTGCTCGGATCCGAGCCTCCCGATGTCGGTGCACGTCTCCAGGGCGGACTTCATGTTCCTCATGGCAGGGCTCAGGACGATCGACCTGGCGCCCGCGCCCTCGGCTAGGGCGGCGTTGTCGACGAGGCTCTGGACATCGTCTCCCGGGACGGCGACCGGGTTCCCGTTCTCATAGGATACGATCGCTGCTTCCTCCAGGACGGATGCATCGGCAGGGCATATGATCGCGTCGGGACGCCCTTCGGAGGCGGCCCTGAGGCAGACGGCGTCCGCAGATTCCAGCACCAGCCCGAATCCCGCATAGGAGACCGCTTCCGCCGCAGCGCGGAACATCTCCGGGTCGAAGGAGTCGTTCCTCACGCAAACGCGGGAGAAGGAGGGGCACTCCGAACGGATGCCCTTCATGTAAGAGATGCGCTCCGCGAGGATGTCGAAAGGCAGGATGTCGGAGACGCTGAGAGCTATGAACGGCTCGGTCATGATATCACAGGTCCGCAAGCTCCTCGCCGTACACGCGGGCCATGTCGGCCGCGCCCGGGCCTCTCATCAGTATCATGTCCGCTCCGGACAGCATCGCCGCCAGCGCCGCTTCGGCTTCCCACATGGATGCCTCGCGGGCGTCTTCGAACCCCTTCTTCCAGCAGCACGAGGTGTCGGCCATGGCCGGGTGCCTCAGTGCGGCGTTGCCACTTAGGGCCCTTTCCCTGACCTTCTCCGCCCTCTTCATGGACCTCTCCAGGCCGTCGGAGACGTCGAACCCTCCCAGGTCCAGGACGATCTGCCTGCGGCCGGCGGACTCCGTCCTCTCGGATTCCATCTCCAGGGTCTCGGCGCAGCATCCCTGCACCGACAGGACATGGTCCCCCACGGGCCCGGAGTACGAGCCGTCGCGGCATATGAATATCATCACCGTCCCGTGGATCATCGTCAGCTTGGACAGCAGCGAGGCGGAACCCTTCACCGCCACAGGGAGCCTCGTCCTGACGGCGATCCTCTCCACAAGGGAGGCATCGTCGCCGTGCATGTCGATCCAGACGCCGTCGGCGCCGATCTCCTTCCACATGACGGCCCATTCCTCGGGGTCCTCCTGCCTTCCGGAGAACATCTCCTTCAGCAGGCCGCCGTACCTGTCGGGCTCGTCGGAGACCTCTCCGAATATCAGGGGCCTCCTGCGGCGCGCCCCGTCCAATGCGAGGAACGGCACGCTCCAGGACCCTCCGGCGACGTAGTCCCCCGTGCCGAGGAAGACCTCTTCCAACTGGGCTCCGCGCCCGTGGGACGTCCTGGGGATCTGCATGTCAGTTGAGCTCCGTGAGCTCCTTCACGGTGAATATCCCGTTGAGGCAGCTCATAGCCTCCGGGAGGCTGTCGCGGATCTCGTCCAGGGTCTTGACGCTCTTCCCGATGTCCATCACGAGCTCCAGGTACATGGTCTCGTAGCAGATCTTCACCTTGCTGAACACGGATATCAGGTTCACGTTCCAGTCCGCGATGACGTTGAGGGCCTGGGTGATCCCTCCGGGGCAGTCGGGAATCTCCATCCCCAGCTTGACCAGGCGGGTGCCCTCCTTGAAGAATGTGAGCGACAGGATCCAGGAGTCGGCGTCCATGGTGACCAGGACGTTCTTGCCGTCGATGTCCTTGAGAACGTCGCCGTACTGGTCGGCCACGTCGTAGCAGCCGTTGACGATGTTCGACGGGTATCCCCTGCGGACCTCCGCCTTTCCGGACTCCTCGGACTTCCCGCCTTTGAAGAGCCTTCCGATCTCGGCGGGCTTGAAGTCGATCCTCCTGATCTTGGACACGGACGGGTCCTTCTTGGATTTCAGCGACTCGAACTCCTCCCTGAGGATGTCCACCTCGCCTGCGAAGTTCATGTCGGCCATGAGCTTCCAGACGATGACCGTGTCCGAGATCCCGTTCAGGGAGATGGAGTTCAGGATGTTGATCTCCTTGGCGGCCAGGAAGCTGGCGGCCTGTGCGCTGGACCCGGGGACGTCGTCCAGGTACATCGTGATGTGGGTGAGCGTGCGGTAGTTCTCCTGAGGGAACATGGACAGGATAATCTCGTAGTCCTTGGGGCCGGCAGCGGGGTGCTTGAAGAGGGTGCTGTACACGCAGCCCCCGTCCACGAGACCCATGGTGTCGGACATCCAGCTGTCCACTTTGATCGACGATCCGTTTACCTTCGCGAACTCCCAGATCTTCATATGAGCACTGGAGGCGCTGAACTCAATCGGATATCAATAATGTTGCGGTCGCCGTTGCCCGGAATCTTTCGCGGCATCGTCGGGCTTCAGGGAGAAGAGGTTCTTGGGGGACGTCAGGGGCTGCGTCCAGACAGGGTCGTCCTCCAGCCTCTGCAGGTCCAGGACGATGTTGGAGATGCTGCCGCCGTAGGACGGGTCGGACGCTATGCGCCTGATGGCCGAGGAATCGTCGCCGGACCTCTGCTCGATGCCGGACATCTTCAGGGCGGAGTCCATGAGGTCGGCGGCCTCCAGGAGCATGGCCCTGGCCTTCTCCAGCATGATGATGCGCTCTTCGTCGTCCATCGTCGGACCCTCCTGACGATCCTGTACCTGGCGGGGCGGGCGGCGTCGCCTTTGGCGGAGAAGCCGCAGACGCCGCAGGTGCGCTCCAGCTCGATGGTGCCGCCGTCCAGGGTGCGGTTCATTATCGACGACAGCTTGCCCGCGCAGACCGGGCACCTCTCCCCCAGGCCCCTGGAGGTGACGGCGTAGCTGATCTCCACCTTCATCAGGCCCCTGGATATCCCGATCCTGCGTATGCGCTCGGCACCGATGCGGTAGCAGGGGTCCTCGCAGAGGAGCTCCGTCTCGACGATGTCGCAGAGCTCCCTCTGGGAGCGCATGCGGGGGGTGCGGACGAGGCAGTTCTCAATGGCCCTCGCCACGATGTCGTCGGATGGGATCCTGTATGCCATCGGCAGAGGATGGGCCACATCAGTATTATATGTATAGAGGAAGCGGCGGGCTTCCGTGCGCACATCCTTATACCGGCGATGACGATGGAGAACGCAGACCGCATCGGCTGGCATGGCCGTTCTAAGACGGCTTTGAGAGGGTTTCGACGCGGTTTTCAACGGAGCAGCTCGGCGATAGGCTGAGCGCCCAGAGGACTGGGGCCGCGGTTTTCAGGTATAGGCCCAGTCCTCCCTCTTACGATGGATTCCGCAGCCATAGCGGATTCCTGTCGCTCACTCTTTTATACTATCAACAGCAATGGAGAATACGAACCTCTTGGGCATTGTGGGCCGTCCGAGGACGGCCCTAAATGGTTTCAAGGTGTTTTCAACGGAGCAGCTCCGCGATCTTGACGATCAGCTGAGCAACCCCGAGGGCCAGGGCCGCAGTTTTCAGGATGAGGCCCCAGCCTCCCTCTTGTCAGCCACAGATGAACATCATTTAGCATTAGATTGTCCATCGTGCCCTAATGCCTGGGCGATTCGACCTTATACCGGGTCGGGGTGGC
>CAVCVB010000015.1:0-29414 GCA_963605395.1 Firmicutes bacterium CAG:194
GTGATGATCTGATATCCTTTCAGGTCAAGCGTGCTGTTGCCGTAGTTGTAGACCGAAATCCCTTCGTCATCGCCGAAGGTACTGATCTGATACAGCAGGAGCCCGTCCGCTTCGCCCGATGCGTCGGAGTCGATGGACATCGGCACGACGCAGAGCAACGCAGCGATGATGGTTATCGCCAGGATAGATCTCTTGAGTGCATCCATGATGGCAGGATGGGCGGGTCTCGGATAATACTGTCGGCAGAAGCTTCCTTGCAAAGGATGGATGGTAAAGTGTTTGGAGGAGCCCGGTCGGAGATCAGGCTTCAGGGGACGGTTCCGCAGCAGGCGCGGCCTCTTCCGAGGATTCCATGCACCTCATGGCGTTGAGGATGGCGATCACTGTCACTCCCACGTCTCCGAACACCGCGGCCCACATGTCGGTTATGCCGAACAGGGTGGTGGCCAGGATGGCGAACTTCACGCCCAGTGCGAACACGATGTTCTCCCAGACGATCCTGCGGACCTTCTTGGACAGCCTCATGCACACGGGGATCTTCGACGGGGAGTCGTCCATTATGACGATATCGGCGGCTTCTATGGCCGCGTCCGAGCCGAGGCCTCCCATGGCTATGCCCACATCGGACATCGCCAGGGACGGGGCGTCGTTGATCCCGTCTCCCACGTACACCACGGTGCCGGATGTCCTGGCGTCCATGATCTCCTTCAGGGCGGCGGTCTTGTCCGCTGGCAGGAGCTCGTAGCGGATGTCGTCGATGCCCAGCTTCCCTCCGATGTCCATGCAGATGTTCTGCGCGTCTCCGGAGAGCATGGCGATCTTCTCCACGCCCATGGAGTGCAGGTCGGCGATGGCCGCCTGGGCATCCTCCTTGACGATGTCCGAGACGATGATGTGGCCGGCATAGCTGCCGTCCACCGCGACGTGGATGTTTGTGCCTGCCACCTCCTCGTGGCAGAACTCCAGTCCGATCTCCTCCATGAGCCTGCTGTTGCCCACGTGGACGGTCTTCCCGAAGACGGAGGCCCTGACGCCCTTGCCGGGCATCTCTTCCGCTTCCTTCACCGAGGAGGCGTCGAAGCCTTCTCCGCAGGCATCGATGATGCTCTTGGATATGGGGTGGTTGGACACGGACTCGGCCATTGCCGCGGTCCTGACCAGCTCCTCCTCGGTCATCTCCATTGCGTGCATGCGGGAGACCCTGAACCTGCCCTGTGTGAGTGTCCCGGTCTTGTCGAAGACAACCGTCTTCGCGTCTGCCAGGGCCTCCAGGAAGTTGCCTCCCTTGACGAGGATCCCCAGCCTCGAGGCGGACCCGATGCCGCAGAAGTAGCTCAGCGGCACCGATATCACGACCGCGCAGGGGCAGGACACCACCAGGAACGTCAGGGCGCGGTAGATCCACCTGGCCCAGTCCCCGGTGATGATGCTCGGGACCACTGCGACGAGGAACGCCGCTCCCACGACCGCAGGCGTGTAGTACCTGGCGAACTTCGTGATGAACTTCTCCGTCGTGGCCTTGCGGGCGAAGGACTCCTCCACCAGCTCCAGTATCTTGGATGCGGTGGAGTCCTCGTACTCCTTCGTGGTCCTGATGTCGATCTTGGCGGACAGGTTGATGGACCCGGAGACCACTTCCGTTCCCACGGAAGCGTCCTTCGGCATGGACTCCCCGGTCAGGGCGCTGGTGTCCAGGGTGGTGGACCCGGATATGACGACCCCGTCCAGGGGCACCTTCTCGCCGGGCAGGACCGTGATCGTATCTCCGACGGAGACCTCGTCGGGGTCGACCGTCTCGGTGACGCCGTCCCTGACGACATGGGCTATGTCGGGCTGCAGGTCCACCAGGGAGCTGATGGATTCCCTGGTCTTCCCGACGGCGCGCTTCTCGAACCATTCCCCGATCTGGAAGAACAGCATCACGGCCACGGCCTCGGGGAACATGACGTCCCCTGCGCCGGGCATGAACGAGACGATGAACGCACCTGCGGTCGCTATGACCATCAGGAGGTTCTCGTCGAAGAACTGCCCGTGGCCGATGTTGCGGGCCGCTTTGAGCACCACATCGTATCCGACGACGATGTACGCCGGCAGGAAAACCGCCAGCTGCACCAGCGCATCGGCGTCCAGCATGTAATGCAGGACCATTCCGACGGCGAACAGTACGGCTCCGACGGCCATCCTGCAGGTGAACCTGTTCATGCGGATCACTTGAGCCTCTTCACGACGACCTCGTCCTCGATCTGCTTGGCGATCTTGGACGCCTCGTCGACGATGCCCTCGATCTGGTCATCTGGAGCGACGATGGTAAGCTTCTGAGTCATGAACGAGAGGTTCGCCTCTTCGATTCCGGGGATCTTCTGAACTTTGTTCTCTATCTTGGCCGCGCAGTTGGCGCAGCACAGGCCTTCCAGCTTGAGCACTGCCTTCATGGTAGTTCACTTGAATATGTGAACAACTGTTCAACTATATAACGATGAAGATGAAGAACGAATGTTAAGAAATCTCAAGATTCCATTTCAGTCCGCTATGTAGCTTTCTGCAATCGCAAGCGCGCCGTCGATACCATAGATGGGGCGGTCGGCATAGTTAACCAGTCTCTGCTGATCTTTCTTAGAGATGTTGCTATCACCATCTATGACGACAATCGTTCCATAATTATCCTTCAGCTCTTTCGCGACAAGAAGGTTGATCGTAACTTCTTTAGCACGTTCAGAACTGCCAGCCACGAATAATAGGACCGGACGGTTTCCAGTTATCAAGATATCTGGTTCAACACAATTTCCATCAGCAGTAGCAATCTTCTTCCTGTATTCGCATCTGTTACTCAGCCTAGATTCGCGGAATGATGCGTAGACATCTTCTGTGAATGTGTTAACAACATTGTTACGACTGAGATTCCTTAAACAGGCTATTTGCAATAGTGCTTGCATAAGAGATGACAATGCCGGGCCAACCTTGTTTGCAGAATCGATTGAGACCTGGATCTGTCCCTCTTTCAATGCAAGATTGTTCTGTTCTATGTAACCGTTCAGAAGTTTTCTGCGTGTTTCGGTAAAATTGAATTCTTCATATGAAAGCCACATCAAAGTATGGCCCTCATCAGTCAATATGATGGAGTCGGGCATGCATTTCAGCACGATATGCAATTCATCGCCGTCATCGAAGTACATTCCTGTGTGAATGAGATACTCCTCAATTCCAATCTCCTCAAGAGAATATTCGGAACAAATGGATTTCTTGACAGTATTCACATCAACCATGTATATCCGTCCTGTCTTCTTTTCAGCGATATTGTATATTGGCCATCTTCATGAATGATTCAATGGCTCCATCCAGGTCTTTGTATTCACTTGTGGCTTGAGCATATCCATCAGGATGAGTCGTTTTAAGCTGATATCTCTCGGTCATTATATGGATGTGTGGTCCATCTACTTCATCCTTTTCTATGCGATTTTTATGACGTCCATGGTTTCCGTTGAAGCGGAGTATGACATGATCATTCTTGTTGACATCCCTGTAAACAAGAATGACCGAGAAGTTGGTCGGCCTTATAATCGACTGTCTGATTCTCATAGTGCAATTGAATGATTCGCACTCCAATTTAACACTCTTGATGTAGTGGGCTCCATCTTCAGTCTTACTAAGGCTCTTCAAATCTACTTTGTTGCTCAAGTATTTTGGAGCTTTGATTATCCTGTTGATTTCCGCATCTGTGAGCATAAGATGTCACCTTTGGTACAACACTAAACGGCTTGAGTCACTCACAGTTAAAAGTATCGTTTCGTGTTACACTCCAATATCTGCACAATTGGTGCATCTGTGCACGATTCTTAGCGGATCTCCAATTCCTCAATCGCTTTCGCCAGCTCGTCGCGTATCTCGATCCCCTGGGGGCAGGCGTCCTCGCACTTCCCGCACTTGATGCACAGATTGGCGCGGGCTTTCCCCTGACCAGCGACGTTCCACCCCTCCTGATGCTGTGCGGCGGCCTTGTCGCCGTACATGGTGAGGATGTTGGCGGAGAAGAACGTGCCCTTGATGCCGATGTTCTCCGGGCAGACCTTCTCGCAGTAGCCGCATGCGGTGCAGGGGATGATCGGGATATTGGACATCTCGTCCCTTGCTGCGGCTATGGTCTCCGATTCATATTCGGTGAGGCCCTCGAACCCCTTCAGCACGCCGATGTTCTCATCCATCTGAGCGATGTCGCTCATCCCGGAAAGAACGGTGTCGACGCCTTCCAGGCCGGCGGCGAAGCGCAGCGCCCATGCGGCGGGGCTCCAATCATTGACCTTGGAGAGCATCTCCTTCACGGAAGCGGGAGGATTGGCCAGCAAGCCTCCTTTGACGGGCTCCATGACGATGACGGGCTTGCCGTGCTTCCTGGCGGTCTCGTAGCAGAGCCTGGACTGTATGGTCCTGTCCTCCCAGTCCGCGTAGTTTATCTGGAGCTGCACGAACTCTATGTCCGGATGGGCGGAGAGGATCCGGTCGAGCTCCTGCCAGGTGCAGTGCACCGATATGCCGTAGTGCCTGATCTTACCCTCGGCCTTCTTCTCGCGGACGAAGTCCCACATGCCGAAGTCATCGAAGAAGTGCGTGCGGTTGCCGCCGAGGTTGTGGAGCAGGTAGTTGTCGAAATAGCCCGCCCCGGTCCTCTCGAGGGAGGCCTCGAACTGGTCGATCGCATCCTCGCGGGTCTTGCATTTGATCCATGAAGCGTTCTTTGTGGCCAGGCGGAAGCTCTCGCGGGGGTATCTCTCGACGAGGGCTTCTCTGATGGCCTCTTCGCTGCCCTCGTATGCCCAGGCGGTGTCGAAGTAGTCGAATCCCGCATCGAGGAACATGTCGACCATGGCCTTGGTCTGGTCGATGTCGATCTTCCCGTCCTGTTTCTTGGGGAGGCGCATGAGTCCGAATCCGAGCTTGCCTGCAGCGTTCACGGTATCACTGCCAGAGGCTTGGAATGAATGTAGATAAATGTTGCACTCACGAACTCTGGTTATCGGTAGAACTGGTTCACTTGTGAAGTTGGTGTTGGAAAACGACTCAACGAAACCTTGGAAAACGACTCAACGAAACCTTGGAAAACGACTCAACGAAACCTTGGAAGCTCGATATGATACTGTCTGAGATAATCATCTGTCAATCAGTATGTCATATGGAGATGGCGTCGGCAAGACCTCGTTTATCTTCTTGAACACGCTTCTGAACCCTCTTCTTGATGGCAATCCGCAACCGTGGCTGAATTGATATTCTCCGCCTTCGGTCAGCAATGTGATGTATTCCCAGCTACCGTCGAGCATATGGCAATCATCATACCTGTGGTCTTCCTTCAGAAGCCCTGATCTGGAGATCGTGCGACGGATCTCGTCAATGATTTCACTGCTAAGAATCGTGCTCTCAACTACAGGCTCGAAGACTACAAAGGCGTCGATCATCGATGTTCCTGTCTTGAAGTCGATGCTTTTCTTGTAACCGAGATCGCGGAAGCCGTATCCCTCGTCGTAAGTCACTTCGATTCCCGTTATCTCGTCGAGAGTCGGGATCCTCTCCGGGTCCATGAATGAAGAATCTGCGTTAAGGTATATCAATCTAATATCAGTCCATATTCGGACTCTCATTGCAGATCAAGAATCGATGAGAACTGGAAGAAGGCCCCCGAAGGGGCCCGGGCAAACGCCCGTTCAAATGTATTTTATGAGATCCCTGAGGGCGGCCTCGGGATCCTTAGCCTTCACGACACCGGAAGCCAGCAGAACGCCGTCTGCGCCCAGGTCCATCGCGGCGCGGACGTCCTCTCCGGTCTTCACGCCGGCACCGCACATCACATGGATGTTGCTGTCGACGGAATGGACGGCCTCGACCGTCCCGGAGACGATGCCCGGGTCCGCGGATGTGACCGAGATGTCCCCTCCGATGAGCTCGGGGGGCTCCACGGCGATTATGTCGGGCGAGAACGCGGCCAGCTCCTTGGCCTTGTCCACGCTCTCTGCGCAGGCGCATGTTATGATGTCAAGCTCCCTGCACATCCCGATGCACTTTCCGACGGCCTCGGCCAGCTGCCTGTGCTCGGAATGGTTGATCAGGGTTCCCTTCACGAACGCGGAATGGAGCATGGACGGCGTGATGTACCCGGTCCCCGAGCCCGGAGGCAGGGGGTCCACGTTCTGCGAGTAGACCGGGATCTCCAGTATTTCGGAGAGGATCGCCAGGTCAATCACAGGCGGGCAGATCGCGATGTCCACACCGGACTCCTTCGACACCTTCTGGCAGGTCTTGGCCAGGGTGGCGGCCCGGAGGCCCTCCACCTCGGCGTAGACCTTGAAGTTGACGATGACCGTGGGGGCTTTATGCATCGCTCTCACAGATCCTGGAACCTGGAGGTCAGCTCTTTGAGGACCTCGGGCCTGGAAGTGTACTCCATCTCCTCGGGTCCGAGGATGGAGGGCATGAAGGGCCCCTGGCTCCTCATGAACTTGCTGGCCTTGATGGAGTTCTGCCTGGCCAGGTCCCATGTCTGGTTGCCGAAGAAGTCGACGGGCACGTGCTCGCCGTTCTTGGCTCCGATGGGCTCGAGTCCCTGCAGCTTGCCCTCGTTGAGCTGGAATCCGAGGCAGCATATTCTTGGAGGCCCGTCGAAGTAGACGGGATCGGAGTCCTCGGGGGAGCAGGGGTAGAATGCACCGTAGTGCGATCCCCTCATCCATCCGGCCACGAGCATGGTGGTGTTCATGAAGGGCTGGAGGTACTCTCCGACGGAGGGCAGTCCGCTCTGGGCGCGGCAGACGCACACGGGGTCGTCCTTTCCGATGTACTTCCCGGCGGTCAGGTTGAGCTTGTCGGTGGACACGACGCATGCGGGCCCGATTCCGGCCCTGGAGCAGATCCTCTTGATGGCGTACCTGGAGGTGTCTCCCAGCAGGGACAGGATGCTCAGGGTCTCCTCGGGAGACTGCATGACGACCTTCTTGTGCCCGATGACGTCCTGGATCTCGACATCGAATCCCTTCTTGGCCCTGGCGTCGACGACGAGGCCGGTGGTGGTGAAGGGGTCGAGGAAGATGCGGGACAGGGGGAGCGAGTACGCGGAGGGCTCGGTCTTGTCTGCCATGAAGAACAGCAGAGGCTCGGATCCCCTCTCCTCGAAGGTCATCTCGGCGGAGCCGGGTCCGGCTCCCTTGACGTTCCCGGAGAAGGCGTCGGTCAGGATGTCCTGCCCGGCGGCGTAGAGCTTCATGGACTTGGCCAGCTTGGCGGCTTTCTGGAAGCACTCCCAGGCGGCTCCGTGGACGTCCTTGTTGCCCTCTCCCTTGTAGTGGGTCATGTAAAGGTTGATGTCGTCGCCGACGCGGGTGACGTAGAAGTCCTCGATGACACCCTGCTTCTGGGCGTCGGCAAGGATCTCCTTGGAGGCCTCGAGCATGGAAGGGTGCGGTCTCGAATGGCCGACGACGGATCCGACGTCGGCTTTGATTACAGAAACTGTGACTTTCTCAGCAGACATGATTACACCATATCCTCTTTGGATACCCTAACACGCGCCTTCTAATAAAGGGTAGGGTCGGGAATTCCCAGTCTGTATGGTGTTAAGCGCAGGTTTGATGCGAAAACGCGCTGGAACCGCCGGAACCGGGCAGTCAGGACACGTCCTTCCCGTCGGGGAAAACCTCGTCGTAGACGGACTGGATGTACCTGTTGAACATCATGCCCTTGGACTTCGCCAGGGCGCGGATGATGTCCGTGGTGCCCGAGCCGTACTGGGAGGCCTTCTTGATCCTCTTCTCCAGATAGGGGTATCCGAGGTGGCATGCGGCGTCCTTCAGGACTTGCTTCCTGGAGGCCATGTCCCTGGGCTTCAGGTCCGCGGGGTCCACGAGAGCCACCTGCTCCAGAACCGCGGGGTCAAGGTAGGGGTACCGCAGGTCCTTGCCGAAATGGGATGCGATGCATCTCTCGCAGGGCACGGACACCTCCATCAGCCTCTTCACGCCGTCCTTCACGTATGCGTTGTAATCGCAGTCTGCGCATTCCACCAGCTTGGCGCACCCCATGAAGTACTCGTCGGCCCCCTGGCCGGAGAGAATGACGTCCTCTTCGGAGTACTCGCAGACCGTGAACAGCTGAAGGTCGTAGGAGATCGTGAACGGGTCGTCCGTCCCGGTTATGGATATGAACCTGCGGATCTCGTCCTCCAGGGTGTCCTTCGATATCCTGAGCTGCTTCCACGGGAGGCCTATCCTCTGAGACAGCTCCTCCCCGGCCCTGACGTCGAAGGACCCGTCGGACCCGCATGTGTAGAGGGTCACGGACTCGGCATATTCGTTCGCCAGGCACGATATCAGCCCGGAGTCCAGTCCGCCGGAGAAGGCCACGCCCACATTCCTGCCTTCGGAAGCGCGCCTGACCGATTCCCTGATCGATTCGGCCAGCTCCGGGTACTTGAAATCCATGTGCACACCGAACGGCGGGATGTTTATCAACCTGCCGAGGGACGCACATCGTTTTATCGGAGCCATCGATATCCCGCATCCATGACAGGGACAATGAGGCTCGTGCTCCTCCGTCACGGGGAGAGCGAGTGGAACAGGCTGAACCTGTTCACCGGCTGGACCGACGTGGAGCTCTCCGAGAAAGGGCGCACGGAAGCGGCTTCCGCAGGCGAGCTGATGAAGGCCGAGGGCCTGGACTTCGACATCTGCTACACATCCTTCCTGAAGAGGGCCATCCACACTCTGAACGGCGCCCTCCAGGCCATGGACAGGGAGTGGCTGCCGGTGGTCAAGGCATGGGAGCTCAACGAGCGCCATTACGGCGCCCTCCAGGGGCTCAACAAGTCCGAGACCGCCGAGAAGTACGGGGAGGACCAGGTCAAGGTCTGGAGGAGGTCCTATGCGACGCCTCCGCCGGAGCTCTCGCCCGAGGACGAGAGGAACCCAGCCAACCAGGAGATGTTCCGCACGGTTCCGAGGGAATGCCTTCCGCTCACGGAGAGCCTGAAGGACACCGTCGCCAGGGCGGCGCCGTACTTCGAGAAGGAGATCAAGCCCAGGATGCTGGCGGGCGACAGGGTGCTGATCGCAGCCCACGGCAACTCCCTGAGGGCTCTGGTCAAGGTCTTCGACGGCCTCAGCGACGACGAGATCACTGGAGTGAACATCCCCACCGGCGTGCCGCTGGTGTACGAGTTCGACTCCGATTTCAACGTCGTGTCCAAGAGGTACCTGGGAGACCAGGACGCCATAGGGGCCAAGATGGCCGCCGTGGCGAACCAGGGCAAGAAGCAGTGAGCCCTTTCCGGGGGGAGACCCCCGGCCTCAATCGCACCCTTCGAACTGGCTGTCGTACAGCTGCTTGTAGAACCCGCCGAGATCCAGGAGCTCCTGGTGGGTGCCCTTCTCGACGATCTCGCCTTCCTTCATCACCAGTATGACGTCGGAGTCCCTTATCGTGGACAGCCGATGGGCGATGACGAACGATATGCTACCTCAGCTGCGCGATCGATGTCCGAACTTTTTAACCATTTGAATGGTATATGCTGGTTTGAGCAGCCTATGAGCAAGATGATACCTGCAGCCGTCAGAGACTTTCAGACTTTAGCCAATGGGGATTATCATTTCGTTGACAAGAGTATGATGATTAAGGACATAGTCGAGCTCGGTAAAGGCGCTTTCCTGTTCACGCGTCCCCGCAGGTTCGGAAAGACCATGAACCTGAGCATGTTGGAGGCTTTCTTTGATAAAGACACGCTGGATGGAGACCGGCTATTCTCGGGCCTTAAGATATCCGAGTTCTCTGACGTTATGGAACATCGGGGCAAGTACAAGGTGATACGTCTCAACTTTGCGGATATAGAGTCGTTTGACCAAGCGATCTTCTTAGAGCGTTTTTCGATAATGATGTCCAAGATCTACGTCAGGTTCAGCCGTGTCTTGGAATGCGACGGCGTGCTTGATGATGAACGCGAGCAGTTCAAAGCTATCCGCAGCGGGCGTGCCAACTGGGGTCTTCTCTTGGATTCGGTTTCCTTGTTGAGCAGGTGGGTTAAAATCGCCTACGGTACCGATGTGGTCATTCTCATCGACGAATACGACAAGCCTGTCCATGCAGCATATCTGAAGGGGTTCTACACAGAGTTCATGGACTTCTTCGCGCCATTCATGGAGTCTACACTCAAGAGCAACCCGGATTTCAGTTTCGCTGTTGTCACAGGCGTATCAAGGATCTCCAAGGAGACTGTCTTCAGCGGTCTCAACAACATGAGGGAGTTCGATATATTCAAGTCGAATTGCGACGAATCTTTCGGATTCACAGAGGAGGAGGTCGGTGCCCTGATCTCCGAGATCGGGCTGCCCTCGGAAGAGCTCGATACCATGCGTAAGCATTACGATGGGTATCATTTCGGAAATGAGGACGTCTACAACCCCTTCTGTGTCATGAGCTACATCCAAGACCGCTTGAGCGGTCAGACGGGCACCGATTCTTACTGGGTCCAGTCCGGAGACACGATGATGATCTCCGATGTGCTGTCCAGGACAGAGCCTTCTTTCAGGGACAGGATCCTCACTTTGGCCATTCCAGGCAACTATCTGAAATGCAAGATCAACCCACGTCTCACCATCAGGAAGCTGCAGTCCATGGACGAAGCGGTCTTGGAAGAGTCCACGATAACCCTGATGGTCACTTCCGGTTATCTCAAGGCCATCCCCTGCGATGATGGCGATTACATCATCACCATTCCGAACATGGAAGTCTTCGATGGCTACGAGGAACTCGTCAGCGATATGGGGATCTCGGATATCACTTCTGCATCCCGTCTGTCCGAGTTTATGTTCAGGAAGGATGCCGTAAAGGCCACCGAGGAGCTGAACAAGATAATGGACGGGCAGGCTCCCCGCGACCATTATGACGAGAAGGTCCACAAGTTCTTCCTGTCCCTCCTGTTCGGATTCTCTGGATACAGGTACCAGACCGAGCTGGGATCCGGCGATGGGTATGTCGACCTGTACATCAAAGGCGCGAAATCGCGCCCGGGGCTGCTGATGGAGCTGAAATATTCCGATGAGAAGTGCGACATGTCCAAGCTGGCTGACAGCGCCTTGAAGCAGATTAGCGAGAAGGAGTATTCGCGCAACATCGACGAGACGCACATCATCGTCGGGATCGGATACCATAAGCACTCCGCCAAGGTCGTATTCGGAGATACCGTAGTCGTGCCGCCGAAGGCATGATGCCACGTCAGTCGCACCCTTCGAACTGGCTGTCGTGTAGCTGCTTGTAGAACCCGCCGAGATCCAGGAGCTCCTGATGGGTGCCCTTCTCGACGATCTCGCCTTCCTTCATCACCAGTATGACGTCGGAGTCCCTTATCGTGGACAGCCGATGGGCGATGACGAACGATGTCTTGCCCTCCGTGAGCTTCCCGACCGCGGCCTGTATCTGCTTCTCGGTCACGGTGTCCACGGAGCTGGTTGCCTCGTCCAGGATGATCATCGGAGCGTCCTTGACGATCGCTCTCGCGATGGTCATCTGCTGCCTCTGTCCCACGGACAGGCCGGATGTTTCGGATATCCTCGTGTCCAGGCCGTCGGGCAGGGAGTCTATCAGCTCCTGGAGCCCGACGGAGCGGCATGCTTCCATCACCTCCTCGTCGGAAACGCCCTGCCTTGTGAACACGATGTTCTCCCTCACGGTCCCGTCGAAAAGCCATGTGTCCTGCAGGACCATGGAGAACAGGTCGTGCACATTGTCCCTCGACATGTCCTTGACGGACCTGCCGTCGACCAGGATATCTCCGGAATCCACCTCGTAGAACCTCATCAGCAGGTTGGCGATGGTGGTCTTCCCTGCACCGGTGGGGCCGACTATGGAGACCTTCGACCCTTGCGGGACCTCCAGGTCCAGGCCGTGGATGACCTCCCTTCCGGGAACGTATCCGAACCTCACGTCCCTGAACGACACGTCCCCCTTCACTTCGGATGGCTCCAGGCGCTCCGCGTCCTCCTGGGGAGGCATCTCCTCCCTTCCGAGCAGCTCGAAGATCCTCTCCGATGCCGATGCCACGGACTGCATCTGCGCGGTGGACTCCGCTATCATGACGATCGGATGGGTGAACTGCTTCACGTAGAGGATGAATGCCACGATCACACCGTACCCGATGCTGCCGTCGACGATCATCATGGACCCTGCCACGCAGACCACGACGTAGGACAAGTTCCCGATGAAGTTCATGGTCTGGGGCACCAGCCCGGTGACGACCCTGGCCCTGTACGCGCTGTCGAACAGGCCCGAGTTAATCGAGTCGAACCTGGCCTTGGACCTCTTCCTGTCGTTGTACGCCGTGACGATGTCGTGCCCGTAATAGGTCTCCTCCACCAGCGCGTTCATCCTGCCGAGGTCCCTCTGCTGGGCGATGAAGTACTTCTGAGTGCGGCGGGTTATGATGTAGAGCAGGACGAATCCCATGATCGGAGCGATGACGGCCACGGATGCGAGATGCCAATCCGTGTAGAACATCATCACCAGGGAGCCGACCAGCATGGTGACGGCGGTGACGGTGTGGGCGATGCTCTCGCTGCAGGAGTTGCTGATGGTGTCCGTGTCGTTGGTCATGCGGCTCATCAGGTCCCCCGTGCTGCAGCTGTCGAGGTAGCTCAGCGGGAGCCGGGAGATCTTCCTGGAGGCGTCGTCGCGCATCCGGGCGCCGATCTTCTCCGACGAAGCGCCTATGATGTAGTCCTCGAGGGTGGAGAAAACCACGCTCAGGGAGTAGATCGCCAGCAGGAGGATCCCGGTCCTGAACACGAAGCCCGTGTCGAACGGCGCGGGGCCGAGGATGCTCTCCGACAGGCTGTCGGTGATGGATGCCAGGTACTGGGGTCCGATCAGGGACAGGACGGATGCGATCATGCTGAACGCTATGCCCAGCGCGATGTCCTTCCTGTACGGGCCGATGTACTTGAGGAACGCCAGCATGGCGGTCTTCAGGTCCCTGGGCTTCTCCGCCCTTGTCCAGCTGGGGCCTCCTGGCGGCATCAGGCTCCCTCCCCGAGCTGCGACCTGGCGATCTCCGCGTACAGGGGGCAGGTGCGCATGAGCTCCTTGTGCGTCCCGATGCCCGCCATCCTGCCGTTGTCCAGGACCATGATCCTGTCGGCATCGATTATGGTCCCGATGCGCTGGGCCACGATTATCTTGGTGGAATCCTTCGTGGCCCTCTTCAGCGCGGTCCTCAGGTCCAGGTCCGTCTTGAAGTCCAGAGCGGAGAAGGAGTCGTCGAAGATGTAGATCTCCGGGTCCTTGCACACGGCCCTGGCGATTGATATCCTTTGCTTCTGCCCTCCGGAGAGGGTGCGCCCGTACTGGGCGAGGTCGGAGTCCATCCCTTCCGGCAGGGAATCGACGAAGTTCGACGCCTGAGCGATGTCCAGGGCCCTGCGGACGTCCTCGTCGGTCCTGTCCTCCGAGCCTTGGCCGAAGTTGACGTTGGCGCGGATGGTCCCCTCGAAGATGACGGCCCTTTGCGGGACGTATCCGATCTTGGAATGAAGCGCCTCCAGGTCGTATTCCCTGACATCGACGCCGTCCACCAGGATCGCTCCCGAGCAGACGTCGTAGAACCTCGGGATGAGGTTCGCGACGGACGACTTCCCGCTCCCCGTCCTTCCGATGATGGCGAAGGTCTCCCCCTTCCCGACTTCGAAAGATATCCCGCTCAGGGCCTCGTGGCCAGCGCGGGGATAGGCGAACGACACGTCCCGGAACTCCACGGTCCCGCGGGATCCGTCCCCTTCTTTCACATCTCCGCCACTGATGGAGGGCTCGTGCTCGATGACCTCCTCGATGCGCCCTGCGGACACCATGGCCCTTGGCAGGCCCCTGATGATGCCAGTGAGCATCATGACCGAGGTTATGACCTGCCCGGCATAGGACGTGAACACGATCATGTCGGAGAACAGCTGCATCTGGTCCGCCTGGGAAGGGGCGGACTGCAGGATCCCCGCGCCGATCCAGTAGATCGCCAGCGTCAGGAAGCTGAGCATCGACGATGAAATAGGATGCAGAGGGGCCATCTGATGGGCCACCCTGACGTTGTTGTCCAGAAGGTCGCCGTTGGCCTTGTCGAACCTCTCCTGCTGGGCGCCGTCGGCGTTGTAGGCGCGGATGACCCTCACGCCTTCCAGGTTCTCCCTGGTGGAGTGGTTGACGCCGTCCATCAGCCACTGGATCCTCCTGACCAGGGGCATGTTGGCCCGCATGATGAAGAATATCGCCAGCAGGAGGATGATCATGGCGACGGCGGTCGCGGCGGTCCATTCCAAGGTGCTGCCGCTTATCTTGAGCACCGCCCACACGGCCATGACCGGGGCCTTCACCACGATGACGAGGCCCCTGGCCACGAACTGCTGAAGGTGGTAGACGTCGTTGGTGGAGCGGGTGATGAGGCTGGCCGCCGAGAAGGAGTCCATGTCGTCGTGGGAGAACGACTGGACCTTCTCGAACTCCAGCTCGCGGAGGGTCCTGCTGAGTGAAGCGGATATACGGGATGCGAGGATGCCGGTGGCCACTGCGGCGGCGAAGCTCACCAGGGCGCATGCGATCATCCGGGTCCCGTCGCGTGCGACGATGTCCGTGCCCATCCCCATCTGGAGGTGGGTGGTTATCTCGCTCATGAACTCGGGGATCCTCAGGTCCAGGTACACCTGGAGCAGCACCAGCGCCACGCAGACGGCTGCAAGGGCCCAGTCCTTGGGCCTCAGGTACTTCAGAATCACTCGGAACCCCTCACGGCCGGCTTTAAGCGGAACGCTCCTTTAACGGAATCGGTGGATGGTTCGTGTCCGAACCATTTAACCGTTGGAACGTCGCATGCAGGGCCGAGAGGCACATGGGAAAGAAACTGCCGTCAGGCGTCAGCGGCTTCCGTACATTGGCGGGCGGAGATTATCATTTCGTCGACAAGAGCCTGATGATCGAGGATCTCATCCAGCTCGGCGAGGGCCCATGTCTGTTCACCCGCCCCCGCAGGTTCGGGAAGACGATGAACCTGAGCATGCTGGACGCGTTCTTCGAGAACGGGGTCCCGGACGGGAAGGAGCTGTTCTCCGGGCTGAAGATATCGGGATGTCCGGAAGCCATGGAGCATCTGGGGAAGTACAAGGTCTTCCGTCTCAACTTCGCGGACATCGAGTCGGCGGACCTAGAGCTCTTCTTCGACCTTTTCTCGCTCATGATGTCCGATCTCTACCTCACGTTCGATCATCTCTCGGAATGCGAACGGATATCCGAAGCCGAGCGCGAGCAGTTCATGGCCATTTGCAGGCGTGATGCCGACGAAGAGCTCCTCATAAGATCCGTCTCCTTGCTGAGCCGGTGGGTGAAGATCGCCTACGGAATGGATGTGGTCATCCTCATCGACGAGTACGACAAGCCCATCCATATGGCGTATCAAATGGGATATTACACCGAGATAGCAGGCTTCTTCTCGCGGTTCATGGAGTCCTCGTTCAACGGCAACGAGTGCTGCAGGTTCGCCGTCCTCACGGGCGTGTCGACGATCTCCGAGGAGTCCGTCTACAGCGGGATAGTCGGCCTGAAACGCTTCGATATCTTCCAACCGAGGTTCGACGGTTCTTTTGGATTCACGGAGGAGGAGGTCGGCACCCTGATCTCAGACACCGGCATGCCGCCTGAAGAGCTCGATACTATCAGGAAGCACTACGGAGGATACCGCTTCGGGAATCAAGAGGTCTGCAACCCGTTCTCCGTCATCAGGCACATCCAGGGCCGCATCTTCGGGGAGGCTCGCACCAAATGCCATTGGGCCAACTCCGGCGGCTCCGTGATGATCTCCGATGCTCTCTGCAGGGCAGAGCCTTCGTTCAGGGACAGGATCCTCGCATTGGCTGACCCGGGCGCTTCTCTGGTATGCGATATCAGCCCGAACCTCTCCATCGGGAAGCTCCATTCCTTGGACGAAGACGAGCTGGAAGAGTCGACTGTGACGCTGTTGGCGATATCCGGATACCTCACGGCCGTCCCATGCGATGGCGGCCGCTATGCCGTGAGCATCCCCAACCTGGACGTGTCCGAAGGTTACAGGGAGATGGTCAGCGATGTGAAGTCGGAGATCAGAACCGCGCCCCGGCATTGAGAACGTGTTCGGAATCTCTGCGACGGTCCGATGTTGATCCGGAGGCCGTGCTAGCCGTGATGCATCAGGTTTCGGAATCAATCGCCTTGAGCGCATCCGAGCATATCCTCTCGAGGCGATCGAAATCATCAACAATACCCGACCAATCGATTTCACTGTTGAATTGCCTTCTTCCACATTTGTGAGCGATGACATCATCCAGTCTGTGGGCGATCTCTGTCACTTCGGCAGATGATTGCGGGTCGTCCAGTCTGTCTGTGCGGTCGTTGACCATCTGCAGCAGGGTCGAGCACCGGTCTACGATAGGCTGGCGGTCTGTGAACGCTTCGAGCTTCAGCCCGAGCACCAGCCTGCGGATCGAAGAGATGGATTCCAGGCATTCTTCCATGCCTTTGCGGATCTGCCTGTCGTTGGAGTAGAGCTTGACTTTCCTGCCGTCCTCTAACATCCTGCTACGATGAGGTTTATGCATGGTGCACCAGCCTCGAATTCGCAAGGATGTACTCGGTGAGCGGGTCCGCATCATCCCTCATGTAAATGTCCAGTTCGAGTCCCAGTGCACGGTAGCACGAGTGCATGTAGCGGGGCCGATACATGACATACTGGGCCGGATCCATCATGATCTGGATGCCGTTGCCCTCTCTATACAGCCCTTCGTAGTAGTTTCCGTACAGCCATACGTCTTCGTAGCCGTATTTGTCAGCCAGATCTGACAACGTTTTCTCAATCTGAGCCACAGACGGCTGTTTCCAGATCTTCTGAAGCCGGTATCCGAACATCCAATCCACCTTACCAGCAGCATGCTCTCGCACATATTAAAAGCGGCCGCGGCCGGCATCAGAGTTTCACAGTGTGCGGGTCCTGTCGAGCTTCTGATGTCGGCCAATTGAGTGTTGCTTCAACGCATGGCGGATTTCCGACGATCTCTCCAGCGGTTTAAGATCCCGTGTTGCTTGGGCTTGCGATTGTCGCTGATGACAATCTGACCGTCATCAAGCATCTCGAGCACCAGCAAGCACCCTTCCTCGATCGGGTCCAGATCGGTATGCAGGTATTCCCAGTGTTCCTGCTTTCTGAATTTTCTGGTCCCGTATGCATGGGCAATCACGCTCCTGGCACCGTATGCCGTATCCATGGCGCTGTTGAATCTCAGAGGATCGTCAAGCATCCCCATCTGGTTCCCTATGATCTGGTAGCGCATGGCGCATTGGTCCTGAATGGCCTGGTTGTTTGCATATTCCTCGTAATCCAGGCCGTATATCAGATCGCGAACGGTACCTACGGATTCCAGGCTTACTACCATGCCCTCGCGCATCTCGTCTTCGTTGTAGAAGAGCTGGACCTTTCTGCCGTCTTCCAGCATCTTCTGGCGACGGACCTTAACCATTGTTGACCACCGCCGATATTTGAGGTCTCATGAGACGGCGATATGAGCACATCTGACCTGTCCGGCAATCATAGTGCCTTGCAGAGTCGTCTGCGTGCAGGATGGCACGATCGCCACCCGTCCATCCGCGACGGTCACAGTGCCGCGGTATGTCGCCGTAGCTGCGCCAGCATATCGTTTCCGGCTTCGCCTCTACCATCTGGGCCATACATGGCTGTTTCCAGGTGCTATGCAGTTCGTGTACGAACATCGAATCCTCCTCACGAAGAGCATGTCGCAATCTATAATAAAAGAGCCGGGTCCTTGCCTCGTAGGCATGGCGGAGGACGGATGACCATACAAGGGCCCCGACCGACACGCCATGGTGCGGCTGATCCCGCAGCACAGCACCGCGTGCAGCCGATTTCGCTACCGTCTTATATGCGCGTCACTTCCCACGGCTCATGTCTACAGTAAAAAGGTCCTCCGAGGTCTCCGTCGGCGACGGCACAGTCTCCGTCGGAGGCTGGGTCCAGGACGTCAGGAACCTGGGCGGGATCTCGTTCATCACCATGCGCGACAGGGACGGCACCTACCAGGTGACCATGCCCAAGAAGAAGATCGACGCCGACCTCTTCGCGCTCCTCACCGGCCTCTCCCGCGAGACCGTCGTCCGCATCACCGGCGAGGTCAAGGAGAGCAACCAGACCGCCACCGGATGGGAGATCATCCCCTCCGCCGCGGATGTCGTATCCCCCGCCGCAGTGCCCCTGCCCCTGGGAGTCGTCGACAAGGTCAACGTGGAGATGGACACCCGTCTCAACCACAGGTTCATGGACCTCAGGAAGCCCGAGGTCAAGGCCATCTTCGAGCTGAAGGCCCTCATGGTCGAGCTCATCGAGGACGCCGTCCGCGACAACGGGTTCACCCAGGTCTACACCCCCAAGATCTCCGCCGCCGGAGCCGAAGGCGGAGCCGAGCTCTTCAAGGTCCAGTACTTCGACAGGCCCGCCTACCTGGCCCAGTCCCCCCAGCTCTACAAGCAGATCCTCATGTCCACCGGGCTGGACAGGGTGTTCGAGATCGGACAGGCCTTCAGGGCCGAGCAGTCCAACACCAACCGCCACGTGACCGAGTTCGTGTCCTTCGACGGGGAGATGTGCTGGATCGAGAACGAGGAGGAGGTCATGGCCATGATCGAGGAGGTCATCGACCGCGTCCTCAAGGGACTGAAGGAGAAGGGCGCCAAGCAGCTGGAGATCCTCGGCAAGGAGATCAACGTCCCCGCAAGGCCCTACCCCATCCTCACCTACAGCCAGTGCCTGCAGATGGTCAACGACGCCGGCATGCCCCTGAAGGAGGGCGAGGACCTGGGCACAGAGGGAGAGAAGATCGTCGGGAACATCATGGCCGAGAAGGGATGCGACCTCTACTTCATCGCCGAGTACCCCGAGGAGGCCAAGCCCTTCTACATCATGGAGAAGGACGGGACCCCCTACTCGTTCAGCTTCGACCTGGACTACCGCGGCCAGGAGATCTCCTCCGGAGGCCAGAGGGAGCACAGGTACGACCGCCTCGTCGCCAGGATGGAGAAGAAGGGCCTGGACCCCAAGGACTTCGAGTTCTATCTCGAGGCGTTCAGGTACGGCATGCCTCCCCACGGCGGATGGGGGATCGGGATCGAGAGGCTCCTGGTCAAGATGCTGGACCTGCCCAACATAAGGGAAGCGATCCTCTTCCCCAGGGACCCCAGCAGGCTCTCCCCGTGAGCGCCTTCCGGCTCCCGTGCCTTCGCTGGCACGGGGGCCGGCGAACCTCTTCCGCATGCCCCTTTATATTTCCAACAGCTTTTCATCGCATGGACAGTAGCAACAAGAAGACGGCCGCAGCGGTCGTCATCGTTCTCATCATAGTCCTCCTCTTCTCGTGGCAGTACATCGGACAGGAAAAGGAGGAGAGCAGCCCCATGGAGGGCGAATGGATCGTGGCCGAAAGCATCTCCATGAGCGTCGCCGCCACGGCCCCTCTGGAGTACACAGTCGATTACCCTCCCGAGAACATCCGCGTCGAGGGGGACGTCCTCACCATGACCGGCGCCGGGCAGTCTGTGGAGTTCGCCATGGTCTCAGACACCGAAGCGGTGTCGATGGACTACTCCCTGAGGAGTCAGCTGTTCCTGCACGGGGACGTCCTGTACATGTTCATAGTCAATCCGGCCTCCTCCGAAGAGGCCTCAGGGCTCATATCCTACGTGTACGTCCTGACACGCGACGGCCTCGTCACCGTCGACGACGGCCTCCCGGACATGGACGGCAACGCATACAGGGTCGTCGCGGAGCTGTACAACGAGAACAACGCGCTGCTCGAGGAGACAGCCATCAGCTTCCTCGTCGAGGACCAGGACATGACCGCCCTCCAGCTGGCCGTCAGCGCCTGGGACGTGGAGGACAAGGCCCTCGGGTTCCTCAAGACCGACGACATGGGCAGGGTCACCATCTTCTGCCTGACCACGTCCGGAGCGGTGTTCAACATCGTCCTGGACAACGACGTCGTGACCGCCCTGACCGGCGTCGACAGCTCCTTCTCGCCCAGGTACTACGTCTTCGACGGGCAGGGGGTCCTCTCCGAGGACACCTACGGCCTCGGCGACGGCACCGTGATACGCGGTTCCGGCGGGGTCGAATACACCGTCGACGCGTTCTACGAGGACGGACGCCTCTGCCAGAAGAGGGCCGACGGCAGCAGCAGCGTCATCGGCGTGCAGGCGCCCGGCGCCCACGGGGCCTTCGCCATGGTGTCCGCGTCCGTTGCCATCGTGGATGTCGACGGCGTTCTCCGGACGATCGACGCCTTCATCTTCATCTGAAACCCGCTCGGGGGCCCCCGTGCATATGCTGGCACGGGGCCCCGGGCACTTAGCTTCTTTTATACTGTCGTTGTCATTACCGACCATGGAGAAAGCCAACATGAAGACGGCCACAGCGGTCGTCATCGTTCTCATCATAGTCCTCCTCTTCTCCTGGCAGTACATCGGCCAGGAAGAGAAGGAGAGCCCCCTGGAGGGTGATTGGACCCTCGCGGGCTACAAAGCCTTTGCCATCACGGACATTGTCGCGGCGGACGCATCCGTCGAAGAGTCCTTCACCGCTCATGTGACCGTCGACGGAGACGTCGTCACCTATGTCGACGACGAAGACACCGTCAAGTTCTACGCGGTATCCGACCACCAGGCCGTCTCTATCGACTACGGGTACAACGTCCAGCTGTACCTCCACGGAGAGACGCTGTACATGGTGTCCTTCATGCAGATCGAGGTCGCGGGAGTCTCCGCCTTCTCTGTCGTCGTCATGGCCTTCAGCGAGGACGGCACCTACGACATCGACGACGACCCGTTCGAGTTCGACGGCACCATGCAGTCTGTCGTCGCCGAAGTGTACAACGGCAACAACGCCGTCGTCGAGGAGAAGATCCTCACCTTCGCAGTGAACGAAGAGGGGGTCCGCGCAGCCCACCTGATGGTGGACCTCGAGGACACCACCACGGAGGCCCTCGGATTCGTCATGGGCGATCCCGATGCCTACACCATCTTCTGCATGACCGCCAACGGCATTGTCTTCAACGTGACCGTCGAGGACGGTGCCATCATGACCGTCACCGGAGCCACAGGGTCCTTCGACGCCGTCCAGTACTACGTGTACGACCGCGACGGATACCTTGCCGACGACATCTACGGCCTCAGCAGCAGCACCGTCATCTACCGCACCAACGGCTACGAGATGCCGGTCAACGGCTTCTACGAGGACGGACGCCTCTGCGAGAAGAGGGCCGACGGCTCCTCCCACCTCTTCGCAGTAACCGCCCAGTGCACCGACGGCGAGGGATACGCCCTCATGTCCGCCGGTACCATCCTCGTCAACGCCGACGGGAAGCTCTGGATGATCAACTGCGAGCAGATCCCGGTCCCCTCTTCCTAAACAGATTCCAGGGCCTCCGGCCCCCCTTCACGGGGGCTGGCCCATCTTTATACCCGCATCCCGATTCATCCGCATGGAAAGAGGAAGCAAGGCGACAGCGACGGTCGCCGTCATCGTCATAGCGGTCCTGCTGCTGTTCTCCTGGCAGTACATCGGCGACGGGAACGGCGACGGCCGCAGCCCCATGGAGGGCACCTGGATGGAAGCGGGGACTGCCACCAAATACGTGTCCGATTCCGGCCCGGTGGGTTCCGGCGATTCCGATCCGGTCTATGAGGTCACCAGGGACGGGAGCATCCTTACCATGGCCCACGGAGACGGGTCCCATCAATACGCGATGATATCGGACACCGAAGCGGTCTCATTGAGCGTGTCCGTCTCGTCCCAGCTGTACTTCCACGGCTCCACCCTGTTCCTTATCACATACTACGCCTACAACGGCCCGGACATGGACTCCGTCTCCGTTTCCGCGACCATGCTGACTGCAGACGGCGAGGACGACCCGTCGGAGGACCTGACGTCCCTGAAGGGGCTCAGCTTCGCAGTCAACGCAGACGCGTTCGCATCCAACGGTGACAGCGCCCCCTCGCTGGAGGTGTCCGTGACCGTCACGGAGCAGAGGTACCGCGCCCTGAGCCTGGATGTCTCCCTGGAAGGGCTGAGCATGGATGGTGTCGGGTTCTGCAGGACCGACGGGGACAGGCTGTCCATCTTCGGCGTCACCCTGGAAGGCATGATCTTCAACGCTGTCATCGACGGCGATGATGTGACGTTCACTGGCAGGTGCAACTACGACGAGAGAAGATATCTCGTCAACGACCCGAACGGCGAGCTCAAGGAGGACAGGATAGGCTTCGGAAAGGGGGTGTCCATAGTCCTCGGCACCCATGTGGTCGCCCCGGACACGGAGTACGCCGGAGGGATAGCCATTGCAGTCGACGATGAGCAGCGCGCAGTGATGGGGTTCTACGTCCCGTCCATCGGAGGCCAAGGATACGTGATGGTCGACCAATGGAGCGCCATCGTGCCCGTGGACGGGGCCCTTGACTACATCAGGTACAGGGACCCTGTCTGGGTTTGAAACTCCTTCCCGCCTTCGGGCGGTTCCCCCGTCCTTTTGTTTTAGGATTACCGAAATGTTTAAACCGTGTGCGGGATGGAGGTGGCGATGCGCGTAACGACCAACGGCGTCTCGCTGTACTACGAGGTCCGCGGAAAGGGGCCTGCGATGATACTCCTGCACGGCAACGGGGAGGACCACAGGATCTTCAGCCGCGCCGCCGACTACCTGGAGCAGAAGTTCACATTGTATCTGATAGACTCCCGCGGCCACGGGGAGAGCTCGCCTGTCAACGAGTACCATTACGAGGACATGGCGGACGACCTGGCGGTGTTCGTTAAGAAGCTGAAGCTGGACCGCCCGATAGTGCTGGGGTTCAGCGACGGAGGGATCGTGGGGCTGATCTATGCATCCAAGCATCCCGAGGGGCTGTCGCATCTGTTCGCTTGCGGGGCCAACACCAGGCCAGAGGCCCTGAAGGGCTTGTCGATGGCCATGCTGCGCATGAAGAGGCATCCCGACCCTAAGGAGAGGATGATGCTCACCGAGCCGCACATCACGGACGAGATGCTGTCTGCGATAACGGTGCCCGTGTCCGTAGTCGCCGGCAGCAGGGACTGCATCGACAGGAAGGACACGGACCATATCGCTTCGACCGTGCAGAACGGGAAGGTCGTCATAATGTCCAGGGCCGACCATTCCAGCTACATCGTCAAGAGCACCAGGATCGTGGATGTGGTGTTCACTGAGCTGGGGATAGACATCAGCGACGTGCATGTGGTGTACAGCTACTGACAGGGGGTTTTCAGTCACCCCCCGATTCGCCTTTTATATCCGTTCCGGAATGGAATGACGATAGCATGGCACCACCGGGCGATGTGTACGAGCGCGAGCTGAAAGCCCTTCTTGCAGGGGATCCCAAGGCGATAGCGAAGATGGTCAAGACCTGCGGGTCCATGGAGACCGCGGCGTACAACTCGATGCTGACCGAGCCTTTCCTTGTCATAAGGGCGGCAGGGTCGCTGGGAGTGGACCTGGTGGCGCTCAGGTGGGACTTCTCTTTCCCGATAGAGGTGAAGAGCTCATCCGACCCCGTCATGCACTTCAGCAAGAGCCAAAGGCTGGTGGAGCAGGCGGACACCATGCTGGGCGAGTGCAACCGGTCGCATCTCGTCCCGATCTACGCCTTCAGGCTGAAGTCGTTCAGAGGGGACCCGTGGAGGATCTTCACCATTCCGAGCGACCACAACTATAAGGGAAGGCATTCGATCCTCTACAGGAGGATCCCTAAGCTGGACGTGTCGGATGTGGGGAACTACATCATGAGGTGGGACGAGGGCATGAAGCTGTCCGATTTTCTGCTCTACACGGGCATGTCCGATTACTCTGCGGACGAGCGCTGAAGGGTTTTTATAAAGCGTCGCTATCGGATGTCCAGGCGGAGTTAGCTAAGCCTGGCCCACGGCGCCGGTCTTGAAAACCGGTGGAGGATTCTCCCCGGGAGTTCGAATCTCCCACTCCGCGCTCTATTCACTCACGAAACCATAATCAATGATGCTCCGATGCACCATCGGAACTTGCCGATGACGATAAACTGAGGCTGATTTGATGATGAGCCCTATGAGTACCGAGGCTGGTTCCATCATCATTCATGCCAAGCAACCCATCTTCTATCCATCGTTGCTTCGGCGCGAGCTAACAGGTTTATTGTTTGTCGGATTTGATGTGACAACCAGGGTTAATTACACTTTCCGATCGGTGTTGATTCGAAGTAAGGTTAACAAGATGGTCAGAGAATTCTAAGATCTTACGGATAATGGAGTGCTCACTTCTTCGCGATAGCCGCCCTGACGGATTTCTGCCTGATCCCCAGCCCGACGCAGACCGCCCCGATTGAATCCGGGTCTTTGTCATACTTCTGCCTGTTTATCTGCGCAAGAGCCTTATCGGCAAGGTCTGAAAGATCTGCATCGGGGTCCGCAGTCGTCTTCACTTCGATTATCACCGGGAGGCGGTCTCCATCCCTCTCGAAGAAGATGTCTGAGACTCCGTATCCTTTGGGAATCTCTGCACGGGCGATCAGCTCCGGCGTCATGAGGTAGGCCATGATGACGTCGCGGTATCTGTCGTGCCTCGCAAGCGAATCGAGCCTCGACCAGCTGACATCCAGGCAGAGCCCGTTCAGCATCGATTCAAGGTACTCTTCCAGCTTAGACGCATCTTCGGCATAGATGCTGTCCATGACCGCGGAAGCCCTCCGGTCGGTCTCGACGGACTTTTCCACAAGAGACTTGAACGCGATGGAGACCTCGTTGTTCACCATGCTGACACGGCAAACGGGGAATCCGCCTTCCTGAGACCTTGTGCGCTCGGCCTTGAGGTACCCTGCCATCGCCAAGTAGGAATACACCACCGAGGGCTTCACGGTCGGAGACAGGACATCGGTGTATGATATGCGGGTGTCAAGTACTGTCTCGAACGAAGATCCCTTGTTCTCGTACAGCCCCCTCAGAGCTGTCAGGGTCTCGGCGCCCATGTTTGACAGGAGGTCCTCGGACATGCCGCCCCCGGTCATGTTGTTCCAATAAGCCAAGGGCCTGCAGTCGTTGTCGAGGTACATTATGACGCTGTACGGGTTGTAGACGTCAGCGTCTCCGAAGCGGTATCCGTCGTACCATTCCCTGATCTCCGACAGCTTCTCGGGCGGATTGCCGGTTTCTTCGATGAGATGGACGATCTCCTCCTCTGTGAAACCGAAGTATTCGTCCCCTTCCGTCTCGATGATGCTGCATACCTTGGCATTGTTGAAGCTGCTCAGCATGCTTGTCTTGGCCAATGGCATGATTCCCGTGACCACAGCGAACTCGCAGTCCCTGTTCAGCTTGAACGTCTGCTCCATGAACGGCCTAAGGAAGCTGACGATCGACTCGAAGGTCTCTTCAGAGTGGATGTTCTGCATCCAATGGTCGTATTCATCCACTAGGATTATCACGTTCTTGCCGTAGATCCTCTTCAGAATGCCGCAAAGATCGACGGCCGCGCTCCAAAGATCGGCCTCCCTCAAGGACCTGTCGATGCATTTCTCCAGGAACCTCTTCTCACCGTCTTCGAATGCGTCGGTCCCGATGCTGGTCTTCAGGCTCCTGGCAGCGATGCCGATCATCACGCCCATGGAGTCGCGGAATATGTCGACGGATCCTCCTGAAAGGTATCCGAAGTCGAGTCTGAGCACGGGATAAGCATTCTTGTATTGATCGCAGCGTTTGCACGCGGATACAGCCAATCCTTTGAAGATGTCCTCCTCGTCGGCGTAGATGATGTTGAAGAAACGGTCTATCATGGAAAGGTTGAGGGTCTTTCCGAAGCGCCTCGGACGGGTGAACAGGAATGTCTTGTTCCTGGTGCCGCACAGGTCGCAGATGAGCCCGGTCTTGTCGACGAAGTGATAGCCTCCGGTCACAAGGGCTTCGAAATCATACACCCCGTCCGGGTACTTCATCCGCTCCATAGGTTCTGAATGGCGGTCGTGTTATTAACCATAGCTCATAGAGAGCTCGGACATATTGAATCAGTCCGCTTCCAGCGCAGGTTCCGTCCCGTCCAGTGGCCAAGCCTTCTCCACGACTGCGCTCATGACGGCGAACCAGATGCACTCGGCGATCAGCGACGCGATGCAAGGGAGCACGGCATCCGGGTAGACGGTGGCGAACAAGGCCATAGACAACGACACGGACATGCCGGAGTTCTTCCAAACTCCGTTCGCAAGATAGACGACGCCCTGATCCCTCCTGACATTCATGGCCCTCATGGCGTAGATCATCACGAACCCTATCGCGAACACCCTGATCAGGCAGGCGATGAGCACCCAGACGATGATCTGAGGGTCTCCGAGGATGAAGTCCCTCCTGGAGCCGAGGCCGACGAAGACAAGCAGGAACATCATGAGGTTGATGAAGATGCTCTTGGGGATGTGCCCGGCATGCAGCCTCTTCACCGGGATCACGAGGATGAACGGGATGAGGATGAACATCAGTATGTACTTGATGATCTCCGACGGGCTGACGGCATCTCCGATGAGAAGATGGGTTATCAGAGGCGTCAACGCGATGGCGGCGACGTAGGTGGCGATCAGCCCGAGCACGGACATCTTGGCGTCTCCCCTCATGGTGAGTGTGCATACCACCACAGACACGGCGCAGGGAACGGAAGACAGCATCACCCATCCGTACCAGAGGCCCGTATCGTCTATGAACAGAAGCCCGGTGAGCAGCGTGACGATCGTGTTGATGCCGAAACAAGCGACGATGCATCCCACCGAGCGCTTGCCGTAGGCCTTGAAGTCCTCTTTCGCAAAGGAGATGCCGTCCAGCGACACCGTCATCTGGGCGATGAGGACGAACATCAGGATAGTGGCAGCATCGGGGCTGTCGAACCCGAGGGCCAGGCCGAGGACGATCCCTGCGGCGACCCATAGCTTCACATCGATGAGGACTCTGAGTAGTGCCATCGATGGCCCGCGACTTATCAACGATTATATACGGATTTTCCCCGCGCCTTAGGAACCGTTGTAGAAGAACCGCATGACGTCGCCTACAGGGTCGTCCGACGCTTCTGCGCCGGTGTCCTTGACGTACCTGCTCATCCTGTTGTCCAGGATCACGGCTGCCCCGCGGTCGGTCTCCGTCCTTATCAGACGGCCGATGGCCTGGTTGAGCTTCCTCATCGCGGGCACCTGGCTGGTGTACAGCCACCCTTTCCCGTTGTACCTCTCGTCGAACAGCGCTTTCATCGCATCCGTCTCCTTGGACGGCGGAGGGAACGGTATCCCCACGATCACCGCGAAGCACAGCTCGTCGCCGGGGAAGTCTATGCCTTCCGCGATGGACCCTCCCATCACGGAGAAGAAGACCCCGTTCCTGCCCTCCCTGAACCTTGCCAGGTTCTCCGAGGTGCGCCTGGGATTCCCCGACTCCTCCCAGTATTTCGGTTTGGATATGTTCCTCTCCAGGTACGGGCGCATCTTCCTCATCATGTTGTACGACGTGAAGAAGACGAGCGTGTTCTTGTCTACCGCATCGCACAGCTGGACGATCTTCCTCTCGATGCGCGGCTGCATCGAAGGGTCCTGCTGCATGACGTTCTGCTTGGTGGTGACCTCCTTGTCGTAGATCACCAGCTTGTTCTCCTTGGGGAACGGCGAAGGGTACGTCCTGAAGCGGGGGTTCCTCCCCAATCCCAAGACGCGGGCGTACTGGTCCAGGGGCTGCAGCGTCCCGGACATGTGAAGGGTGCACGGTATCGAGTTCAGGAACCTGGAGATCTCCTCGGGGTCGATGCATGCGGCCCTCAGGTACTCCCCCTTGTCGCCGGCGTTTATCGTCCTGACGAACCTCTCGGACCCGGAGGAGAACCACAGGCGCATCAGATGGGCCAGATCCTCCACGGGGGAGATCCTGTTGTCGCCGGAGTCCACGAGCCTCTCCGTGCGAGCTTCTCCGAGCTGCTCCATGGTCTCGATGATCCCGTCGAGGTCGGACCTCTTCAGCCCGTACTTGGCGATGATCTTCTCCTCGATGTAATCCTCTTTGATCACGGCGGACTTCTCGTTCAGGCCCAGCTTGTCTATGGCGAGGGAGCGTATGCAGCTCTTGAAGAACGTGATGAAGGACTTCAGAGGGACCTCGGGCCAGACGGACGCGCTCTTGAAGGTGTCGGCGTCGTCCATGGCGTTGTCAATAAGGTCCTTGTCGATGATGAAGGACTCCGTGTCCCTGGCTGCGTCCAGGAAGTTGTGCGCCTCGTCCACGATGATCATCAGGCCGTTGGGGGCGTCGGTGAGATCCAGGTTGGCCAGCAGGCTGGCGCGGATGTCCGGGTTGAGGATCTGTATGTACGGGACCGCGATGACATCGGCCTTCTTCATCAGCCTCTTCTTGGCCTCGTACGGGCAGACCCCGAGCTTCTCGCAGTGCCTGTCGAACTCGTCCGACGAGGGCATGGCCTCGGCCCACCATTTCTCGATGCCGGGCATGGCCAGCTCCACCTTGTCGTAGAACCTGCAGCCGCCCGCCTGGCCCTTGATGCTCCGGTTCCTGCGGTCGTCGCACATCAGGGACAGTATGTTGGATGGGATGCTATCGTACTCGGGGGACCCTCTGAACAGGGGGCAGGACCTCCCTCTGCCGGTGATGGCCAGCCCCTTGACGTCCTTGATCTTGGAGATCGCCCTGAGCTCCTTCATGACGGCGTCGGTCTGCGTTATGGTCCTGACCAGATAGATTATGGCCTTGCCCTTGGGCTTGGCATGCTGGAGCGATGCGGCCAGGGAGGTTATGGTCTTCCCGGTGCCGGTTCCCGATTCGATCACCACGTGCCTCTTGTCCTCAAGGAAGGTGTAGATGTCGTTGATGATCTCCAGCTGGCAGCCCCTGGGCTCGTAGGGCATGTACGGAGCGTCGGCGAGCTCGTGCTCCACCGTCTTGGGCTCCCTGGCCGGGGCCTTCGGCGCAACATCTGCAAGGCAGGACTGGTTGCTCGTTTGGAGCCCTTCCGCCGGACGGCCGCACTTGACGCAACGGTCGCTGCTCGGGGGCAGGAGGCTCTTGCATACTGGACAGAACTTGCCTTGCATGGCCTGTCGATTGGAATCAGGTACTTAAAGCGGACGGGGGGTTGTCCGTAAACCCCCTCCCCTCTGGGGCAGGTACAGTGGAACGTTCTGCCCCACAGTCTGTCTTGATCTGCTAGCGTTGTTTGTATCCGATGATGGGATCGTTGTGATTTCGCAACGGAATTTTATCGGAATTGGGGCCAGGTGACCAAGAAGTTGGTGCACCTATCGGGCGGGGACAGGTCATC
>CAVCVB010000016.1:0-28489 GCA_963605395.1 Firmicutes bacterium CAG:194
AGCGTCATGATGACTGCAGCATATGTCGCTTCATTGAGGTTGACGTAGCTGGCGCCGTCCATCACCCTGACCAGGACCTTCTCCATCTCCTTGGCATCCTCGTCCAGTATGGCCTTGCTGAACGCCGTCAGGTAGCTGGTGTCCAGAGGATACACGGCCTCCATCATGTCATTGACGAGCATCCTGACTTCTTCGTTGGGGATGGACAGCGTATACGGTCCGATTCCGCAGATGCAGGAATCGTCGGCAGGAGCCGCCTTGAGGTATCCGGACATGACCATCAGGCTATACAGGGGCTTTCCCGACCTCTTGATGGCTTCATACGGAAACGTGTCTATCAAATCGGACTTGATCGAGCCGTCGGTCACCAGCTTCATGATGTCCGTGTACTTCTCGGGGGTGATGCTCTTGAGCATATCCTTAATCAAGACATCTTTGCCGTTCCGTATCCAGTATGGATACTCCTTGCATCCCGTAGACACGAATTTCATGATGCTGTACGGGTTGTACACCTCTGCATTGCCGAAGCGGTATCCGTCATACCATTTCTTCGCAAGATCGAACTTGTCTGGATATCCGTAATAATCAAGGATGTTCCTGACCTCCGCTTCCGTGAATCCGAACCTCTCGTCGGATATCTCGGAGAACACGTTGTTGACATTGACGTTGTTCAGGCTGGAGAAGATGCTCTGCTCCGTGATTTGCATTATGCCTGTGACGTACACCATCTGCCTGTTTGGATTCCCCTTGATGGAGATGTACAGGAATCTCCTAAGGAAGGCTATCATCTTTTCGTGGGATTTCTCTCCGAATGCGTTGGAGACAGCACGGTCGTACTCGTCTATCAGGATCACAGGGCGCACTCCATGGTATTCGGTCAGCGCGTCAGAGAGGTTAGAGACGGCATTTTTCAGAAGCTTGGGCATCATCGGCGTCGCTTCGGAACCGAACAGCCTGAACAGGTCCCTCATGGTATCGCTCAGCCCCGGCTGCTCCAACAGGTACCTGTGGGGCCTGAACGCCAAGGCCAGAGCTTGCCGTATCCCGTCCAGGAACTCCTGGTAGCCATCCGCGTCTGCAATCCCCAAGTCGACATGAATCACCGGGAACGCATTCTTGTACTTCTCGTACTCCGGATAGTTAGAGATCTCCAGTCCGTCGAACCATGTGTTTCCTTTGTACTAGATGTTGAAGAAGGCGTCCAGCATGGACAGGTTTGTGGTCTTACCGAAGCGGCGGGGACGTGTGAAGAGATATACTCCTGTGGTGTCGGAGCTGAGGATATCCTTGATCAGGAGCGTCTTGTCGACATAGTATCCGCCTCTTTCGCGGATGTCCGCGAATGGCAGCCCGCTCATGATCGAGTTCCATTCCCTCGGATGCTCCGCGACAGCTATCGGCAACATGCTCCTATCGAGTTCCCGTCCCTATATAATGCCTCGCCGGTTTCGACCCCCTTTTTATAACTACAAATCCGCCCTGCGGCCGTCACGGCTTCTTCGGCACGTATCTCGAAGCGCTCTTCGGGCCGATCCTCTCTATCTTCCCGTCCTTGACCATCCGGCCCACGACAGCTTCGACATAGGTCTCCGAGATGTCCGGCATCAAGGCGCACAGCTCCTTCTTGGAAATGGGGATGGACACGTTCTCCAGCACGCGCCCGACCCTGTTCTCCTTGCTGTCCCTGCCGACGCACGCCGCCATCCTGCGGTCCATCTCCCTGTAGGCGAGGAAGATGACCCCGATCATGTAGTCGATGAACGGCCCGTAGTCGGAAAGGTCGTCGAACCACCCCTCTCCGGATTGCTCCAGAGCGTCGTAGTAGTCTCCCTTCGACTTGTTGATGATGGACTCCAGCGACACGCACGAGCACACGTCGAACCCCTCGTGGTAGAGCATCAGCACGGTCAGTAGGCGGGACATCCTGCCGTTGCCGTCCGAGAACGGATGCACCTTCAGGAAGTCCATGATGAAGCAGGGGATCAGCATGATCCCGGGTATGCCCGCGTCGTCCCTGGCCTCTCTGTACGCTCCGATGAGCTGGAACATGCAGTCCTCGACCTGGCCGTGGGGGACGGTCTTCACCCTCTTGGAGATCCTTCCGGAGCCGTCCCTCGAGATGATCTCGTTGTCCCTGGCCTTGTATCCGGCATCTGCGCCGGTGTAGGATGTCAGGGTCCCGAAGAGGCTGAGCACGGTGTCCTCGTCCAGCTCCATGGAGCCGTGGCCTTCATGGATCCTTGCCAGGGCATCCCTGTATCCGAGGATCTCGTACTCATCGTGGTCCCTGGGACGGACCATCCCCGCCAGCAGCCCGAACACGCGGGAGCTCTCTGTCGATATGCCTTCGATCTCGTTGGAATCCACTGTGGACATGGCCATGGCCAGCCCTGCCATGTCCTTCGCCGTCCCGGGATTCTCTTCCAGGAACGAGGCGGTCCTGGCCTTCATGCTCTCGATGCGGACGAGCCGGTTCGCGAAGGCGGGGGTGAGGGCCAGATCTCTGAGGAATCTGTAGTCGAAAGTGTGCACATGGGTCGTATGCACTTTTTCTTATAAGAAATAATGCAAACAAATTGTTTTCTTATCATTTGATATATAAACAAACGGGTAATGTTTGCATCTTTTTTGATTTGAAATAATGCAAAGAATAATGGGAATCATTGCAGCCGAACCTCCGTCATCAGAGATTGGAGGATACATCCATGTGTAAATACCAGGTCCGCGATTCCAACCCAGGTGCTCAGAATGTATCAGGTCGCGGTCTACGGGAAAGGCGGCATAGGCAAGTCCACGATGTCGGCGAACATCTCCTTCGCGCTCTCGTCCAGGGGGATGGAGGTCATGCAGGTGGGCTGCGATCCGAAGCACGATTCGACGAGGCTCCTCCTCGGCGGGAGGCCCCAGACCACCGTCCTGGACTACGTCCGCTCCACGCCCCTGTCCTGGAGGAGGCTGGATGACGTGGTCGTCGAAGGCAGCGGAGGGGTCCTGTGCGTGGAGGCCGGAGGCCCGGAGCCGGGGATAGGATGCGCCGGGCGCGGGATACTGACCACCTTCGACACCCTGAAGAAGCTGGGAGTGGACGGCATCGGCACCGACGTCCGCATCTACGATGTCCTGGGGGACGTGGTCTGCGGAGGGTTCGCCGTCCCTCTGAGGTCGGAGTACGCCGACGGGATAATCCTGGTGACATCCGGCGAGTTCATGTCGCTCTACGCGGCGAACAACATCATGAAGGGGATAGCCAACTTCGACTCCGGCAAGAGCCGCGTCATAGGATTGATCCTGAACTGCCGCGGGATGGACGGGGAGGAGGACACGGTCCGCAGGTTCGCCGATGCCACGGGAGTGGAGATCATCGGGACCATGCCCAGGGACAGGATGTTCTCGGATGCGGAAGCCGCCGGCAGGACGGTCCGCGAGATGTTCCCCGATTCCGACATCTCCAAGGAGGTGGATGCGGTCGCGGACCGCATCATGGCCGTCCGCGACGGGAAGGCTCAGGCGGTCACCGCCCGTCCGCTGGACGACGACCAATTGTCCGATCTGGCTGCGGGCCGTCCGATACGCCCGCATTCATGTTCTTCCGTCCCGGTACGAACGGGATGCGCCGCATGCGCCGGGTCCCGCACTTCGATCAAGGACTCCACGGTCATGAGCTCCTGCTCGGCTTACGGCGCGGTGTCCGCATACATGAAGATGAGGGACGTCGCCGTCGTGATCCACGGGCCGGGATGCTGCCTGTACATGATGGACACGTCCCGCTCCAAGGCCGTCTTGGACCTTTACATGCGCGGGATCTACGATGCGAAGCCCACCCACAACCTCAGATGCACCATGATGGACGACACCGCCTCGGTGTTCGGAGGGAACGGCATGCTGGAGCGCACGCTGGAGGAGACGATATCCGAAGGGTTCCGCTGGATAGCGGTGGTGACCACCTGCATGCCCGGAATAATCGGGGACGATTGCGGAAAGGTCATCGATGAGCTCTCCGCCAGGCATCCCGGAGTGAAGATAGACCTGGTTCCCGCGGACGGGGACATCACCGGCGAGTACACCGACGGGTTCATGATGGCCGCCGAGACCATGGCGGAGTCAATCGACCTCTCGGTGGAGCCCGAGCCTGGATACGTCAATCTGATCGGCAGCTCGTTCTTCGACCTCCACACGACCGAGTCCAAGAAGGCTATCGCGGAGATGCTGGCCAGGTTCGGATTGAAGGAGAACTGCAGGTTCCTGGACGAATGCTCCTCCGAGGATGTGGTGGGATACTGCCGCGCATCTTTGGACATGATGGTCAGCGACACGCCTCAGAGCAGGGAGCTGGCGGAGATCCTCCGCAGGAGGACCGGCAGGGAGCCGTTCCCGGAGGCCGTCCCCGTTGGATTGTATGATTATCAGGAATGGCTGAGGTCTTTGGGAGAGGCGACATCCCGCACGGATGCCGCCGATGCTGAGATAGGGCATGCGGAGAAGGTCTACGATGATTTCGTCGCCTCCCACCGCCCCCGTTTCGAGGGCAAGAGGGCTATCATCGTGCTCAAGATGGGCACGAACTTCGATTGGCTCGTCGACCTGCTGCTGGACCTCGGCGTGGAGATATGCCGCATCGGAGTGTCTCCGAACACCCGCAGGAAGAGGATCACATCGATCACCCGTCACATGGACATGGTCACCGAGGAGTACACCGACGAGATGCTGTGCGCGGACCTGGACTCCCTTCATCCCGACCTGTTGATCGGGGACATAATCAGGGGCACGTCCGGCAAGTGCAGGTTCGCCCGCGTGGGGAAGGTTGGATTGGGCGTGGAGCCCACCCTGAAGTACGCGCAGTACCTGGAGAACGTCATGCGCCTTCCGCAGGAGGAAGGCTGGAAGAGGGGGCTGAGGCTATGAGGACATTGCCCGACGGGCTGGACGGAGCTGTGATGGCAGTGGAGAGCATCGAGGACGCGGTGGCGTTCCTCCACGGGCCTGGAGGCTGCAGGGTCAGGCTCATGGTCCATTCTTCGGCGGTCATGCCGAGGGAGGACGACGGCCCCATGATGATGCCCTACTTCAACGGGTATCCGAGGGTTCCGGCGACCTATCTGGACGAATACGATTACATAAACGGGGCATCCTACAAGCTGGACGAGGGCCTGGGGGTCGTGGATTCCACTGAGCCTGCTCTCATAGTCACCATCGATTCTCCCGGGGCGGCCCTGATCGGGGACGACCACGACAAGGCGATAGCCGGCAGGATGCTCTCCGGCCGTGCGCTGCACATCGGCGCCTCCATGGTGTCCATGCCCATGCAGGAGTGCTACGGGCTGACGCTGAGGATGGTCATGGAGCATCTCGCTCCGGAGAGGAAGGAGGCCCGCAAGGGCACGGTTCTCCTGCTCGGACTGACGATAATGGACAAGGACTGGAGGTTCGCCAGGGACGAGCTGTCCGGCCTGCTGGAGGGCATGGGCCTGGAGGTGCTGTGCGCGCCGGGAGCCGGAGCGTCGGTGGAGGATCTCAGGAGGTCCGTCGAGGCGGAGTACGCCATGGTCGTGTGCCCCGAGCCCTGCGCCGAGCTTTCCGATTACTATGAGAAGATAGGCGTGAAGGTCGTCCGCTCCCCTATGGGCGCTCCCGTGGGGTTCGACGCCACGCGCGCCTGGGTGAAGGCCATGGCCGAAGCAGCGGGATGCGATCCTGCCGTTCCGTTGAAGAGGATAGACGATGCAGAGTCCATGGTCCGGAGGAAGATGGTCGGACTGAAGTACAACGCCCTCCGTATAAGGGGGCTGACGTTCTCCGTCGCGGGGACGTCGTCGGTGGTCAGGCCGCTGACCGAGTGGCTTTACGGCTATCTCGGCATGGCCCCTGTAGCCGTCGCCGTCGATCCCGGGTCCGATGAAGATTCTACGGAAGCCCTTCGGAGGTTCCTGGATGAGGCCGATTACGCCTGCGCCTTCGGCAGGGAGCCCGAGGATTCGGACGTGGTGCTCTGCGAGGGAATAACCGCGTTGGTCATGCAGGAGAACGGCTCCTGCAGGATCGGGATCCCCATAGGGCAGTCGTCCATGGGATTGGACGACATCATCCCCCGCCCGGTGTTCGGGATGCAGGGCGCGATGTACATCATCGACGAGCTGATGCACGGGGTCAGGGGCAGCTGAGCCCCTTCCCCCGTGAAGAACAGGGTTTTTCCTTCAGACCTTGCGGGTCTTCAGCAGCCACCAGTCCAGCACGAAGAACGCGACGCCGAAGGCTATGAGCACCGCCAGGGAGATCCACGGGAAGTCCGGGATGTAGTCCGGCAGGGCGGACGCCCTTATGCACTCGCTGGCATGGGTCAGCGGGAGGCAGTACAGGACCGCCTGGAACACGGGGCTCAGGCTGTCCACGGAGAAGAACGTCCCGCACAGGAAGGTCATCGGCAGGATGATCAGGCTGTTGAAGGTCGCCATGCTCTGATGGGACTTGGCCAGCAGCGCTGCGGCCATCCCGAGGAACGAGAATATCAGGCAGCTGACCAGCATGCAGGCGATGAACAATGGGGACAGGACGAGCTCCGGCGCCAGGAACAGGCCCAGGGCGTACAGCAGGGAGCAGCTTATGATCCCCCTGACGAGGCCGAGCATGCACTTCCCCAGGACTATCGCGGACAGCGACAGGGGGCACATCATCATCTCGTCGAAGCTCTTGTAGTACAGCCTCTGGACGTTCATGCGGGTGGACGTCGATGAGAACGACGACGACATGGACGACAGCGCCACGATACCGGGTATGACGAAAGCGACATAGGACGTCCCGATGTCGGTGGTCCCGGTCCTCAGGCCGTATCCGAAGGCGATCAGGTACAGCAGAGGGCTCATGATGCTCATGACCAGGATGCTGGCGAAGTTGTGCTTCAGGAACATCATGTCGCCCCAGGCGACGTAGTAGACCTGCTTCATGAAGGCGATCATCTCTGTCCCCCCACGCTCTTGCCCGTGAGCTCCACGAACACGTCCTCCAGGTTGGTGCTCCTTATCAGGACGTTGTCGTCCGAGTCCAGGGATGCCACGAACTCCTTGGCGGCGTCCCTGCTTGCGAAGTACTTGTACCGGGTGGTCTTGTCCTCCATGTACTCCACTGCGGTGGAGCCGACCTTCTCGCACAGCGATTTCGGGTCGCCGAGGGCGATGATCTTCCCATGGTCTATGATCCCGACCCTGTCGCAGAGGGCTTCCGCCTCCTCGATGTAATGGGTGGTGAGGAAGATGGTGGTCCCTTTCTCGTTCAGGTTCCTGACCACGTCCCAGAGAAGGCGCCTGGCGTTGATGTCCAGGCCCGAGGTGGGCTCGTCCAGGAACAGCACGTCGGGACGGTGCAGGACGGCGCACACGATGGCGGCCCTCTTCTTCCATCCTCCGGACAGGGAGTCCACGGGCTTGTCCAGGTACTCGTCGAGGCCGAAGTAGTCGGAGAGCTCCTCTATGCGGGCGTTGCGCTCCTTCTTCGGGATCATGTGGTACATGGCATGGGAGATCATGTTCTCCCTGATGGTCAGGTCCTTGTCCAGCGAGACCTGCTGCTGGATGACCCCCATCTTGTCCTTGGCGGCGGTGGGGTCCTTCACCAGGTCCTTCCCGTCCACCTCTATGGTGCCTTCGTCGTAGTTGGTCAGGGTGGCGATGCACCTGACGGTGGTGGTCTTCCCGGCCCCGTTGGGGCCCAGGAAGCCGAAGACCTCTCCGCGGTGGATCTCCAGGTCAAGATGGTCTATGGCCGTCTTGTCCCCGAAGCGCTTGACGAGGTCCCTGATGACTATGATGTCGTCCATTGGATCACATCCCGATGCCTGTGCATCAGATCGATATCGAATCGCCCGCTCCGTCATGCCCTTCGGGGCAGTCGGTCGGGGATGCGGGCGGCTGGCGAGGCCCGGACATCCTGATGGATTCGGCCATTGCCGAGTCGATCTCGGAGTCGTAGGCGTGCACGTACCTCCCGTTCTGCCCTTCGACGATCTCCGATTCGACGCCGTACACATCTAGAATCATCTTCTCGGTGATGACGTCTTCGGGGCTTCCGAAGGCATATGTGGTCCCGTTATGGATGACGAGGACCTTGTCGGAGTAGCGCAGGGCGAGGTTGAGGTCATGGAGGGCCACGACCATGCACGTGTTCCGCTCCTTGATTATCTGGCGCATGATCTTCAGCGTGTCCAGCTGGTTGCGCAGGTCGAGAGCGGACGTCGGCTCGTCGAACACGTAGAACATCGGGTCCTGGGCAAGGGCGCGGGCCAGGGTGACCCTCTGCCTCTGCCCTCCGGACAGCTCGGAGACCTGCCTGTCGTAGAGCAGGCCCACTTTCATGAATTTCATCGCTTCCGCGGCCTTGGCTATGTCCTGCTTGGTGTAGTTCCATTGGACATAGGGCCTCCTGCCGATGAGCACAGAATCGTAAACCGACGAGTATCCGATGAACTCGGGGTTCTGAGGCACATACCCCACGATCTTGGCGAACTCGTTGCGGGGGATGTCCTCTATCCTCTTGCCGTCTATGGATATTGTCCCTTCGCGGGGGTCCATGATCCTGCACATGGTCTTGATGAGGGTCGATTTCCCGGAGCCGTTCGGTCCGAGGACGGTCACGACCTCTCCGGTCCGTGCCTGGAACGAGACGTCCGATATGACGTCCCTTGAGCCGTATCCCTGGCGGATGCCTTCGACATCCATTATCATACTCTCGCCCTCCATTTCTTGTTGCCGATCATCCAGACGAAGAATATCCCTCCGATGACATACAGGACGATCCCCACAGGCAGCTCTCCGGGCCTGATTATGAGCCTGCAGAACAGGTCGGAGACCGCCAGGATGGCGACTCCCATCAGCCCTGCGGCCGGCAGGAGGTATCTCGCATCGTTCCCGATGATCATCCTGCAGATGTGAGGGGCCATGAGCCCGACGAACCCTATGACTCCCGTGAACGAGAGGCATGCGGCTGTCATGAGGGTGCAGACGATCAGGCCGTTGCGCCTGAGCTTGGGGACGTCCACTCCCAGGTTGGTGGCCACGTCGTCCCCCGCGCTGAGCGCGTTGATGTCCAGCGAAGTGCGGATCAGGTAGAGCGAGCAGGCTATGATGATGGGGATGAGGATGAGGACCTCGCCCCAGCTGGTGCCCGTGAACGTTCCCATGATCCAAAGCGTGATCTCCCGGAGCTGGTCGTCGTCGGAGAAGTACTTGGTGGCCATTATCCCGGCCTGGAAGAGGTAGCTGATGACCACTCCCGACAGGATGACCGTCGACCTGGTCACGTCCCTCCCCCTTGCCAGAAGCAGGACTATGCCTATGCTGGCCATGGACAGCGCGAATGCGAAGATGACGGTGATGACGTCCTTCCCGTAGAACTTGACGCTGTCCGTGAAGATGATGGAGTACCCGTAGAACCCTCCGAAGAGGATGGGGCCGAACAGGATCGACAGCGCGGCTCCGAACGCCGCCGCGGTCGACAGCCCCAATGTGAACGGGCTGACCAGCGGGTTCCTGAGGAGCCCCTGCATGATCATCCCTGCGACGCCCAGGCTGAATCCGGTCAATGCGACCAGCACCACACGGGGCATCCTGCTCTTGAAAACGAAATCGGAATAGTAATATTGGCTCGGTTCCGCCACGAAGTCCGGCAGGATCGGGTGGAAGAACACCCTGATCAGGTCGATGAAGGGGATGTCCACTGCACCGAGGCATATGCCCAGCATCAGCGCGATGATGCTTATGAAGATCAGCGAGATTATCAGCAGGACCTTCTTCCTTATCGAGGCCTCGTATTTGCCTTCGAACGTGTCCTCATCTATGCGGTTCTTGATGAGGTCGATGAGGCTCTTCTTGCCTTCAGTCTCTTCCATGTTATCTGCCGGCGGAGAATCAGAGAAAGAAGGGGCCGTAGCCCCTGTTTAGGATCACTCGACGACGATCTCGGAGGCCTCGCCATCCACGATCTGGAATGCCAGGCCGGTGAGGGACTCGTCGAAGCCGTATGTCTCGTTGTACTGCTCCACGAGCTCTGCGGCGTTGTAGCCGGTGTCGATTCCGATGATCTCTGCGTACAGGACGAATCCGACGAACGACAGAGGTCCGGAGACCATGTCGGAGTTGAAGACGTAGACCTCTCCATCGGCGATGGCCGACAGGGAGTCGTATCCGGTGCAGATCTCGGAGCCGGTCCAGACCTTCAGGGCGGCATCGGTTGTGTTGGTGGAGCTGGATCCCCTGATGAAGATCTTGTCGATGGGCTTGTCCGCATCGACCTTGATGACGCTCTCCTTCATTCCGTCCGCGGTGGCGCTGTTGGTCACACCGCTGAGGTCGAGGCCGCTGATGCTCCTGAGGGCGTTCTTCCCGTAGAGCTGCTCGATGTTCATGCTGACCTGTGCGGTCTGGTTGTAGAACGCCTTTCCGGTGTTGAAGTAGGTCAGGAAGGTCTTGTCGCTGAAGTCGGTTCCCTTGGCCTTGTCCAGGACGGTGTTGACAACGTCGTTGTACATCTTGTTGAAGCTGTCGTAATTGGCGTTGGTAGCGTCTTTTCCTCCGAACAGGGTGATGAGCTTCTCGACATCCTCGAAGAAGGTGTCTCCGTTGCAGTCGAGCCTGATGACCTGGACGCCGAGGTTGTTGTACTCCTTCTCCTGGTCGGCGGTGACGGTCATGGATGCGGTGGGGGCCACGACGTACTTGACCTTCGCCTTGTCGACGATCTCCTCGCCGGTCAGAGCCTTGGCGTAGGTCATGTGTTCGCTGTTGGGGAACAGGGGGCTGAACTTTTCCCAGTTCGTCGAATCGGAGCTGGAAGAGTAGAAGCTGATTCCCTTGAGCTGGTCCTCGTAGCCGAGGATCTTCATAGCTTTGGGGATGTTGGTGTTCACAGAAACGATTCCGTCGATGGGGCCGTCGAATTTGAATTCGGTCCCGCAACCGTCGACGATGGTGAAGCTAGAGTCGGAGTTGCTCTTCCCCTTGCTCAGGCCGACGGCAGCACATGCCGCCACAATGATGATGACGACTGCTACGATCGCGATTGTCTTCGTTTTATCCATGAGTAAACCTCTTTGAATTGGATGGGATGTCCAACTCAATCTGAGTATATAATTGGATGTATCATCCTGGGCGTAGATGCTAAAAACTTAACTTAGCCAGAACGTGCTGGATGCTCGGAAATACCATCCATCCATGGTTTTTCACCGATCGTTGACGTCCTCGATCCTCTCTTCGAGATCGAGGTAGATCCCCTTCAGCTTCTCCAGCGTCTCGGGGTCCACATCCCACATCCCCCTGTCCACAGCCTCGAACAGCCGGTCCATCATGTCCATCATGGCGTGGGGGTTCTCGTCCTCCATCCATTGCCTGGTGTCCTCGTCGAAGAGATACCTCTCTGCGAGCTTCTCGTACATCCAATCGTCCACGGCGTCCGCGGTCGCATCCCATCCGAAGGTGTACTCCGTGAGCTTCGCCACCTCTGCGACTCCCCTGTACCCGTGCCTCTTCAGCCCTTCCACGAACTTCGGGTTCAGGACCTTGGTCCGGTACACGTACTGCAGCTCGTCCTTGGTGTCCCTCAGCTTGGGCCTGTCCGGGTCGGAGCCGTCGCCCATCACAGACACCGCGTCCTTGTTCCCGTAGGCCCGGATGAACGAGCTCATGCCCCCCAGGTACCCGTAGACATCGTCGATGTCCAGCAGGTCGATCTCCCTGTCGGGCATGTTCTTCACAGTCACCCCGACCTTGGAGAACCTCCTGACGAACTCGTCCTTCATGCTCTCCCCGGAGATCCCGCGGCCGTAGGCGTAGCTGCCCCATGCGATGTAGATGTCCGCCAGGTCCTGCACCGTCTTCCAGTCTCCGGTCTCGATGGCATGGTTGACGCCGGGCCCGTACCCTCCCGGAGGGGACCCGAATATGCGGACGGAGCCGCGCCTGCGCGCCTCGTCGACGGTCAGGCCTTCGGCCATCGCGTCGATCATGTCGCTCCTGAGGTTCGCGGCCAGGTAGTTCTCCTCCTCCGATTCGTCGAGGCTCGCGGCCATCTTCACCGCGTCGTCGATGAGGTCGATGAGATTGGGGAACGTGTCCCTGAACAGCCCGGTTATCCTGACGGTGACGTCTATACGGGGCCTGCCCAGCTCCGATAGCGGCACGACTTCCAGTCCGATGACCTGCCCTCCGCTCCCGGACCAGACGGGCCGGATGCCCATCAGCCACAGGATGTACGCGACGTCGTCTCCGTTGGTCTTCATGGTGTCCGTGGCCCAGATGACGAAGCCCACCTCCCTGGGATAGCAGCCCTTCTCGTCCATGTAGCGTTGGATCATCTGGTCGGCCATCTTCTTCCCGATCTCCCAGGAGGACCTGGGAGGGATGATGTCCGGGTCCACGCCGTAGAAGTTCCTTCCCATGGGCAGGATCCCGGCGTTGCCGCGGGTGGGGGCGCCGGAGGGCCCCGGCATCACGTACTTCCCGTCGCATCCGCGCATGATGTTGTCCATCTCGTCGGTCATGCGGAGGAGGTTCGGGACCAGGGTGCCGAAGGCGTACCTGACGGATCCCTCCAGGTCCGGGCTCATCTCAGTGACGGAGGAGAAGATGCTCACAACCTCGTCTGCATCGGTTCCTCTCGCGGAGCGTATGGCATCCCTCAGCTCCTTGTCTGTATTATCAATGATAATGGAGTTCAGCTCCCCGCCGGTGGTCCCCGACGGATCCCGGAGCAGCGAGTCCAGGTCGAGCCCCTTCGAGGCGAAGAACGAGGCCCTCAGCGAGGGGACGCTGCCGTTGGCGAGCCTCATCATGCTGTATATCGTCTCATCCATCCGCTCGCCTTCCGGAGGCCTTCCCAGGATGTGCAGCCCGTCCCTGACGAGGGCGTCCTTGACCTCGGTCAGGTACTCGTGCAGGTCTTCCAGATGGTCTTCGAACTCCTCAGCTGATGTCTCGGGGCCCAGATGGAGGTCGTTCAGCAGCTCCGCCTTCCTGGCGGCTTCCAGGATCTCCGAGACCATGGACATCCTCTTCTCCCTGCCGACGGACGCTCTCGCCTTGAAGTACTCCTGCAGGGCGTTGTCCGCCTCGGACAGCTCGTCGTAGGACCCCGCACGGGCCATGGTGGGGCACATGTGCCCTATAAGGACCGACTCGGACCTCCTCTTGCACTGTATCCCCTCTCCGGGGTCGTCGATCACGTAAGGGTAGATGTTCGGCATCCCGTCCAGGACCAGGTCCGGGAAGCACTTGCCGGACAGGCCGACGGACTTCCCGGGAAGCCATTCCAGGGTCCCGTGGGTGCCCATGTGGAACACGATGTCGGCTTGGAAGTCGTCCCTGAGCCATCTGTAGAACTCCAGGTACTGGTGGGGCATGGGGGTCACGGGGTCGTGGTAGACAGATTCCATCTGGTCCGCCCAGGACCTCAGCGGCTGGTAACCGATCAGGATGTTGCCGTTCAGCAGGCCGGGGATCACCATCCTGCCGTCGTCCACGGACACGGATCCCGGGGGCTCTCCCCACGTCTCCTCCATCCTCTTTCTGTCGAACTCCGGGACCTCGCCGTAATGCTCCATGTACCTGCTCTTATCCACGAGCGCCACGGCCTTCTCGCGTATGCGCTCGGAGGACGACCATTCCAGGTCGTTGGTGATGTTGTCCAGGACCTCTTCGATCAGCGCCTTCCCGTTCCCGGGGACATGGTCGAGGGTGTATCCCTCTTCCTGGAACCTGATCAGCATGTCGCTGACGCTCTCGATGGTGTCCAGTCCGGCGGCGCTGCCGATCCTTCCGGACTCGGGCCTGGACTGGTACATGAGGATGGCGACCTTCCTCTCGGAGCGGGGCTTGTGTCTGAGCTTGCCCCATCCGCATGCGACGTTGGCCAGATGGGAGACCCTGTCTGGTATGGGGGAGTGCCTCCTCCCCACGGCTCCGCCCTCGATGCTCCCGATGGGCACGGTGATGATCTGCCCGTCGATCTCCGGCCAGAAGACGCTGGCCACGATCTCCCCTTTGCTGAGGCCGCTGGCGGATTCCTCGTAATCGGAGAAGTGCCCGTTGCACATCATCGTCTGGATGACGGGCACGTCGGTGAGGGTGCGGTAGAAGTTCTGGTCGTCGGGAGTGGAGACTCCGGAGCAGCTCCTGGAGTTGTTGAGCTGGGAGAACGGGGTGGCCATGATGACGGCGTCCACTCTCGATTGGCTTCCGTCCATGAAGAACCTCCTGAAGACGCCCGCCGCGCCCTCGCCGTCCTTCATGCTGTTGGTGACCGCGGTGAAGAACACTGGGATGACGTTCATCCCCCTGGACTCCAGCTCTCTGATGAGAGCATCGATGTGCGCCTGGTCGTTGTAGATCCACAGGTTGGCGCCGTAGAGGATGCCGATGGTGGGCCTTCCGGGGACGATATGCTGCTGGAGGTAATCGTCCAGCGTTATGTCCGGGTCCATATCGGGGTGGTGGATGCCGTTCCGCCTGACCGTGACGGGGTCCGGGACGTCGCCCTCGCCCGTGAGCGCATGGTGGAGCCATTTGACGATGGACTTGTCGTTCTCCGATCCGCGGTTCCTCAGGTACTCGCCCAGGCGGACGAAGTCCTCGTCGCTGCCTTTGAAGAGGTCCCTGTACATCAGGCGGACCTCCATGTTGCCCGCGTAGACCATCACGTATCCGGGGCACTCTTTCAGGACCTGCTCGTACCTGTCGAACCTCTTCATCTTGCCCGGCTCGGTCATGCAGCGCATTATCACCAGGTCGGCGGCCGAGGTCCTGCGGACCAGCTCGTGATAGGCGAGGGGGTCGTCGTCGGCCTCGTCCCCGTTGATGCAGTACAGGTCGATGTTCCATCCGTTCTCCAGGGCGGCCTCGGACACGGGCTTCTCCATGTTCCTGGCATCCATGCTCTGGACTGATACGTAGACGATCCTCATCGAAGTCACTTGGATGGTTATGCCAACGGTGACTTATCGGTTTTCCTCCGTATGCGCTCCTGTCGGGCCGGCTCATTCCGGCTCGATGCGCCTGAACGTCACGGTGGCCTTCTTGGACTTGAAGGCGACTCCGTAAGCCATCACGGTCCTGTCCGTCCCTGCGGTATATCTCTTGTCGATGATCTGCCCGAGGGCCTTCTCCGCGATCTTCTCGGGGGACTCGTTCCTCTTGCACTTCTTGAGCTCCATCAGGACATCGACTCCCGACCTCTTCGTGCTGGTGAGCATGATGTCGTAGTATCCGTCTCCCCTCTCGCGGTCGGTCGTCACGGCATGTTCCTCGCGGTCGGCCACGAACAGCCCCGCCAGATAAGCCTGGTAGGCGTACTCGCTCCTGAGCATCCTTACGCTCAGGACCTCCAGCAGCTTCGTGAGCGCCTTCGCGACTGTGTCCACATCTCCTGCCTTGACAGCCTGGTTGAGGCGGGACAGCTCAGCGTTCTTCTCTCCGCCGATATCGGACATCAGCTTGCGCCCGAACACTTTGAAAATCTCCGTGTTGGGGATGAACACCTCATACATGTCTTCTGATCTGACGGCCGTCAGGTATCCGGACATGACCATGATCGAGTACAGCGCCGTGGAGCCGTTGTACAGCTCGCCGTAGGTGACATTCCTGTCAAGAGGCTTCACGAGATGCTTCCCGGAGAGCAGCTCCTCGAGCTCTTTGTACGTGTCGTCGTCTGCTCTTTTCAGCACGTTGTCTAGGATGTTGTTGCGGCTCGTGTTGATCCAGTACACGTCGGCTTTGAAGCCTTCGTGGGCATACCCCATGATGCTCCACGGGTTGTACATCTCCGCGCTTCCGAACCTGTATCCGTCGTACCATAGCTTCGCTTCGTCGAACCTCTCCAGCGCGCCCAGGTCCTCGCAGATCTTCTTCACTTCGTCCGGCGTGAACCCGAACGCTTCCCCGCAATCGTCCATGTTGTCCGAGAACACATCGTTCACGACGAGGTTGTTAACCCCGGAGAAGATGCTCTCCTTCGGGACCTGCATCACGCCGGTCATGACCGCGAACTTGAGGTGGTCGTTGGTCTTGAGCGTTGTTCCCAGGAACAGCTCCATGAAATCGACGATCTTCTGGTGGTCTGGCATTTCATATGCCTTGCTCATGACGTGGTCGTACTCGTCTATCAGCACGATGGGCTTCTGCCCGTAGTGCTGATGCAGCATGAAGCAGAGGTTGTACAGGGAATTCCCCAAGGCATTGGCGGATACACGGGACATAAGCACCTCATCGTATATCTGGCGCCTCCTGGGATCGAGCTTCGGGGATTCTGCCAGCTCCGGGAACCCAGCATAGATTCCCGACATCTTATCCATGATGAACTCAATCATGCCATCGTAGTCGCCTGTTCCCAGGTCCTTCAGGGTCATGGAGATGACGATGTTGGAGTTCTTCTCCGGGTCGTCCGGCCTCAGGTCGGAGATCTTCAGCCCGTCGAACCAGGTGTTGCCCTTGTAGTTCCTGTTGAAGTAGGCATCGAGCATGCTCATGCTGAGGCTCTTTCCGAACCTGCGGGGCCTGGTGTAGAGGGAGGACGATCCTTCGCCCAGGTCCATGATGTCCTTTATCAGGAACGTCTTGTCCACGTAGTACTTCTTCTGGTCGCGGACCAGCTTGAAGTCTTCCTTGCCGAATGTCATGTTCTTTGGCAACCATGTCACCTCTATCACCTCCTTCGCGCTTCTCGATATTTGAGCCGAGTTCCGTTTGTCCATGGACATCTGAAACGGGCTCGGAATCCGTTGTTTTTAGGATGAAAATGCTAGTACATATGCGATTTGCAGAAATCGAGGCCTTTTGTAACTACAAATCCGCCCATGCCTGGCTCGGAAACGCTACCACCGTTTCCACTGCGACCCCCTCGAAAGGCATCTCAAGGGGGCACTTTGGATGATTATGCCAATCTCCAAATATCCACTACGCCTGTCAGCGGTCCAGTGGACACGGCTCCCGCATCCGGAGCCTGGACGCATTCGGAGGTGCACTCATGGAGAGGCTGTTGTTCCCGTTCGTATCCGTCGTCGGGCAGGAAGGGATGAAGCGCGCGCTGCTGTTGAACATCGTGGACCCGAGCATCGGGGGAGCGCTCATCAAAGGGGAGAAGGGGACCGCCAAGTCCACCACGGTGAGGTCCCTGGCCCAGGTGCTCCCTTCCAGGAGCGTCGTCGACGGCTGCCCGTTCCATTGCGATCCCGGGCGCCCGGACATGATGTGCCCGCATTGCACGGAGAGGCTCTCCAAGGGGGAGCTCCTGGCGGTGAGGAGCGAGCCCATGGGCGTGGTGGAGCTCCCGCTGAGCGCCACCGAGGACCGCGTCGCAGGGACGCTCGACATCGAGCATGTTCTCAAGACAGGGGAGAAGAGGTTCGAGCCGGGGGTGCTGGCCCAGGCCAACGGCAGCCTCCTCTACGTGGACGAGGTCAACCTGCTGGACGACCACATCGTCGACCTCCTCCTGGATTCCGCCGCCATGGGCGTGAACTACGTGGAGAGGGAGGGCGTGTCGTTCTCCCATCCGTCCAGGTTCGTCCTCGTGGGGACCATGAACCCCGAGGAGGGGGAGCTGAGGCCCCAGCTGCTGGACAGGTTCGGCCTGTCCGTCGATGTGAAGGGCGACAGGGACATGGAGCAGAGGATGGAGGTCGTCCGCAGGCGCCTTGCGTTCGATGCGGATCCGAGAGCCTACACGGAGAGCGTCAGGAAGGAGACGGAGGCGATGCGCTCGCGCATCGCAGAGGCCAGGAGGATCCTGCCCTCCGTGCAGGAGAGCGACGAGATACTCAGGGCCGTGGTCGCTGTGACCACGAACTTCGGCATAGACGGTCACAGGGCGGACATAACGATGATGAAGGCCGCAAAGGCCAACGCGGCCCTCGACGGGAGGACCGAGGTCACGAAGGACGACATCCGCGATGTCGCAGCTCTTGTTTTATCACATCGTATGAGGAGGCGTCCCTTCGAGGAGGAGGCCTTCGATGCCGAGGAGCTCGAGAGATGCCTCCAGTCGATATGACTCTTGGATTCCCTTTCTCCGCCGTGCACGGCATGGAGGATGCCAAGAGGGCGGTATGCTGCGCATTGGTCAATCCCCGCCTGCGCACGGTGCTGATAAGAGGCGGGCCGGGGTCCGCCAAGACCGTCCTGGCCAGGGCGGCCGGGCCGCTTTCCGGGAAGAGGGTGGTGAACGTCCCCGTCAATGTCACCGAGGAGCAGCTCTTCGGAGGGATGGATGTTGATGCGACAGTCCGCGAGGGGAGGCCCGTGATGCAGAAAGGGCTCCTTTCGCGTGCCGACGGGAACATCCTGTATGTCGATGATGTCAACCTGATGGACCAGAGGGTCCTGGCATCTCTCCTGGACTGCGTGATGTCCGGAAGGGCCGTCCTCGAGAGGGAGGGGATCTCTGCCGAATACGATGCCGATGTCCTTCTGATCGCGACAATGAACCCCTCCGACTCCGACATGAGCTCGCACATGCTGGACAGGTTCGACCTTTGCGCCTACTCCGATCCCCTGGACGATGAGGAGGGGAGGCTGGAGGTGCTCCAAAGGAACGCCTCCTATCAGAAGGACCCCGAAGGGTTCCGGGAGTCGTACCGGGCGGAGGAGGACGGTCTGAGGGCCAAGATGGACCGCGCGAGGGAGATCCTGCCCCTGGTGATGATATCCGACGACCTGCTCGGCGTCGCGGTGGAGCTTTCGGGGAAGGTCCTGGCGGACGGGTTCCGCGGGGACATCGCCATGGTCAACGCGGCGATGGCCATCGCCGCCATGAACGGCCGCGACGAGGTCATGAGGAAGGACCTGGAGGAAGCGGCGATGATCTGCTTGGCGCATCGGAGGAACTACGTCCCCGAGCCTCCGCAGCCTCCTCGGGAGCAGCAGGAGCCGCAAGAGCCTCGGGATGATCGCGATGAGAGTCTGGACGACCGTCCGGAAGAGCCTGATAGGGAAGATAATCGGCAGGCGGATACATCCAACCCACCGCAGGGAAGCGATGAACAGGAGCCTCCGGACATGCCCGACATCAGGCAGATGCTCGACGACATGATGTTCGAGATCGGGGAGCAGTTCAGAGTCATAGACTACCTCGACGAGAAGGGGCGCGTCATCCGCAGGACCTCCAGCCGCAAGGGCAGGAGGGCCATGGTCGAGAGCAGCGACTCCACGGGGCGCTACGCCAGGTCCAGGCAGCCTGAGGGGAAAGCCACCGACATAGCGTTCGACGCCACCGTCCGCGCGGCCGCCCCTTATCAGAAGGGGAGGGAGCATGACGGATTATCCATCAAGATAGAATCGCAGGACATCAGGCAGAAGGTCCGCGAGAGGAGGTCCGGATGCACCATAATGTTCCTTGTGGACGCCAGCGGGTCGCTGGGCGTCAGGAAGAGGATGGCGGCAGTCAAGGGCGCGGTGCTGTCCATGCTGCGCGACAGCTACGTCAAGAGGGACAGGATAGGCCTGATGGCGTTCAGGAGGGATTCCGCCGAGCTGATCCTCCCGCCGACCAGGTCGGTGGAGTACAGCTACCGCAAGCTGCAGGAGCTCCCCACCGGAGGGAAGACCCCTCTGGGAGAGGCCCTGGTCACAATCAGCGATTTCATGACATCATATTCCAGGTCGCATCCTGGAGAGGCGTGCTATATCGTGCTTATAACGGACGGAAGGGCCAACGTCCCCCTGAGGGGCGGGGCGGACGCCAACGACGAGGTCCGGAAGCTGGCGGAGGACATGTCGATCCCACAAGTCAAATGGATAGTGATCGACGCCAGCGCAGGCTATGTGAGGTTCGACAACGCAGAGAAGCTGGCTATGGCGCTGGAAGGCACGTACTTCAGGCTGGAGGACCTCAACGCCGACCGCCTGGCGGAGAGCGTCCGCGCGGCCATCGGATGACGCTCGGACACGGTTGCCCGCCTTCTCGCATTTTCATAGAGTGGTCTAATCCAGTGTGAACAACGTTTATGTGGGATGGTTGTAATTGGACGGGTAATCCAATCAGTTGGAGCATTAATCCAAGAGTGGTCCGATGAAGGTCGAGATAGAGGGTCTGTCATTCGGTTACGGCGACACGCCGGTTTTGAACGGGATAGACCTGACCATGGAGGGCGCGCAGGTGGTGTCGATACTCGGTCCCAACGGGGTCGGGAAGTCCACGCTGATCCACTGCATCAACAAGATCCTGACCCCTACGGAGGGCAGGGTCCTCCTGGACGGACGCGACGTCGCCGAGTACTCCCTGAAAGAGGTGGCGAGGCGCGTCGGCTACGTTCCGTACTCATCATCGGACACGTTCCCCCTGACAGTGGTCGACACCGTCCTCCTCGGACGGCATCCCCATGCGGGATGGAAGACCACCGACGAGGACCTGGAGGCGGTGTTCGAGGTGCTCGAGCGCCTGGACATCCAGGACCTGGCCATGCGCTACTTCAACGAGCTGTCCGCGGGGCAGCACCAGAAGGTCATGCTGGCCAGGGGGCTCGTGCAGAGCCCGGACATCCTGCTGCTCGACGAGCCCACCTCCAACCTGGACATAAAGCACCAGCTGGCGATTTCGCGCACGCTGAGGGAGATCTCCCATTCCGAGGGGATACTCGTGGTCATGATAAGCCACGACCTCAACATCGCCGCGCGCTATTCGGACAACGTCGTCATGCTGCACGACGGGAAGGTCTTCGCGGTCGGGTCCCCGGCCGACGTCCTGACCGTCGACAACATCAGGCGCGTCTACGGCGTGGAGAGCAGGATCATCGACGACAACGGGAGGCCGTACATCGTCCTGGAGGACGACTCCGTGGACGGCTGCGCGCCCGTTCCCGGAGGCGCGGTGTGCTCTGCGGGGCCATGCATGCATTCTTACGACACAGGCCTGGAGGCGAAAGCCGAGGGGCCGGTCAAGGTGTGATAAAATGGATAAGAAAACGCTTATCGCAGTCGCCGTCGTGGCGATCCTCGTGATCGCCGTCGTGGGCGTCTACGCGGTGAACAACAATAAGAACAAGTCCAACGAGCCTTCCGCCCTCGCAGACGCGGAGCTGAAGGTGTTCGGGAACATCAACGGAGACAGGTACGTCAACCAGGACGACGTGGACCTGATCCAGAAGCTCGTCAACGAAGGGAAATCCGCTGCGGACTACCCCCTGGCCGATGCCTGGAAGGACGGCGTCCTGGACCAGAAGGACGTCGACAACGCCAAGAAGATCGCCACCGGGCAGAAGACCACCGTATGGCACGTCAACTACCACGACATGGACGGCGACGGGACCATGGACGAGGAGGTCGTCTCCACCCAGTTCCCCATCAAGTCCGTGATCATCACCGCCTCCTCGAACACCGCCCTGCTCCTCTACAGCCTGGGCATCGTCGACGAGGTCAAGGGAGCCTCCTACTCCAGCCTGGACGCGGGGCTCTTCTCCAACTCCTATCTGGACACCGACAAGGTCGTCAAGCTCGGCAAGTCCTCCACGACCATCACCTTCGAGGACGGCAAGGCCGGTTCCTCCGATGTGATCGCCGAGCAGGGCGTCACCGCAGTCATCTCTGACTGGAACAGGACATACATCACCAACGAGTCCGCCTTCGAGTCCGCAGGGATCGACGTCGTCCGCGTGGCCGCCGCATCCATCGACAGGGAGGTCATGACCCACTCCGCGCTCCTCATCGGGCTGCTCTTCCAGAAGATGAGCCGCGCCGTGCAGTACCTGGACACCAGCTTCCAGGTCATGGACTACGTCGAGGACGCCCTCGAGGGAGCCGCCACCGTCAAGGCCGTCGCCTCCAGCATGACCGGGTACTTCTCCTCCGGAGAGTCCGACTACACCGAGACCCTGGTGAAGGCGGGAGCCTCCTTCGGAGCTACCAACGTGGACTTCGGCGGATCCGCATCCGTCAAGATCGCGGACCACCCCGAGTTCAACACCGGCGACTGCCAGTACCTGATTCACATCAGGACCGCCCTGGGATACGCTCAGGACGCCGAGACGATCGAGTCCAACTACGAGACGTACACCGCCGCGTTCTCCACCTGGCAGCACGCCGAGGACGGGCAGTACATGATCTCCGGAACCGTCCCCGTGGCGCTCAGGATCGCCTACGCCGCGGCTGCGATGCACCCGGACCTCGTGGACGTCGACAAGGTCGACAGGTACCACCAGGTCGTCGTGGACAAGCTCTACGACGATGTCCAGTTCGACATCTCCGAGATGATCTTCCTGGTCACCCCGGAGACCTTCGCCTGAAACAACTTCGCCGGGGCGACCCGGCAACCCATTTCCATATTGTGTTGAAGGGCGCCGCATGACCGGGACGAAGGATTCGATGAAGGAGGCCTACGGCAGGTACACCGCCCGCAGGCTGCTGTTCATCGCTGTCTTCGCTGCGATGATGGTCGCGATGTTCTTCGTCTCGCTGGCGGTCGGGACCCGCAGCCTCTCGATCTCGGAGGTCTACACCCTTTTCATCGACCACATCAAGGGCGTGAGGTACGACAGGCTCCTGGAGTACGACAGGTGGTTCGACGACAACATCGTGTGGAACTACCGTGTCCCCCGTGCATTGTTCGCGCTCATAGCCGGAGCCGGATTGGCTGTCGCGGGAGCGGCGATGCAGAGCGTCATGAAGAACCCGCTCGCCGACCCTTACACGACGGGGATATCCTCCGGAGCGCTGCTGGGGGTGGCCCTGGCAATGGTCCTGGGGTTCTCCGCCGGAGGCGCGGGGATAGACGGGTACGGGACCCTGATCAACGCGATGATCTTCGCGATGATCCCTGTGCTGGTGATATACGTCATGGCCCCGTTCCTCAACCGCTCGCCGGCCACGCTGATCCTCGCGGGGACAGCCGTCTCATACCTTTTCAGCTCGCTCACCACCCTGCTGCTGGTGTCCACCGATTCCGGGACCCTGTCGCAGGTGTACCATTGGCAGGTCGGGAAGCTGGGGGACCTGTCATGGGACTCCGTCCCATTCGTGCTGGTGTCGTGCTCCGTGGGAACGACCATCTTGATGATGCTGTCCAACAAGCTCAACCTCATGTCCCTGGAGGACAAGGACGCCAAGGCCCTGGGCCTGGACAGCGAGAAGCTCAGGCTGATATGCCTGATCGTGCTGTCGTTCATGGCCGCTTCGGTCATCAGTTTCGTGGGGATAATCGGGTTCGTGGGGCTGATCGTCCCGCACATGGTCAGGATGCTGATCGGCTCCGATTACCGTTTCGTCATTCCCGCATCGGTCGTGGTGGGAGGCGCGTTCCTTCTGGGATGCGACATCGTCTCCCGCGCCATCGACGTGTCCGCCACCATCCCCGTGGGAGTGGTGACGTCGCTCATCGGAGCTCCGATATTCCTTTACCTGATCATAAGGCAGAAGAGAGGTGTCTGGTGATGGCGTCCGACTTCGTCAAAGACGGGGTGAGGAAGTACCGCGCCACCGGAAGGAGGCGCCTGCTGTATTCTGCAGCGCTCATCGTCCTGATCTTCATAATCTGCGTATTCTCGCTGTCCATCAGCCGCATAGACATCTCGTTCTCACAGGCCATGCAGGTGGTATGGAACCACCTCACGGGCAACGTCCCGTCCAGGTCCGAGGACTACCTGGCATGGTGGACCGATTATGTGGTCGTGAACGACAACGCGCCCAGGACCATAGCCGGAGTATGCGTGGGGATAGTGCTGGCGGTGTCCGGGGCGGTGATGCAGAGCATCACCCGCAACCCGTTGACCGATCCATACACCATCGGGATATCGTCCGCGGCTCTGTTCGGGGTCACGGTCTACATCATCTCGGGGATATGCATCGTCCCGTTCCTGGACGGCTATTCCGGGCAGATCGCCAACGCCTTCATGTTCTCGCTGATCCCGGCGTTCGCGATCGTCGCGGTGTCGACGTTCAAGAAGACGTCGTCCACCATGATGATCCTCATCGGGATCGCCATAATGTACATGTTCAACGCCTTCACGACGTTCCTCAAGTTCAACGCCACGGAGGAGGACCTGCAGGAGATCTACGAGTGGAGCCTGGGGACCCTGACATCCGCGGGATGGGGCGCGGTGGGCCCGCTCATAGCGATATCCGCTGTCCTGATCGTCGTGATGCTCCTGATGTCCAACAGGGTCAATGTGATAGCGGCGGGGGACAAGGAGGCCGTGAGCCTGGGGGAGAGCCCCGTCCGCATCAGGATCGTGTGCTTCGTCATGATCTCCGTGGCGACCGCGGTGGCGGTGTGCTACACCGGGACCATCGGGTTCGTGGGACTGGTGGCGCCGCACATCGCCAGGCTCTTCGTCGGGAGCAACAACAAGGTCCTGATTCCGGCGTCCGCATTGATAGGGGCGCTGATGGTTGTAGGATCAGATTGCATCGTCCGCATGCTGCCCACGGTCCTCCCCGTGGGAGTGATAACTGCGCTCATCGGAAGCCCGCTGTTCCTGTACTTCCTGTACAAGCAGAGGAAGAAGTCGGTATGGTGAATGCCATCTTCTTCAGGGGGCGAGAACGGTGAAGCTGGTGCACATCTCCGTCGGGACCAAGGACAGCCATATGATGAACGGCGCCGTCCGCAAGGTGCGGGCGGAAGGGTTCGATATCGATTTCCATTGCTACGATGCCTCTTCACTGGACGAGGATCCCGTCGCGCTGGCGGCGGCATTGAAGATCGTCGCCTCAGCGGACATGGTCACGCTGAAGGTCCACGGGGACACCTCGTACTTCAAGAGGTTCGACCGTCTGGAGAAGGTGCTGAGGGATTACGGCGTATGCACGCTGCTCGAATGCACCGAGCAGGCTGTCACGGACGCGTTCCGCTGCCTGTTCACGCGTTCCGACGAAGGGTACTCGCTGTGCGGGGACTGCCTGAGATTGGGAGGAGACGAGAACTTCTCCACTCTGATGAAATGGTGCCTGAGGGAGTTCGACCATCTCGACATAGATGTTCCCGAGCCTCACCACAACCCTCCGCAGGGGATCTACCGTCCCGGCCTGGAGGACATCGACATCTCCCGCTACATAGATTCCCTGGACCTGTCCAAGCCCACCGTGGGCATATTCTTCTACCAGAGCCAATGGGTCTCCGGCAACACCCATCATGTGGATTCGCTGATAGAGGAGGTGGAGTCCAGGGGCGCCAATGCCGTGCCTCTGTTCATGTACGCATCCGAGGGCAAGGTGCCCGGCGCCAAGGGCACCGCGGCGATCATGAGGGAGGACCTGACGAGGGACGGGCGCCCCGTCTTGGATTCCATCATCGAGCTGATGAGCTTCTCCCAGATCCTGGTGGCCAATCCGGGGGAGGGGGAGCAGGTCTCGGAGGACAACTTCTTCCTCGATTACGGGGTGCCGGTGATACAGTCCATGACCTCGTTCCGTTCCGCCGAGAGGTGGAAGGGGGACATCAACGGGCTGACCGCTTCGGAGATAGCTTACGACATCGCCCATCCGGAGTTCGACGGGCAGATAATCTCGGTGGCCTGCGGGAGCACCGAGAAGGATCCGGAGGGGTCGTACACGGCCGAGCCGTTGGAGGACCGCCCCGGGAGGGTTGCGGACCTGGCGGTGAACTGGGCGAAGCTCAGGAAGAAGGCCAACTGCGAGAGGAACGTGGCGGTACTGCTGTACATGTACCCTCCGAAGACGGCGAACGCGGGAGGGGCCTCGGGACTGGACACCTTCCAGAGCGTCGTGGACCTGCTGCATCGGATGAGGGACGACGGGTACGATGTGGGAGAATCGATCCCGGAGACGTCGAAGGAGCTTGTGGACATGCTCCTGTCGGGGATAACCAACGACATGGACTGGACCTCCGATGAGGCAGTGCGCGAGAGGGCGTTGGACCTGGTCCCTCCGGATCTCTACAAGGGATGGTTCTCGGGGCTGCCTCCGGCAGCCCGCGAGAGGATCGTCGAGGGCTGGGGAGAGCCTCCGGGGGATTTCCACACTGTCGGCAAGGACATCGTGGTCCCGGGGATCAGGTTCGGCAGGGTGCTGGTGAGCTTCCAGCCGGACAGGGGCAGGGACTGCCAGTCCGATTACCACGATCCGAGGATAGTGATGCCCCATCAGTACCTGGCGTTCTACCGCTGGCTGAGATATTCCTTCGGAGCGGACGCGGTGATCCATGTGGGCACCCACGGGACGCTGGAATGGCTTCCCGGGAAGAGCGTGGCCATGTCGTCGGAATGCTGCCCGGACTATGTCATGGACTCGGTCCCGGACATCTATCCGTACATCATAGGCAACCCGGGAGAGGGGACGCAGGCCAAGAGGAGGGCGGCGGCGGTCATAGTGGACCATATGATCCCTGCCATGGCCAGGGCGGGAGGATACGACGAGCTGGAAGAGCTCGAGGGGATCCTGCAGAGGTTCATGGCTGCGGAAACGCAATTGCAGAACGACAAGCTGGAGCCGATCTTGCGGGAGCTGAGGGAGAAGGTCGAGGAGACGGAGATCGGGAACGACCTCCGCATCCCAGTTGGATGCTCCGACTGGGAGCTCGCTTCCCGTGCCGACGACCTGTACGATTACGTCATAGACCTGAAGGAGAACCTCATCAAGGACGGGCTGCATGTGCTCGGGAAGGTCCCCGAAGGGGACCGGATGAGGGAGATGGTCTACTCCCTCACGCGTCTGGACAACGGGGACGTCCCGTCGCTGAGAGGGGCCATAGCGAGGTCCAGGGGATATGAGTTCAACGACCTGCTGAACGACCCATCTGCTGCGGATCCCGTGTCCGGGATGCCCAACGGCATGATCTTGGATTCTATCGAGGAGGATACCGATGCCCTCATAGCCGCCATCCACGACGCTGATTATGACACGGAACGCTCGCTCGCTATCGCCGGATCGATGTTCCCGTCTGACGACGGGACCATCGCCTCGGCGGTGGAGTTCGTCTGCGGGTTCCTCCATCCGGCCATATGCAGGATGGGCGACGAGATCGGGAGCATCATGGCCGCTCTCCAAGGACAATACATCGAGCCCGGGCCGTCGGGATGCCCCACCCGCGGCAGGGCGCAGCTCCTGCCCACGGGCAGGAACTTCTACTCCCTGGACCCGGACGCCATACCATGGCGCTCCAGCTGGGAGGTGGGGCGGAGGATGGCCGACCAGATGCTGGAAAGGCATCTGCAGGAGCACGGATCCTATCCGAAGAGCGTGGGCATCGTGGTCTGGGCCACAGACACCATGAAGACCGGTGGAGACGATATCGCATACATCCTGTGGCTGATGGGCGTCCGCCCGGTCTGGACCGGGGCGGCGGGAAGGGTCAGGGACATCGAAGCGATCCCGATATCCGAGCTGGGCAGGCCCAGGATAGACGTCACGGTGAGGATTAGCGGCCTGTTCAGGGACACTTTCCCGAACCTGGTGGACCTGATCGACCGCGCCGTGAAGACGGTATCGGAGCTGGACGAGTCCGACGAGGACAACTGCCTGAGGGCCAGCATCCGCGCGGATGTGGTGAGGTCCATCTCGGAGGGGATCCCGGAGGACAGGGCGAGGGAGGACGCTTCGATCCGCGTGTTCGGCGATGCTCCGGGGACCTACGGCTCCGGGACGAACATCCTGATAAGGACCTCGGACTGGAAGGACGTGTCCGATATAGGGGAGATATACAGGAGCTACGGGGAGTACGCCTACGGGGGAGGGAGGAAGGGCCTGCGCTGCCCGGAGGCCTTCAGGCGCAGGCTGGAGTCCATGGACGTGACGGTGAAGAACAGCGTGTCGAGGGAGTACGACATGCTGGACAACGACGACGTGTACAACGACCTGGGGGGATTGAACGCAGCTGTCAGGTCGGTGTCAGGGAGGATGCCCATGTCCGTGATAGGATGCTCCGCGGACACCTCCAATGTCAAGACGAGGACGATCGACGAGGAGGGGCGCTATGTGTTCCGCAGCAAGGTCCTGAATCCCAAGTGGGTGGAGGGGCTGAAGCCCCACGGGTTCAAGGGCGCGGAGGAGATCTCGAACATGGCGGAGTACGTGTTCGCGTGGGATGCCACGTCGGGGATCGTGGACCCTTGGATGTACCAGGGGATGGCGGAGAGGTTCCTGTTCGATGAGGAGAACTCGGAGTGGTTCAGGGATGCCAATCCGTATGCGATGCACGAGACCGTGTCGTGGCTGCTGGAGGCCGTCGGCAGGGGGATGTGGGAGCCTGACGATGAGACGAGGGACAGGCTCGAGAAGCTGTACATGGAGCTGGAAGTGGAGTTGGAAGGCAGGGAATGACGGGTCTGCCCGATCAGGGGTTATGTTTACAGCCCGCCCTTGCGGATCCGGCTCCGCGCAGAATGATTTGTTAGCGCATACGCCGGTTCCGCTCTTCATGGAATGCATGGGAGATTCACAAGAGCGGGAAGGGGCATCGGAGAAGGAGCTTATGTGGAGGGACAAGCGTCTGCGGGCCGCGCTGTGCGTGCAGGCGGGGATGTCCCTGCGCAAGGCTGCGGCGGATATCGGCGGCGTGAGCCATCAGTTCGTCC